>DASYCT010000281.1:0-11337 GCA_036500065.1 Chitinophagaceae bacterium | reverse complement strand
AGGACGGGTTGTACAAACAGCAATACCTTGACTTCGACAGTCACCTGCAATACAGCACCGGCCGCAACCTGGACTATGGCGTTGGTTACCGGTTTGAGTGGTTGCACTACCGGCCGGCCATCTTCAATACAAACTTCCTCTTCAGCGGTTCGAATAATTTCCCCACGATCTACCTGTACCTGCGTCATAACAGCCTCGACAGAACCGTGTATCCCCGGCGGGGTGTGAAGATAGACGCGGAAGGCGACTGGGTATTTACACAGGGGCCCGATGTGGAGTTCTTTCAAAACGGGCAGCCGGCCAATCCTGATTCATTCCGCGTGGCGACCAACCCCTACCCGAGAACGATCCTGAACGTCGACGGCTATATACCGCTGACCGCCAAAACCACGCTGGAACTGATGATGCAATCGGGCATCAATTTCAATTATCACCGCAATATCATGAACGAGTTTTCCATCGGCGGGCTCACACACCTGTTTCACAACCAAATACAGTTTGCGGGTTTGCAGGAGGGTTCATTGTATTCGCCGAGCATGGCTACTTTCCAGGGCGCGTTCCGCTATGAACTGTTTCTCAACACCTATATTACCGGCCGCGCCAATATATTGTTCAACAACTTCGTGAGCAAAAGCGCTTTCTTCCAAAACCCGGACATTCTTTCGGGCTATGCACTCACCTTCGGGTATAATTTTGCACTCGGGCCACTTGAGTTCAGCCTGATGTATTGCGACCAGAGCAAGAAGATCGGGAGTTATGTGAATATCGGGATACCGTTTTGAGCTATGACTGGCTGGCTTTAATAAAATCACTTACCAAATAGCTGATCAGCTTACCGGTGGATTCGTCCTTGCGGCCATCGGCGAGTTGCATGGCGCCTTCGCATACATGGAGGTAAGCAGGTTTGGCGTTCATGGCGGCAAAGTTCACGAACTGTCGTGCATGCAGGGTACTCATACCTGCGGGCGAGGTGGCGCTGGCCAAAACACCCTCGATGCAATCGAGGTCTACCTCGATGCCGGTATAGTTGTCGTCGGTAAAACCAACGGCATGGGCCACGGCCTGTATAAAGTTCTTTTTTTCGTGGAGGAAAATATCTTCGTAGGTAATAAAATCGATAAAGGGATTGTTGACAATGTCCAGCCATACGTTTTGCGGCAGGTAGTTTTCGTGCACACCCACGGCGCAGTATTTCTGCAGGTAACCGTCTTCCTCGGCATAGCGGAAGGCATTGCCGCTGTGGCGCCCTTCGGAGGGGCGGAAATCCGTATGTGCGTCGAGGTTAACGCAGTTGATCTGCGCAAGGGGTATCCGTCCCGATTTGTACAATCCTTTCGCCGTACCCTTGATCAGGGGATAAGCGTTGTTATGGCCCCCGCCGACGGCCACGGGTATCTTGCCATATTCTGCGATCAGTTTTACCACGCTTTCCACTTCTTCGTCGATGGTGTAAACCGCATGGCGATAGGCATCGATCCGCTCTTCATTGCTATGGGCGTTTTGTTCGATCAGGTATTTCAGGTCACCAAAATCAAAATGCCCCAGCAGCAACAGTTCGTCGCCGCTCAGGAAATCATTGCTTTGGAGATTGAGGAAAGAGGAAAGAAAAGGAGTCCACACCGAATCCGTACCGCCGATGCCATAATTGGCACGCACACCAATGTCTTCAGGAATGCCAAATACCACGTAGCGGGCGGTGCTGCGGTCAAGTGATGCCTCGAGGTAGTTCTTGTCGTTGATCACCTGTATGCGTTCGCCCAGCCGGGTTTCAAACCGTCGCAGTCGGGTAAAATACAGCAGGTCCTGCTTGTCATAGCACTTAAAATGATGGCCTATGCTTCTGCCGGCGATCTTTTCGGATTGGATGGTCTGCATTTGAAGGGGGTATTTGAATTAAAAGGTAGAACATTTTTGAGAATTAACGCCTCGTTCTTAATTAAAACAGCCACTCCCCTTTTATCATCACTTTATCCACCAGCCGGGAGCCAAAGGCATACGGGAGATAAGCCAGCGAAGAGATGGGCCGGGTAAGGATCAGGCTGGCTTTTTTGCCGATGCTGATGCTGCCCAGTTCCTGCCCCAGTTCCATGGCATGGGCCCCGTTGAGCGTGGCGGCGTTAATGGCTTCTTCGGGCAATAACTTCATCTGGATACAGGCCAGGGATACCACCAGGTTCATATTGCCACTCGGGCAGGAACCGGGATTAAAATCGGAGGCCAGCGCAATGGCGCAACCTGCTTCCAGCAGTTGGCGGGCGGGTGGAAATGGCATGCGCAGGAAAAAAGCGGCGCCGGGCAGCAGGGTGCCGATGGTATCGGAGCCTGCGAGAGCGCGGATGGCGTCTTCGTCCATCGTTTCGAGGTGATCGACCGACACGGCCCCAAGGGCCACCCCCGCCTGCGTGCCGCCCGAGCAGTGTAGTTGGTTGGCATGTATTTTTGGCTTCAGTCCATAGCCCATACCGGCGCGGCAGATGATCATCGTTTCTTCCGGCGAAAAGAAGCCCTGTTCGCAAAACACATCGATGTAATCGGCCAGTTTTTCGCCAGCGATGACAGGCAGCATTTCATCGACAATTAGGTTGATATAGGCCTGGTGATCGTGTTTGTATTCGGGCGGGTAGGTATGCGCCCCGAGGAAGCTGGCTTTGATGGACAACGATGATTTTTCCTTCAGCTTTTTTATAACACGCAGCATCTTCAGTTCCGACTCCACGCTGAGACCGTAGCCGCTTTTTATTTCGATGGCCCCGGTGCCGAGACGGCTTAGCTCTTCCAGCCGCGCCCAGGCCAGGCGGAACAATTCGTCCTCGCTCGTTTCGGCCAGTCGGTGAGCAGAATTGAGTATGCCCCCACCCCTTGCGGCGATTTCGGCATAACTAAGACCATTTATTTTATCGATAAATTCTGCTTCGCGGCTGGCGGCAAAAACGAGATGCGTGTGACTGTCGCACCAGGCGGGAAGGACGAAGCGGCCGTCGCAGTTGACAGTTGACCATTGACCGTTGACAGGAGATAGTTCACTCATGGTGCCATAGCCCGCGATGGTATCGTCTTCGATAAGCAGCCAGGCGTCTTCGATACAGGGAAGCAAGGCAAGATCGGGGCCGCGCAAAACAGGCGTTTGCGGACGCACGTTGACAAGCTGTTTTATATTTGTCAAAAGGGTGGCAGGCATAGCGGAAAGTTAGTTATTTCTACCATACGGCCAGTGTCCATTGGCGGGTAAAGGCTTGTTGCGGGGCGAGTTGCCGGATACCTTCCTTGTGTTCCAGTTGCTGATCGGTAGCAACGGAATCGGCAATGCCACACCAGGGTTCTATGCAAACAAAATCAGCGCGTTTGGCAGCCCAGATGCCCATATAGGGAAAACCGGGAAAGGACAGCGACCAGCCACGCGGCGTTTTGGCCGATTGCAGGGTGATGGTATCCGATTTCAGTTGTTTAAACACCAGCGCATCTTCGAAAAACAGCTCCTTGCGCAGGGGCAGCCTGCCTGCATTGTCTTTTAACAACGGTATGGGCGGCGTGTCGATCAACCCGTCTTTTGAAATAGGCCAGCGGCCCGCGTTTTCGGGATGGCTGAATACAAGGTTATAATCTTCGTATTCGGTGTCCGCCGCCAACGGTATTTTAAAAGCAGGATGGGCGCCAACGGAAAAAAACATAGCCCCCTGCCCGGTATTGATGACGGTATAGGCTACGGCCAACTGGTTTTCATTCAGGCTGTACGTAATGTCAAACCGAAAATGAAAGGGGAATTTCAACAACGTTGCTTCATTGCTCAACACGGTAAACGTGATGGCACCGGCGGACCGGCTGCTAACGGCAAAGTCCATTTCACGCGCAAAGCCGTGGCGGCTGAGATGGTATTCATTGCCGTTAAAAAAATACGTATCGTTTTTCAGCGTGCCGACGATGGGAAAGAGAACCGGCGATTTTTTGCCCCAGAACACCGGGTCGCCATTCCAGAGATATTCCAGTTGTTGTGCTTTATTATAAACGCTATCCAGCTCTGCTCCCCTGCTGCGGACAACCACTTTCAACAATTCATTTTCGATGCTGTACATGCGAACTTATTTTATAACGGTTCCAAAAGTAGGCAATATATCAGCTCTTCTTCAACAATTGCGCCAGCCGCACCTTGAGACCGGCGCCGGCATCTATCCTGGTATTTTTGAGGGCCGCCACAAATTCTATGAATTCGGGCGGGTGTTTTTCTTTAAAAAATATTTCCTATCGATATTTATTACACTACCCTTATGCGACCAGCCCTTTCATATCCTTGCGGTAATCGTATTGCAGGTCTTCGTGTAGTGAATCAAGTGTTTTATTGATTTTCTTTACCTGGTTTTGAAACAGGTTGGTCAGTACCGTGCTTTTGTGGAGCGGAAGCCCCGTCGCTTTCAATTGCCTACAAAAATGGATAAGCAATTCCACTTCCGCCTGTGGCGAACCCATATAGCGGATATGCTTATTGGCAACGCGCAGTATCTTGCGGATGGTCTTTTTGGCGAAGTATACATTGCTGGTATTGACATCCCTGTACAGCTCGTCCATTTCCTGTTTGACACTGCCGATATACCCCTGTTCATCCTGTGCCTCGAACAGCAGGTAGGTGAGCAATTCCTTGTTTTCTTTTTTAAACTTCGCCAGCCGCAGGCAAAGCTCCTGCACCCGGGCCGGGGGCCGGAGAGCCAGTTCCTGCTTTAACTCACTGATAGTAGCGGTTTTCATGTCACGAAGATAGGTACGGCATAAGTATGGCAAAAGCCTACTTTTGCGCCATGGAAAAGAAGGAACTCCCGGTGGAACAGTGGCTGGCCAACCTGAAAATCAAGGCCCTCAATGAGATGCAGCAGGCTTCTATCGAAGCCAATGAAGAACATGCCGACGTGGTGCTGCTCTCGGACACAGGGTCGGGCAAGACAGTGGCCTTCCTGCTGCCGGTGCTGCAATTGCTGGACAGGGACAATCTGGTGACACAGGCGCTGGTGATTGTGCCCTCGCGCGAGCTGGCCCTGCAGATAGAACAGGTGTTCAAGGCGATGGGCACCGGCTTTAAAGTTACCTGCTGCTACGGCGGCCACCTGCGGGAAACGGAAGAAAACAACCTGCTGGAAGCCCCCGCGCTGATTATCGGCACACCGGGCCGGCTGGCCGACCATATCCGTAGAAACAATATAAAGACAAAGGGCATTCAAACCCTGGTACTGGATGAGTTTGATAAATCGCTTGAAATGGGCTTTCTCGACGAGATGTCGTTTATCGTCGCCGAGCTGCCTTCGCTTAAAAAAAGAATCCTCACTTCGGCTACCGATGCCGTACAGATACCCTCTTTTGTCGGGCTGCAATCCCCTGCCCGTCTTAATTTCCTGACAGGCAAGCCTTCTGCCGCGCTGAGCATTCAAACGGTCGCAAGCCCTGACAAGGACAAGCTGGAAACCCTGTTTCGCCTCGTTTGTTATCTCGGCAACCGCAGCACCATCATATTCTGCAATCACCGCGAATCGGTGGACAGGACGGCAGCCTTCCTGAAAGAAAAAAGCATTGTTACGGGCTATTATCATGGTGCGCTGGAACAACCGGAACGCGATGTGGCGCTGTGTAAATTCAGGAACGGCAGTGTGAATGTGCTGGTGACCACCGACCTCGCTTCCCGGGGACTGGATGTGGCCAATATCCGTTACATCGTTCATTACCACCTGCCGCCGGATGAAGACGTATTTACCCATCGCAATGGCCGCACGGCGCGGATGGATGCCAGCGGTACGGCTATCCTGATTTTATCGCCCGACGAACACCTGCCTTCTTATATCAACCCACCCGTAGAAGAGATCACACTGCCCGTGGAAAGCGTGCTGCCGGAACGCCCCAAATGGGCTACGCTGTTTGTGGCCGCAGGGAAAAAAGACAAGGTCAATAAGGTCGATATTGTGGGCTTCCTGACCAACAAAGGCCAGTTGAAAAAAGAGGATGTGGGGCTGATAGAAGTAAAAGACTTCTTTTCTTTTGTGGCCGTTCGCAAGTCGAAAGTGCCCAATACCCTGCAATTGATCAAAAACGAGAAGATCAAAAACAAGAAAGTAAAGATAGACGTAGCGAAATAATCGTTCATTACCGGAACGCAATTCGTTTCTGGCTGGCCGAATCAAGCCATCTTCTCCATTCCTGCGGGTTGCTTTTCTGGTAAAACACTTTTATCCTGTCCCAAAAAACGAAGTCATCGCCGTCGTGCAGGCCAAGCACCCAATTGGCAGTGATGTCGGACAACCGTTCTGCGTTCTTCGGATAAGACGGTGCATTTTGCTGTATGGACAGGGGATCAAACGCATATTGCCGCCGGTAGGCGTCTATCTCGTTGCGACATAGTTCTGCAGAGTCCTGCACCATGTGATCTCCCCCATGACCACGAATACTGCCGTTATGAACCTGCCAGGCATGCGCCAGTTCATGAATGGCGCTTACGTTGTTTAATATTTTCATCGTAATAACATTGTTATTACGCCGGTAGGTATTGCCGGTTGTGCCCGTGGTATCTTCAAAGGTAAACAGGTCGCCAATCTTAGCGCTGTCCATCTGGTTCAATACATATAGAGATGAATCGAGCAGCGCTATCATGTCCTCCAGCTCGGCCACCCTCGGTTCCCATTCATCGCGTTTCTTCTGGCTTTTGCTGTTTGCCTGTTGCGATGCGGCCGACAACGATTCAAACAGGTCGTCCTTTTGTGCCTGGATCGAGCGTTTTAAGGCATCCGCCTCGTAGAGGTCTGACTTCTTTGTCCAGGCGCTTCCATTCACGCTCGCGGGTTTCGCATTGTTGTTGTCAGTTCCGGCGTTGCAGCCCTTTTGAGGGGCTGCATAAGACACCAATCCCAGTAATACCCATGATAGTAATTTCATACAGAAGACTTTTGAGTTCTGAGTTGTAGTTATACGGTCACACTCGCCGGAAGGCATAACCATGCCGTCGCAAAACAGGCGCATCTATGCACGGGTTTGCAAAAACAAATCATGTCTTCCCGCTGAAGGGAACAGATGGGGCTACTAAAGAGATGCACGGGGTCGCTTGTGCGTCTATCAGGTCTAACTTTGAAAGAAAAAACGTGGGCTATAGTGACGGAGGACAAAAATAACGGATTCCTTTTTATCTACCATGCGTAGTTGTACGGAATAATAATTCCTTAACTACCAGGTAATAAAAAATTCATACCGGGAAGGAATAGAAAAGAAAGATTTACAATATGTTACAAATTAAATTATATCCAAATACAGAGTATGGGCCTACCCAAACCCCCGCAAGGGTTTCCACTTATTGGCCATGGCTGTCTTTCTTTTCCGCCTGGTTGCTGTCGCGGATATTCTTCTGTACGGCCACTGCGCCGAACAGGGCCAGCAGGAATGCAAATGCATAAAAACCTTTCTCACTGGGTAGCATAGTGGCATTCCATAAGCCGACAGTAAGGAGTATGATACATAAAATGGTGGAGAACCAGGAGAGACCGTAATAAATATCGGTGACGGGTATTCCTTCCAGCCGGTCGCGCACGGCTTTCTGCACGGATACCACGGCAAACAATCCATACATCAATACGGTGAAATAATAACCTTTTTCATTGAGTTGTAATTCGGCCCGCCAGAGACCAATCAGGAAGCCGATCATACCGATGCCGAGGGCAAGCCATGAGGCGGCTACAAAAGCGTTTGAAGGTTTTTGGGTCATGCTATTCATTTTTGGGGTAGAATAAAGATAGTGGTTTGCTATAATATTTTATCGGCCTGTATTTTATTTTAACACATTCAATACAGGCTTGTCGAGGCCCTGCAGTGTGGGGGTCCCGGGCTTCAGCAATTCGAGTACGATTATTTCGTTGGCGCCTTTGTTGAGCCATTCGGCAGGCACGTACAGCGTTTGCTGCGGGCCGATAGACCAGTAGCGGCCAAGGTTATGCCCGTTCACCCACGCCACGCCCTTGCCCCATTGACTCATATCGAGCCAGGTATCGCCCGTATCCTGCAGGGTAAAAGACCCTTTGTGCAGCATAGGTCCGTCGCCCACAGGAACATCGTTGCTAAAACGAACGTTGGCGGTATTGGCAAAAGGCAGGCGGTACATCTCCCACCCTTTCAGTTCTTCCCCGGACAATGTTACCTTTTCCGTTATGCCTTTTGTATTCTTTAGCAGGTAGGGACCAAAGTTGATGCGGCCGAGGTTTTCGACAAGAATATCGATGACAACCTTTCCGTCCGGCAGGTCCAGCAGCAGGCTGTCCTGGTAATGCCGCCTGTCGAGAATACCGGCCCGGTGGCCGTTGACATACACGAGGGCATAATCACGCAGGTCTTTTATCTTCAGCATCCCGGTTCCTGCCGCATGGTCGATGGCATGCCGGTAAAGTACAAAGCCATAGGCCTGTCCCAGGTCTTCAAATGTAAGCGGCCGCTCGTTTTTTTCAGGCGCGGGAAGCAGGTCCGAAAGGGAGGCCGACTGCGAAAATTGAATAGCGGGAATGCGAATAGCAGGCCGTGCCGGGGGAACCTCCGGCAATTGCTGGCCGGGCGGCAAATGTTTTTGGATTACTTCGCGGAAGCGGAAGAACTTTTCCGTTGCGTTACCGGCCTCATCCAGCGGGGCATCGTAATCGTAGCTGCTGATCTGCGGTTCGTAAGGATTTTTATCGTTGTAATTGGCCCCGTTCATAAATCCCCGGGTAGTGCCGCCGTGAAACATATACATATTGATGGAAATGCCCGCGCTCAGCACCGAATCCAGCCGGCCGGTATATTTATCGGCGGGCACGGTATGGTGTTTGGTGCCCCACCAGTCAAACCAGGCGGGATACCATTCGGCGATAAAATAAGGCCCCTTGCCTCCGTGGTTTTCATTGATGAGCTTTTTTACTTTGGCGGGTTTATCAAGACCGTTTACCGCGGCCAGCAATCCCGGCAGGTGGCCCTTGCTGAGATCCGCATCCGGGTCACAATCATACAGCAACCCGTCGAAACCCGCTTCGATAAATAGTTTACGGTTGATGTCGAGGTATTCCTTATCGCTGCCATAGGACCCGTATTCATTTTCCACCTGGACCATCAGGATATTGCCCCCATGGTTGATTTGCAGGGGCGCCAGTTGCTTGCCCACGGCCAGTATGTATTTCCGGTATTCTTCGAGGTAACGCGCTTCCTTGCTTCGAACGATAAGCCCCTTTTCGTTCTGCAGCCAGTAGGGATAGCCGCCAAATTCCCATTCGGCACACACATAAGGGCTCGGCCGCAGGATGACCCATAACCCTTCTTCACTTGCGATACGCACAAATTCAGCCACATCATTATTGCCCGTAAAATCAAACTGGTCTTTTTCCGGCTCGTGAATATTCCAGAATACATAGGTGCCGATGGTATTCAGCCCCATGGCCTTCGCCATTTTCATCCGCGCACGCCATGCCTCCCGGGGCACCCGGGGATAATGCATTTCTCCCGAGATGATTTGAAAAGGCTTTCCATCCAGCAGGAAATTACTATCGCCCAACGCAAAGCTATGCGGCGTGGTTTGTGCCGTAAGAGAAACGGCCCATAACAATAAAATCCAAAGAGGGATATAACGGGCTATTGTTTTCATGAACAGGAACGATGGGAAATAACTATCGTCGTTCCAAATATAATGAAAGCGGTAGTTCCAGCAGTAAAATAATGGCGTCATTGCTCAATGCTTCCAGCTCTGCTTCCTGTATATCCCATAACGCCAACCCGTCGCCGGCATGCAGCAGCCGGTATTGTACTTCGAAAACGCCTTCGATGACAAAGACAAACAAGCCATGTCCCTGCCCTTTTATTTTATACACAGTTTCTTCCCTGCCCCTGAACTTTCCTATCGCACAGGTATAATCGGGAGTGTCGGAACCTGTTGGAGAAAATAAATCAATAAGCCGGTCGGGATTACCCCCGAGGTCAAATGATAAAACCCGGGGAAGGGCCCGCCCCCTTTTCCCCGGGTTTTTCTTCATCCATAGCTGCAGGTATTTCACCAGGCTGGTCTCATAGGGATTTCTTATGTCGACCGAAGCGCCTTTGGGCATGTCCAATAGCAGCGCCTGGCCTGCTTCCACGCTGTCGGTATGCCCCATGCCATCGCTGACATCAAGCGCGCCCACTACGGGCAGTAATATAATATCCGAATCGTCTTCCATCGTCATGACCATGCTTTTGCCGCCACCGAGCGTATCTTCATTCAGCACATAGAGCGGGCCAAACGGGACTTTATACTCATTATAATACTGCCCGAAATTGAACGTATTGTAAGTCCTGAACCAGTCCAGTTCACAAAGACCGCGTTCTTCGGCAAGAAATATTTTTCCTTTTGATTGCGTCACCATAGCTATCGCTTTAGTTTATCAGGCGCTTACATAAATGGTATGAGTAAGCGTATAACCGGCGGACACGCTGCCGGTAACGGCAGACAATTCATTGGCAAGTGAATCGCTGAACACCTGGTCCGCCGTATTCGCCGTATCCTGGACGCCGTGGGCCGAATAAGGAGATGCCGTTGTGTACACCGTATTGCAAACATCCGTCGGGAAAGCTACCTGGGTTATCAGCAGCGAAGTGCCGGCCGCATTATAGATATGCACGTGGATATGAGGCGCCCGGGGTGAGTACCAGCCGGGGAAGATGCTGGTGAAGGTCACCAACCCGTTGGCATCCGTAGTCTGCCGCCCGCGCAGGAAATTGGAGGCAGTATAGTCTACGGCCGCATAACCGCCGCCGGGTGTATCGTCGTACTCGGAATAATAGCCCAATGCGGTACAATGCCAGATGTCCACGAGTGCGCCTGAAAGCACGGCGCAACTGTTGTTCAGGTTTTTCACCGTGATTTTGATACTAAGGGGCACACCCACCTGGCCGTCTACGATATCGCTTCTCACATAAGAAGAGGGCGTGACCGTGGGATAAGGTCCTGCCGTCTCCGACGAGGTAGCCGTACAGGCGCCGGAACTACTGCTACTGCTATCGGAAGAACTGCCCGATGACTTTTTACAGGCATTGGCAAGGGGTACGATGGCAGCGAGCCCTAACGCGGTAAGGCCGTGCCGTAAAAAGATTTTTCTTTCCATAAAGAATTGTTTTTGGTGACGAATAATTCCGTGGGCAATCAAACCAGTGCTAAACATAGAAACAAACCAATGGCCGGAGAACATTCCATCGATAGAAACGGGTATTGTACCGATGAATGGAGCCGAAGCGAGCCAACTCCTAAAGGGGTGTTAAATAAAAAGTACGCGGGATTAGGTGGCGGGGCGCTTAAACCCGGAATATCGGGATAAAACCCGATAATCTATA
>DASYCT010000280.1:0-10800 GCA_036500065.1 Chitinophagaceae bacterium | reverse complement strand
TCGCTGGAAAAGAGTGAAAAACGCAATTTTAAGCTTTACGTAAAGCGAAATTCGGGGGAAGAGGACCTGAAGGTGGTGCAATTGTTCGATGCGCTGGATAAGATGGGCAGCTACGACGAAGAGCTGCTGCTCCGCAAGAATAAGCGCCTGAAAAAGCAGCAGTTGTCCAATGCCAAGGCCCATTTGTACAAGCAAATACTGACCAGTCTCCGGCTTATAAAGAACGATAGCAATATCGACATACAACTCCATGAGCAGATGGACCATGCGCGCATATTGTATAACAAGGGGCTTTACCTGCAGAGTCTGAAGGTGCTGGATAAGATGAAGGACATGGCGCAGGCCAACCAGCAGTACACCTACCTGCAACAGGTGGTTTTCCTGGAAAAAAAGATTGAGGCGCTGCACATTACGCGCAGTATGCAGGACCGGGCCGAACGGCTGGCCTCCGAGGCCGACGAGGTGAACGACAGACTACTTCAAATCAGTAAGTTATCGAATCTTTCGCTGCTGCTGTATAGCTGGTATATCAAAAACGGGCATGCCCGGAACAAGAACGACGAACAGGCCATCCAGAAGTTTTTTGACGATCATTTCCCCAAAGAAGCGCGCTCGCCGCACGGGTTTTATGAAAAGCTGTACAAATACCAGAGCCACACCTGGTATGGGTTTATCCTGCAGGACTTCCTGATGTACTACCGTTATACGCAGAAATGGGTGGACCTGTTTGACGAATACCCCTTTATGCTGGAAATAGAGACCTCGCATTATATCAAAGGGATGCACAACCTGCTGGGCGCGCATTTCGACCTGCAGAATTATGATAAATTCAACGAGGACCTCTCGAAGTTTGAAGCCTTTGCCCGCTCGACGGTGGTGGAACATAGCGAGAACAATAAAATACAATGTTTTATTTATATCAGCACGGCGCTGATCAACAAGCATTTTATCGAAGGGACGTTTACGGAAGGGCTGAAGATGGTGCCGGAGATCGTTGAGAAATTGCAGGAGTATGAAATTTACCTTGACCGGCACCGTGTGTTGGTATTCTATTACAAAATCGCCTGCCTGTATTTTGGCAGCGGCAATAATGAACAGGCGATCGTTTACCTCAACAAGATCATCAACTGGAAAGTAGACCTGCGCATCGATTTGCAATGCTATGCGCGGCTGCTGCACCTGATTGCGCATTATGAGCTGGGCAATTACGATCTGCTGGAATACCTGACCAAATCGGTGTATCGTTTTATGGCTAAAATGGAAAACCTCAGCGCGGTGGAAGAAGAAATGTTTAAGTTCCTTCGGCAGGCTTTCCGGCTTACGCCCCGGCAACTGCAACCTGCTTTTGAAGCGCTGCTGGAAAGGGTCAAAAAATACGAGCGCGACCGGTTTGCCACCCGCGCGTTTTCATATCTTGATATTATCTCCTGGCTGGAAAGCAAAATCAAGAAGGTCGCCGTGCAGGATATTATCCGGGCGAAGTACCTTGCGCGGACGCAAAAGACCCGTTGAGGGGGATTTTAGGGCTACCTACCAAACGTCCCTACGGGATGATGGACCAGGTTATTCCGTTTCCCCTGAAAGGAGCTTATTTCATGCATTATGTACGACTTTAGTACGAAGTACCTACCCTCTACCTACGCAATTACCAAGGCTGTTTTTGGGGTCAGCCGCCCTCTTGTATCCCGCTTTTTTTTCCGCCGGGTAAAAAAGGGCGGTTTTCGACCGGTTTCCGGGGGCATTCCAGGGGATACTCAGGGGTTACTCCCGGGATACTCCCTATTTACTCCCTACTTACTCCCTATTTGGTACTGGTTTGGAGGGGGGATACTCCGGGTTTTCGATCAAGGGTAAACGCTTAACCTGGGTAGGCGTTTTTTGAAAAAAAAGCCCCGCAGGTGCGGGGCAATGAGATAGATATACTTATTTATTAGAATATATTGTAGGCGTAGCTCACATAATACACAGCGCCGATGGAGGGATTGCCGAAGGCGGTCGTGTAATAGTGGTTCAGGATGTTGGTGCCACCCAGTTTGATGAGTGATTTGATATTAGGGACTTTATAGCTGACCTGCGCATCGATGGTACTGAATGCGGGCGTATTACCCTGTTTGAAATCGGATTCGGTATAATAAGTATCCTGCCACCGGTATTGTGCGCAGAATGAAAACCGGTTGTCGTAGCCGAAACCGGTATTGCTGATGCCCAGGTTGGTGCGGTATTTCGGCGTATTCCAATAAGTGGCGAAAGTAGGATCGGGGTTATTGATATTATCCGATGTCAGGTTGAAGTTCAGCGAGAAATTATTGCGCAATATATAATCGATACCTAAACCGGCGCCATAGGTTGATACCGTGTTGGCACTGTTGGCCGATACGGAGTAACCGGTATAGGTAGTCGGGTCGGCGGGATTGATAGTTGCGGGGTTGCCGGATTTGGATTGGATGACGCTGACACGGCCAATGAAGTCCTTGTACTTGGAATAATAACCGTACACATCAATCAGCAGTCTTTTTTCAAACAGGCCTTTATAACCCAGTTCATACGAATTGGACGATTCGGGTTTGTATTCGCCGAAGTTTTGGACCTGGCCCGTGCTGGCGTTTAATACGGGGTTGGTATCAAAATGATAGAAGGTGCGCAGGGACGGCAATCCGCCAATCAGGATGCCCGCGCCGGTATTGAGGTTGATCCACTGGTTTTGGTTGGACGGGAAGCGATAGGCGTTCTGGTAAGAAGCGCGTATGTTCTGATCTTTTGCCACTGTCCATACGGCGGAGAAACGCGGGGTGAGTTTGCCTTTGAAATTATCGTTTTTATCATAACGGCCCGAAGCGGTGAGTTTCAACTGGTCGTCGAACAGTTTCTTCGATGCCTGTACATAAGCGCCGTATTCGTTGGTATGGATACGGCCTGCGCTGTCGGCAAACAGGGTACCCTGTGAGTTCAGGATATATTGTCTCCAACTGGCGCCGGCGATTACATCCAGCACTTTACTCCATTGGGTGAAGCTATACTGACCTTCGGTATGGTATAAACTGGTGCGGTCGAGGAAGAGCCCTCCTTTCGGGATGGGCAGGGAACGTACCTGGTCGAAAAGCGGGTTGCCGATAGCCGTTGACGGGCGGCCCACATCGGCACTGGCGCGGGCAGCATTATTGGCAGCCAGGGGAGTAGCCCCGCTCAGACGGGCCAGCAGGTAAGCGCCGGCATATTGTGGGTACCAGCTTGCCGCCGGGTTGGCAGGATTGTAACTGGGCTTCCATGCTTCGTTGAACAACTGTGCGGTAACGGTGGCATTGAATGCCTGGCCGGAGTTTTCCTGGGTAGTATAGGAACGGATAAACCAGTTGTTGCCTTTAACCTCCAGTTTGTATTGTCCTATTTTCAAATCTTTGAGTGAATAGCGGTCGCTGCCCGTATATACCGAATTACCGGTTCCATAATTGGCTGTTGCTATCGCTTCGACACTGGGGGTGATTTTATAATACAGGGCGCCGTTGAGCTTTACATCGAGGGTCGTGTTATTAATAATTTCCCCCTCTTTGTAGCCCGTGCGGGAAACAAAAAACGGGTTAGCTGCATCCGAGGCGAGGATAGCGCCTACAGCTGGGGCATAGGCGGGATTGGCCAGTATTATCTGCTGTGCCGCTCCCTGCAAAAAGGGTGTGGACCCGGCACGTATATCCAGCGAAGTTTCGTCGCCGTACCTATTTACTCCATTGTAGTTGGGGTCTGTGGCCCTTGTGCCCGCGATGGGTTTGCCCAAGGTGCCGAGACCGGTATAATCGGTGCTGTCATTGGCCTGCCAGTCTTTGGCCTGTATAAACTGTGCTCCTATTTTGAAGGCGAATTTTTCACTTACTTTCTGTCCCCAGCGAAAGGCCCAGTCGTAATAGGGCGAAGCGCCGACGGGGTCATTGGAACCGGTATGCATGATACCTTGTTTTATCTGTACGCTCAGGCCCTGGTATTTAAAAGGGTCTTTGCTGTTGATAAGCAGGGTGCCGTTCATGCCACCCGAGCCGTAGAGGGCGGAGGATGCGCCCGGCAGCAGTTCCATATTGTCCACATCCAGTTCGTTGAGCCCGACAACGGAGCCCACGGAGAAGTTCAGGCCGGGGGCCTGGTTGTCCATCCCGTCTACAAACTGGTTGAAGCGCAGGTTACCGCTGCCATTGAAACCACGGGTGGTGACCGAATTAAAGGTGAGGCTGGCCGTGGTTACGTCCACCCCTTTAATATTGCGGATCATGTCATAATAACTTGTAGAGGCAGTATTGTGGATAGCGGCTGTGTTGATCCGCTCAATCGTCACCGGCGATTCCAGTATTCGTTCCGGGACACGGCTGGCGGATACCACTACTTCCGTTCCCAGGCTGGAAGCGGATGCGAGTTCCACCTGGGGAATGCTGCCGGCTGAAGTGACCTGCACTTCTTTCGACTCAAAACCAACCGAGGTGATAACAATGGTGAAAGGGAGTTGCTTTGAAGTGATGAGTTTGAAGTTTCCCCTGCTGTCGGTAAAAGTACCTGCGGAGCTACCTTTAATCGTGACTGATACGGAGGGTAAGGCTTCTTTACTGCTGCCACTTCGGATAGTACCGGTGATGGTGACAGATTGGGCATAGGCAGCCACGGAAAGCATAGCGCCCATTAGCATCGTGGTCCAATAGCGGTAGCATTTTTTCATACTGGATTATTTTGGTATAGAAATCGTTAGGATAAAGCAAAATACAATTTCTAACGTTCGTTCGGAAATTTAATTTTTAACCAACAAGGGTATATTGTTAATATTTTACCTGTTCGTTTCACCAGGGGACATGTAATTTCGCGCCATGCAACCATTCCATTTTCCCGGCCAGAGCAATTTTTACCGTGGCAAGGTGAGAGACGTCTATACCATTGCGAATCAATGGCTCGTAATGATAGCTTCCGACCGTATTTCGGCTTTTGATGTCATTCTTCCCCGTCCCATTCCTTATAAAGGACAAGTGTTGAATCAAATCGCTGCATACATGCTGAAGGCTACCGGTGATATTTGTCCGAACTGGCTTTCGGTTGTGCCCGCCCCTCATGTTTCGATTGGAAAAAAATGTGTCCCGTTTAAAATAGAGATGGTCGTAAGGGGAAACCTTACCGGTCATGCATGGCGCACTTATGCCGGCGGCAAACGAGCGCTTTGCGGGGTGTCCATGCCATCGGGGATGAAGGAAAATGATTTCTTCCCCTCTCCCATTATCACGCCTTCCACCAAAGCAGACGAAGGGCATGACGAAGACATCAGCAAACAGGCGATACTTGATAAAGGACTGGCAACAGCGGATGAATGGGCTATACTGGAGGACTATACGCTGAAGCTGTTCGCCCGGGGCAAGGAGCTGGCGGCAAAAAGAGGATTGATACTGGTGGATACCAAGTATGAATTCGGAAAGATTGGTGATACTGTTTACCTCATGGATGAGATACATACGCCGGATTCTTCCCGCTATTTCTATGCGGATGGTTTTGAGGCGCGGCAAGCGAGCGGGGAACGGCAAAAACAACTAAGCAAGGAATTCGTCCGCGAATGGCTGATTGCGAACAATTTTATGGGTAAAGAGGGTCAAAGCATGCCGGAAATGGGTGACGAGTGGGTGAATACGATTTCCAAACGGTATATTGAGCTATACGAAAAAGTGATTGGGCAGGCGTTTAAGCCGGAACATCCGTCAGACGAGGATACGTATGCGGCGATTGTGAAGGCATTGGAGAAACTTTAATACGCGAATGGGCGCGAATTGGTATTCATTCGCCACTATTCGCGTCCCGATTTTGGCCGCAGCCGGGCTTTCGATTTATTGAAAATATTACTTCCCTTGTCTTTTCCCTTGCGCAGGCGTTGTTGTTCTTCGATGGGCAGCAGGATGGTGTCGTGGCATGCTTTGCTACAGCAGCCCTCGTAGGTGGCGGCGCAGTCGTCGCACTGGATGAACAACAGGTGACAGGCTTCGTTTTTGCAATTGGTATGTGTATCGGCGGGTTTGCCGCATTGGTGGCATTTGGCGATCACGTCTTCGGTGATACGCTCGCCGAGGCGGTCGTCAAACACGAAATTCTTTCCCACGAATTTACTTTCCATGCCCTGCTCTTTTACCTGGCGGGCATAGTTGATAATGCCGCCTTCGAGGTGAAACACGTTTTTAAAGCCGTGGTGCAGCATATAGGCGCTGGCTTTTTCGCAGCGGATACCGCCGGTGCAATACATGATGATATTGCGCTGCTCCTGGTCCTTCAACATGTCCACCGCCATCGGCAACTGCTCGCGGAAGGTATCGGAAGGCACTTCAAGGGCTTTTACAAAATGGCCTACTTCGTATTCATAATGGTTGCGCATGTCGACCACGATGGTGGCAGGGTCTTCCAGCAAGGCGTTCATCTGCTCGGCATTCACATAGTTGCCTTTTTTCTCCATGCTGAAAGCAGGGTCTCCGATGCCATCGGCTACGATCTTTTCACGCACTTTTATCTTCAGCACCCAAAACGATTTGCCATCATCGTCCACCGCAATGTTGAGTCGGACGCCCTCGAGGGGCGCTATGGAATACAACTGTTCTTTCAGTGCGTCGAACCTGCTTTGCGGCACGTTGATTTGGGCGTTAATGCCTTCGTGGGCCACGTAGATGCGGCCGAACACATTTAATGTATTCAGTGCTTTGTACAATTCATCACGAAAAGCCTGGGGGTTTTCTACCGGGAAATAGCGGTAGAAGGAGATGGTGGTGCGGGGTTCTGTTTCCTGGTATAAACGTTCTTTGAGTTCCTTTTGGGAAACCCGGTTGTGTAGTACAGCCATTTTTTTTGAAATTTTAAGGACGTATGCCTGACGAACAAAATTTCTTAACGGCGCAAAGATACGGCTTATAGCTTTATTTCAAACAAACAGCAATCCGGGCAATCCTGGTAATGCAGGGGCAGCCTGCCGGTATTTTCCAGTCGAAACATCCCTAAAAAATCAAACCCGGCATTTGTATAATGCTCAATCAATTTTACATTATTGCCGAGTGTGTCGAGCCGGATAAAGTTTTTATCGTTTGCCCGGGCATAGGATTTTGCCCAGTCAACGATGGCCGCTACAAAATTATTTCCCCTGAAATGAGGATTGGTTGTAAGCCGATGCTATCGCATAGAGCCTGAATATCTCTTCTATGTCATCCATTCCGCCATTTTCTATTTTCATTTCAGCGGTGTTATATGCCATAAAGATATTGAACCGGCTCATGCCAATAAACCCGGAACTTGCTATTTCCAAACTGTGCCGGACTTATTCCATTAAACTTGTTACATTTATCCTACGGCCTGTTCCTATTCAAAAGCTGTCCTTCGCTGATCCACAAAAGCTGCTATGCGCAATCATAGTAGATATGCCGGAATGTATTGAATTATACCCCTTCAAAATTGTAACAAACATGAAAAAGCTCTTTTTCATCGGTCTTTACCGCCGCTACCGCCGTATTTAAAATGGGGTATTCGATGGAAGATGATTCGAAAAAACAAGGTTCGGTTGATCTCGGTGTAAAAGATGTCGTGGCTTACCAGACCATTTATAAAAAGGACCCTCGGGCCGAAGTCGCCCTGATTGCCGGCGACCGGTTTCTTATACAGATTGAAAGCCAGGGAAGCAATGATCCGCAACGGATCTCTTCCGTCGCTCAAAGTATAAAGTTGTCGGAACTTGCAGGCAGGTAGCTTAGGGGCAATAAAAAATCCCGCTGTGGCGGGATGAACTATTTTGATGGATGCCCGTAATAATCAGGCTTCCTTTAAGAGCTTCATGAACAGGTCGGCCTGCTGTTTTGTTTTTATGATTTGATGTAGAGAAGAATTGCCGGAAGATTTTATATCCGCTTTGAGAGAAGTTTTGCTGGCTCTTTTGGCGAGCTTTTCTATCCTGCTGGCTAATTTTTCTTTCATGGAGTAAAATTACGAGTATTTTTTAATTTTCAAAAGGGCTTTAACGTTCCGGTTTGAGGGTAAAGATAAAATAGTTGTACATGTTATTCTGTGCGATTTCGTGGTCCGGGCCTATTTTGGACGGATAGGGCATAATGTCCTGGAAATCAAAGGGATTATCGGACTGGGTTTTGCCAAAACGGGTGATCCGGACAAAATATTTCACCCCGAACATATTGAAATGCCGGTCCAGGTAGGCAAAATTGCGCTGAAGGGCGCGGTAATAAAGATAAGCCCGGGTGTTGTCGGAGCCGTCTACTCCCAGGTAGTGGCCGGGGTTTTTCCGGAGATAGGCATAGGCCGAAAACAGGATCGTGGAAAATACCTTTGAGTAATCGCTGTGGGTAAGCTCCGCCCGGTCATCTATTTTTCCCTGTTTGTTCAGCGGCCCAAAAGCGAGGTTATATACATTGGGCAGCAGTGCATGTGCATGGTTGCTTATTTTGACTTTGAGGGACATTTCCTTCCCATCTTCCAGCCGGGTATTAAAACTGCTGAGGTTGAAGCCGGGGGAAATCTCCTCGAACTCGTATACCTTGTCAAAATCAATTTTAATGCGAACTGCCATGTATGGACGATTTTTTATACCGGCAGCAAAGATAAAGCGCGCCGGTCATTTTTCTTTGATAATACCGGCTATTTTACCACCGCGCGCTGAGCGATGGTTATTAAAGAGTTAACGATATGGGCTTTTAGCCTTATTTCCTGAAAAGGTACACACTTTGCATACTAATTAAAAAAATGGAATCACATGAATAAAAAACTCCTCATTATTGCCATTACCAGCGCTCTTGCTGTGCAATCGAAAGCGCAGTCGCCGAAGATTGACACGGTAGCGGTTGGTATCCTGGATCACATGAGCGCCATCGTGGGCGACCTGGGGTCCTGCACTGTTACTGTCAAATCGAATTATGATGTCCACAGCAAGGTGCTTGGCCTTGTAAAGCATTCCGACGAAGAAAAATTGTACCTGCACGGGCCCGACAAAATGCTTGTAACATCGGAAGGCGACAAGGGAAGCCGCGAATTCTTTTACAATGGCAAAACGCTTAGCTATTATTCTGCCGACAGGAACCAGTACGGGCAGATCGCCGCGCCGGCTTCCATCATGACGATGATCGATACGGTCAATAAAAATTATGGCATTGAATTTCCCGTAGCCGATTTCTTCTACCCTTCCTTTGTGGATGATATCCTGGCCGATGCCACTACCCTTTCCTACCTGGGTATTACAAAAGTAGACGGAAAGGAATGTTTTCATATTGCTGGCGTGGCAAGGGACAAATCGTTCCAGTTCTGGATTTCCAATGATGCTTTTTACCTGCCGGAGAAAGTGGTCATTGTTTATACCAGCAAGGAGATGAATCCACAATTTGAGGCGGTACTTACCGACTGGCAGGTGAACCCCGTGTTGCCGGATGCCATGTTTGAGTTTACGCCACCAATGAAAGCAAAAAAGATCAAACTCTCCCCTCTGTCCATAAAAAAATAAATTACTACACCTTAATTTTCTACCATGAAATACGCATATAAAATAAGTTTATCGTTTTTTGCCGGGCTGCTGGCACTGGTGGCGCTGAGCCTGCCGCAGCAGGCCAATGCGCAACGTTTTGGTCACCCTTCGTTTGGCGGCGGCGGCCGTCCTTCTGCCCCGCCCGCACATGCGGAAGCACCCCGGCAGGCCCCTCCCGCCCGTCCTGCCGCTCCTGTTGCCCGCCCTGAACCTGCCCGCCCTGCGCCTGTAGAAAACAGACCGGCTCCTGTAGAAAGCAGGACGATCAACGGCGGCAGCCGTAATTTCGGTAACCATAATTTCCATCCCACTCCCGCCCCTGCTCAGCAACACGTGAATGTGAACGTGCGCAGCCACGAACGCGTGAATGTTTATCATACCAACGGCTACCGGGACATTCATCCTTATACGTACCATCCCTATCATCCTTATTATTGGGGACCGCGCTGGCACCCGGTAGGATTTTTCCTGTCTTCGCTTGCGGCTACGGCCGTCCGGCTTTCGATAGGCAACCAATTTTATTACTATGATGATGGCTGCTATTATGCGCCTTCACAGGGGGGATATTCCGCCGTTCCCCCGCCGATTGGAGCCGTGGTAAGCTACCTGCCGGATGGTTACGAAACCACGATGGTGGGCAACGATACGTTTTACTATTACGCCGGCGCGTTCTATATCAATACCGATCAGGGTTACCAGGTAGTACAGGCGCCCCCGGGAGCCGTGATAAGCCAGTTGCCTATCGGCGCTATCGACCAGCAGATCAACGGCGAGGATTATATGGTTTATAACAATGTTTATTACGCACCTATTTCTGAAGACGGACAGGATGCTTACCAGGTAGTACAACCCTGATGAAGCACCGGTTACTGAATAAAAAAACCCGCTATACAATAGCGGGTTTTTAGTTGGGGGCCATCATTATTTCCCCTGCGCTGTGTTATTTTCCAGGTGATAACTGCGCTTCATAAATTCATCCAGTTCGCCGATACCGCCGGTGGCCGAGATATAGCCGATGTAATTATCCGGGCGCAGCAGTACCACAAAGGCGGCCGGGAACCCGGCTTCCTTTAATGTGGCATCGTTGGCGGGGTTGACTTCGGGGGAAATCAGTTCGTACAATTCTTTATCGAGCCCGCTGTATCCCTGGTCCGGCAGGTTATAAATAATAACGAGGAAGGTTTTTTTGCGGTGCTCCCTTATCCACTGGTAAACGGAAACAGATACGCCGCCCTGCGACAGGGAGAACCAGGGAAAGCGGCTGCCGGCCTGTACCTCACCCGTCCTGCCTTTTG
>DASYCT010000279.1:0-22460 GCA_036500065.1 Chitinophagaceae bacterium | reverse complement strand
ACTCCAGGTAATTCCTGCAGATTTCGGCTATGTTCACGGCGGCCCTTCCCCCGTTTTGAACAGGCGTCAATCTTTTTAATTTCCCTACATCAAAATATGAATGAACTTTTTTCCCCAGGGCAATACCTATATAGACCACTGTTGAATACTGTGTGATCAATTCCTGGCAATTGGCGACCATGTGGTT
Source organism: Chitinophagaceae bacterium (assembly GCA_036500065.1). Lineage (GTDB taxonomy): Bacteria > Bacteroidota > Bacteroidia > Chitinophagales > Chitinophagaceae > JACMLD01. The sequence continues at coordinate 22,273 of DASYCT010000279.1, read as the reverse complement.
CGTATTGCCCTCACTAAAAACAAGAGTACCCGGCGGCGCCAGTTTTTGAATCTCCGCGGTAGCTCTTTCTTTTATTTCGTTGGGATGTAGTTTAAAAATAAGCGGTCGCCCGTTGGCAATTTCAATGCAGCGCCGGATGAATTTTTCCCGGTCGTCTTTCTGGTAGGTTTCCCGTATGTCCGAAGTGGCTACGAGCACATAATCATGATAGGGGAAATCATTTCGTAGAAAAGAATGCACATAATCATAATTGGGAATGCCGGTAACAAAAATCCGGGAAGCATCGGTGCCCAGGGCGGTGAATTGCTCCTTGTAGCCGCCGGAAGCGGCGCAATAGATATCGCAGATGTTACTGCTGCCGTTAAAGGCCGTATTCATAGCCATGTAGGCCGGGAGACCGAGGCGTCTCGACATCCTGCCCCAGGGAGTAATTGGGTCTGTCATCCCCTCCTGGACAAATACGGTTTTGAGCCTGCGCAGTTTCCTGGTCACGAGCAGGTCGGAACACAATACCGCCAGGTCATACTTATTATTAAAAACCGCTGTGGCATAATCATTTCGCAGATTATGCTTTCTTAGATAGTCATCTGCTTTTTGCCGGAAGCCACCGGCTAATATGGTACTGTCCAGCAGCTTGCTTTTAACGAAGGCTTTGACAATGGGATTGTCGCTGAATAACTGGCTGAAAAAGCAATCATACTCGGGTAATTGCTCAGCCACCTGGTGCATCTGGCTGGTCTGGTTGGGAGAGCCGACAATAAACAGAATTTTCCCTTTTGACATACTCAACCTTTTTACCATTATCGAAGCGGGTGATGGTGTCAACCCGGTTCATTAACAATAAAATTGACCCTTTTTATTCTTCTATTTACGCAGTTAATGAAAACTTCATAGAAAGATAAAGTTAATTTAACCTCGCAATTTTTATGCCGCGGAAGAGGTTGCCCGTGACATGAGAATATCGCCCGGGGAGCAGGTGTGGAGTTTTAGTGCATGTCTTCCTTCAACGCACCCATTATTTCCTTTCCTTTGGCGGCATAGCGGCTTTTATCGATGAGCTTTCCCTTGCTGCCGAGCCAGCGGATTAACTTGCCGTTATAGAAATAATACCGGTTCTCATCTATACGCGCTATTTTATAGCCCTTCTCATAAAACGGCTTGCTATACGTCGTGTAGCGGGTGTATAAAAAGATCAACCGGCCATTCAAAAAATAATATTCTGCAGCGGATTTACCCGTTTCACCATAGTACAGGAGGATCGCCTTGCGCATTACACTGCCTTCGTAAAACTTGTCGATCTCGCCGCCCTCGGTGCTCTCATCCATGATGTCCTTTTTGACGACACGCAGTTTTGCACTATCGGAATTTATTTTATTGAATTCCCCCCGTATGGCGCGGACCTGGGATTCAACCGCGCTGGTATCCTGTTTTACCTGTTGCGCGGGGCAATGGATACAAAAAAAGACAAATGGGATGATAAGGAGGTGAAATTTCATAATTATGGTTTAGCATTTCGAACAGCTAAAAATACACTATCGACCGCTATATTGCAAGCGGCGGCTTCCTACCATACGGTCATTTCAATGGTAAGCCCGTTCTGCTCCATACTGAGCGGCAGGGCTTCCAGCCCGGGCACAAAATTAAAGACCCTGCCGCCGGTCGTAGGCATAATAGTTATACCGGCACTGGAAACGATTTGTACCACGGCGCTTCCTTTGTCTATTTTCAGTGTTTTACTGTTTACTACCGTTACCTTATCTGATGAAGCAGCAATGACGGGAAAAATAACCTTTATCTCCGCATCATGCGGGCCTTTATCATATTCAAAGGTGAAAACCACTTTATTACCTGTAAATACATAAGACAGGCGGCACCTTATATCGCCGGAGGCGGGGCTTTGCTGGTTTTTGTCCACGAGCTTTGGCTGCGCATACACGACAACATCACCGATATGGTGCTTTTCATTGTTGACTGCCATCGTAGCGTCCAGGTCGCTGATGCTCATATAAAGTTGTCCGCCCGTTCTCAGTTCCACCCGGGGCGTGAGCGGCATGCTGAAAGGATCACTGTCGGGCTGCATATTACCGGCTTCATACAACTGGTATTCGTTCATGCTTGCCGTTAGCAGGGGACCGGTTTTCGGGTGCCAGAGCATGGTGAGCGCACCGCCGGAAGCATGGCCGTTGGTGGTTTTTTTATACTCCCGGTCGTAAGCGGTAATTGTCGCCCGGAAATCGCCTTTTGAGACCAGCAGGGTTTGTATATCGCTGAAGAAACGGCTTCCGTAAATTTTTTCACGCGGCAGCACAAGCGTTTGCGCCGGCGCTTTTGCGGTTGCATCGCCGTATTCAAGGATCGTGGTAAGCCCTTTTATATGACAAAACGTGTGGTGAACGCAGGGAGGAATATGGAGTGAGGGATAATGAAGACCGGCATTCAGCAAACCATCGTGGGTGCATTGCTGCATCAGTCGGGTGTTCTGCAGCGCGGCTTTATAAAACACCGGGTCGCGGCCGGCCAGCAGGGCATAGGCCGGCTGGCTGCCATCGGAGGTGCGGCTGCCCCAATACGTCCATTTATAATTCCGTGTACCCCAACTATTGTCCCAACCGCCATCTGGCAGCATAAATTCCAGGTGGGTTTGCAGGGAACGGGTGACGGCCTGCAACACTTCTTCATCCTGCGTGAGCTGTCCATACATGACCAGCGAAGGAAGGGATTCTTCTACATTGTAACCCAGGTCGACCGAATAGCAGCCCTTTTTACTGGCCTGGTAATAGGGATCGCCCTCACCGTACAAAAAACCGTCTTTGGCCGAAATAAAACGAAGGGCCTGGTGAGCGAGTTCCCTTCCTTTGGCGCTGAATTTTGGCTCGTCGAGCAAACGGCCCAGGAGACTGAGCCCATACGAGGCCGTTATGGGATAGTTGATATTTCCATAATCGATGGTAAACGTATTACAGATAAAATCCCCCGCTTTCTTCAATCGTGCCGTGACTTCCGCTTTAAAGGAAGCATCCATCAGGGCCCCGTGATGTTTCAGCGTTTCGCCGAGAGCAATGGCTGAAAATACCGTAGTACCCAGCCAGGAGCCCGGCTGCGGTTCATTGAGCCAGGAGCCATCCGGCCTGCTCACTCTTCGTTCCATCCAGCGATAGAGCAGTACAGCAGCATCGGTGTACCTGCTATCGTTTGCCCGGGACGCGAGGTAAAAGAATGGGTAGATGGTATCGCCTACTCTTCCATGAACGGTATTATCAGCCGGGCACCAGATGCCGCCATAATCATCGGTTCTTGATTGATCGGTCACCTGCAGTTTAATAAGCGCCGCGGCCCATTGTTTCAGCAGGCTTTCGCTGAGCTGGTATAATTCAGCGGGTGATCCTGTATTGTTAAATGCTAGTGACCGGCCGGCATGGAGCGCCGCCAGCAAACCGGCTCCCCCGGTTGCAGATGTTTTGATAAAGTTTCTTCGTGTCAGCAATCGGGTCGTATTAATTACTCTTTATTCCATTTATATTCATTCAGCCATTTATTGAATGCCTGCACCTTATTTTGGTTCTCGTCCAGCCACTTTTTATTTACTTCGTCGCCGGAAGAGGAATACATAATATTGCTGGCCGTTTCCATAAAACCGCCTTCTTTGAGGGCGGCAAAAAAAGGAAGATAGAAGCTGGTAAAAAAGCCTTTTTTTTCGCTTGCCTCACTGTTCATCGTTCCCAATATCTCCAGTTTCTCTTTCAATTTTTCCGCAGGCGACATCTTTTCATGTGCTTCCGTGGTGGTGAGCTTTTCTATAAAATGGGGTGACTCCTGCGCCATCGTATTTATGCCGGAGCAGCAAAAAAGGTAAAAACCAAGGATGCATTTGTATGCCATGGGGCACCGCGAATAGTTGGCGCTTACTAATGTACACCATTTTATGGCGAAAACAGGAAAACAGGTCTATAAACAGGGGGCTCCTCCGGAGGCCGATCCAACACTACTCTTATATCGCAGGGTCCAGCGGTATGCCGGGCACCAGCAATTCCGGTATGTTCACCGGTTCTATCTGCAGGCGGCGGCACCAGCCGAGAAAGCTCTGGTGAATCTCGTTCAGCGTTTGTTTTTGCTGCGGCGTTAGCTCCAGCGCATGAGCGCGGCTGATAGTACGTACCGGCAGCCCGCGCTTTTGTAAAAAATATTTGGCGCTCAGGGGATATGCCTGGTGTATCAGCGGGTCTACGCGGGTGATTTCCGATTGCAGCCACTCCACTTCTTCCTTCATCGCAGGGTTGGTGGCATTGTTGCACATCCATACCAATATTTCCGGGTAGAAGTTACCGGAAATGGACGACATGCCCCTTGCCCCCATCCGCAGGGAATACATGGCATTAGGCGAATGGGCGTCATAAAACTCCAGCCCGCTGTCGCTTTCTTTTACGATGTCCAGCTTGGCCTTTACCTTTTCCGGTTCAATAGAAGTGTCTTTGTGGTATACCAGCCGCCGCGAGCCCAATAACTTTTTGAATACGGAAGGCGTAAGAATCCTTTTATAGGGGGCGGGGCATTCATACAAACCGAGGGGAATATCGCCCGTGAGACTAAACATCCGGTCGAAGTTTCGCAAAAGCACCTCGTCACTATCATCGACATTGGCATAATGGCCGGTAATAAGAATAACGGCGTCGATGCCAGTATCATAAATCTTCCGGGTGAACTCGGCTTTATCGGCAATGCTCAGGCCAAAAGAACCGGTGGCCACGATCGGCACCCGCCCGTTTACATAGCGGACGATATGATGGGTAAGTTCCAGTCGCTCGTCCTCGCTGATGCTGTACATTTCACTGCTGAGGCAATTGGCAAAAAATCCCTTTACTCCTGCAGCCAGGTAAAAATCCACGAGCCTGGATACGGCGTCCAGGTCTACTTTCGCCTTTAGGTTAAACGGCGTAATCATCACCGGAACAAATTTCTTGTCGCTTGTATACATACGCATGTATTTTTATTTTTTAAGTATTCCTTCTATCACGATTTCCTTCCCGGCCCGGTCTTTTATTTTCTGCACCAGCGATCCGACCAGGAAAATAGTCAGCGCCCCTACCACTACCGTCATATCGGCATGCAAAGGATTGCGCAACAGCGGTGGCACGATGCCCGATTGCGAAAACACCATCCAGAGAATAACCAACGTTCCCGTAATTACGCCCACCAGCGCAGCGGAATGCCCCGCATGGCGGGCAATCATGGACAGGGAAAACAAACCGAGCATGCCCCCGGCAAATATGCCCGAGAGTTTCCACCAGAGATCCAGGATGCTGCCGGCGCCGATAATGCTGATGCCCGCGCCGGTGGCCAGCAACCCGATAAGAATGGTAGCGAGGTACAACACGCGCAATTGTTGTTTGTCACTTACCTGCGGGTTTATATATCGTTTATGAATATCCACCATATAAATCGTCGCCGAACTGTTGAAGCCCGAACTGATAGTGCCCATGGCGGCGGAAAGAATCGCCGCAAAGATCAGTCCTACCACTCCTGCCGGAACTTTGTTAACAATAAAATGAGGCAATACCTTATCGCCAATGTCAGCATCCGTCAAAACAGCCGCTTTCGCCCGGATGGCATCTGCCGTGGCGCCTGTCCCGAGACGCATCGCCGCTACCTGTTGCTTTACCTGTTGCAGCATATCGGCATGCTGGTGATAATACGTGTACAGGCAGGTGCCGATAATAAAAAACAGGAGCGAGGCCGGCACATACATATATACGCAAAGCCACAATGATTTTGCCGCCTGTTTTACACTGGATGCCGCATGGTAGCGTTGCACATAATTCTGGTCCACGCCGAAATTGGTAATGTTCATGCACAATCCATACAGGAATACCACCCAGAACGTATCGCCGGTAAAATCCGGTTTAAAACTGCCGAGGCTGAATTTATGTTCCGCCTGTGCGACATGAACTATTTCTGTAGCACCACCGTGTACCCCGGCGATAATCAATGCCAGTACCAGCAGCGCGCCCGCCGTTTTGATAACGCTTTGCACGACTTCCGTCCATATCACCGCTTCCATCCCACCGAGCACGGTGTACACGGTAACAACGATGCCGGTAATTAAAATGATAAGCCGGATATCGAAACCGGTAAGTGCGTTCAGGGTAATTCCCACTCCCAGGAATATAGTGCCTGTACGCGCCAGTTGGGTCAGCAAAAAACAACAAACGGCATACGTACGTGCCCAGGGACCGAATTTCTTTTCAAAATGCTCGTAGGCGGAGATACCACCTGAGCGGCGGAAATAGGGCACCAGCCATCTTACGCCAATCGCAGCGGCAATGGGCAGCGCCAGGGTAAACACAAATGAGTTCCAGTTGCCACCAAAGGCCTTACCCGGGTTGCCAAGAAACGTGTTACTGCTGAGAAAGGTGCCGAACAACGACATACCGATGGCCCATCCCGGCACTTTGCCGGATGCGGTGGTAAACTGTACCGCGCTTTTGTTTTTTCTTCCGAGCAGCATGCCCATCAGCAACATGGAAAGAAAATACAGCACGATGACCGCCGTATCGGTAACTGGAATGTGATTCATATAGCTGGGCTATTGCAGACCGGCTCACGCGGAGACGCGTCACCCGGGGCAATAGATTAAAGGTAGCCTTCCCGGGCGGAAAGAGGATGGATTAACTGCGCCACCTGATGGATTATTTTGCTGTCGGGCTAATACACAATCATCGGCAAATCCTGGTAAGCATAGTGGCCATAGTCGATATTTATTACCTGGATGCTGCTGTTCTTCTTCAGGTTGACCTGTATGGAATAATTATCCGGCCGGACATATTTAAAATAATAAAGTCCTCCCGCATCGGTATAGGTCGAGCTGATCAGTCTCCATTGCTGTCCCGCGGGATAGCGCTTGTCGAAATAATACAAATCCACCCGGGCCGAAGCCAGTGGCTGACGGCCGGCAGCCCGGACTACTGTCCCGCGCAGGTTGGTGCCGGGATAAGCTTGTCCCGGCATCCTGAACCCACTTAGTAGTACAAAGAGGAATAGAATCTGTAACAGTTTTGTCATAACAACGCGGTTTTGAATGATCGTTTCTTATTGGCCGGGTTTTGAATTCGTAACGGCTGCTACCGGGGGGCCTTCCGCAGGAGCGCTGGCAGCCGCGGGCGGGGCGGGTTGCGTAAAATTCCTGGCCGACGTATCATACTCCTGGTTGATCTTTATAAATTGTATTTCGCCCAGGTTAATGGGGTTCCTGTTGGAGGCCTGCGCACGCAGTGAATCAATCGACATATCTCTTTCTACCCGTTTGTAGCCCGGGTAGTTGAACGTGATCTTTGGCAACTGGCTTTCGCTATAGGCCACAAAACTGACTCCCAGCGAACTACGGTCCTCGTAATCGGGAAAGATCGATATCTTAAGATCGGATTTAACGCTTTCATCACTAATGTCGACCGGGTTCAGTCCCGCCGCTGTTTTCTCCCAGAATGTACATTTCGAATTGACGACCCAGGAAGCGCCTTTAAACTGCAGGTTGTTGATCAACTCCTGGTTGTTCTTTATGATAAAGAAACCAATTACCACCACGATCAGGTAGGCGGCAAATGCGCCCGTCGCATTGATCTTCAGATTTCCCAGCAGGCCATCGGCCCCTACTTTGGTATCGGGAAATATTTTGTAAATAAGAATAGCCGGCACGAGGGGAAGCAATACATACAGGCCGTAAAGTATCCATCCGTAAATAATCGGCGTAGTTTGATGGTTCATATTGAATACATTTTAAATGGACAATCTAAAATTACCCCTTCCCGCTGCCGGCTGCAATACCACAAACTGGTATATTTTCCTCCCCGCCGACCGGGCGCCTCCTAAAAAAATGGACTATCTTAGCAACCTTAATTAACCAAACAGGTAGTCCGCTATGCTTCCGTGGAAAACAATCATACAGCTACAAAAAGACAGCGATACGCCCGTGTACCTGCAAATCGCCAATGCCATTATCCTCGAAATGAAAAAAGGGAGGATTGGGCCCGGTATCAAGCTGCCGGGCACAAGGCAGATGTCGGAGTTGCTGAACGTGCACCGTAAGACACTGGTAAGGGCCTACGAGGAACTGGATGCACAGGGATGGATTGAAATGCGCGCATCGCAGGGCACATTCACCAGCAAGGAATTGCCGGAGATAAACCCGCGGCGGTTCTCCGGAAAAAACGAGGAACGGTTTACCTTTCCCGCAACAACCGGCTACCTCGTAAAAGTAAATGAGAAAGTAAGAACCCCGAATGTTACCAACCGCCATATCATTGGCTTCCACGACGGGCCGGACTCGCGTTTAATACCGATAGATGAACTGGGCCGCGCCTATAAAAGCGCATTGAACAGGAAAAGCAACAAAAAGTATATGTCCTACGTGGATACAGCCGGGATGCAGAAACTCCGGGAAGTTCTGTCCGACTTCCTCAATACCAGCCGGGGTCTACAGACCACCGCCGATAATATCATGACTACCCGGGGAAGCCAGATGGGACTCTACCTGCTCGCCTGCATACTGTTTGCAAAAAATGACAACATCATCGTAGGCGATACGAATTATTACTATGCAGACGGCATTTTCACCAATATGGGCATGCAGATCAACCGGGTGAGAGTAGACGATTCGGGAATAGACGTGGACGAAATTGAAAAACTCTGTAAACGCAAAAAGATAAAAGCGCTCTATATCACTTCTCATCACCACTATCCCACCACGGTAACACTGACAGCCGCGCGCCGTATCAAACTGCTCTGCCTGGCGGAACAATACGGATTTATCATCATCGAAGACGATTACGACTACGATTTCCATTATTTAAGCGCGCCCATTCTTCCGCTCATAAGCGCCGACACGCAGGGCATGGTCGTATATATCGGCACGCTTAGCAAAAGCCTCGCGCCTTTTATCCGGACGGGTTATATCGTGGCGCCGCCCAACCTGCTGCTGGAACTGTGCCGGCTCCGGCAATTGGTCGACACACAGGGTGACCCGATTATGGAACTGGCGCTGGCCGAACTATTTGAAGAGGGCGCTATCAAACGGCACATGAAAAAGGCACTGAATATATATCACGGGCGACGTGATTCCCTGTGCGCTTATTTAAAAGAAAAGCTGCCGGATACTATCGATTTTAAAATACCCGATGGCGGCCTCGCTATCTGGGCTAAATTTCATAAATCGGTTCCTCTCCCTGTCCTCTGCCCGAAGTTGAAAGCGCAGGGTCTTATATTATCGAACGGTCTGATTCATAACACTACACCCGTGTCTTTAAATGCTACGCGGATGGGCTTTGGCTTTATGAATGAGCGCGAGGCGAAAAATGCCGTCGACCTGGTGGTAAAAACGATACGGTCAAAAACATGATTTCCGGCTGTTTAAAACCGGACTACCTGCTATATGGAAACCGGCTCCATATATAGTCCGCAAGCTTTTTATCTTTACGGAGTAAATTATTTATTTATTCTATTAAAGAGGAATCGCTATGAAAAAGACATCCATTTTAATCTATTCATTACTGTTTGCAGCCAGTACGTTCGCCTATAGCCCCCGTAATATCGATGAAAAGCTGGTACATACCTTCCAAACCAGTTTCCCGCATGCTGAAAAAGTGAGCTGGGAGGAAATGCCCAACCAGTACGTAGTATCTTTTGTCGACAACGGTATCCTGTCACGGGTCACTTACCAGAAAAAGGGGAGCGACATTACCAGCTATGTCCGTTATTACCTGGAAGAAAACCTTCCTTTTAGTATCCGTTCAGAAGTAAAGCGCCACTACCCAAACAAAAAAGTACAGGGAGTAGTCGAAGTATCCGCTCCTTTGCCGGCCGATGATGAAGATGCAGCAGCCGTTTTAACCACGGTTTATTACATCAGGCTGGAAGGCGCCGGCACGCTGATAAACATCCGCATGAGCAGTGACGGTAATTCAGAAGTAGTAGAAAAATTTAAAAAGGCGAACTAAGGCGCAGAACTGTTTCTCATGTTTCGAATACCGTATCCCCGTTTTCCAGCGGGGTACGGTCATTTTTCTTCCTGCTGGCGAACAGGTATCACCATTTTGCTTTTCTTTCTTTCCACGAGTAACCCTATATAATCCTGCGCCAGGGGGTTTTCGTCTTTATCATAAGATTTCTGCGCCATTTGGATGGCGGTTTTAAGATCGCCGTTTATCTCGCTGACAAGCGCCATATTATAGAAGGCTTTTGCCGCCAACTTTTTGCTTTTGTTGGTCGTCTCTTTCTGCCATATTGCGGCAGCGCCGTCCCAATCGCGCGCTTTTACTTTCGCGGCAGCTGCTTTAAAGTTATCGTTCCCGGCGGTATAGTAAGTTCTCGTCACATTCAACCTGTACGGCACTACCCGGGCGGCATATTCATGTCCCGCCTTGCTACCCACTTCCTGCACGGCTTCTATATGATCAATGATAGCCGCTTCGGCAGCCCGTTTGCTGATGCCCTTGCCGGCAAAGGTTATATCGCTTGCGACAATGTATTCGTCGGCTACACTTTTGGCAGCAGGATCATAAATGCGCCAGCCTATTCTTACGGTGGTGAGCATATTGGCCTGGTGTTCGGTATTGGATACCTTGCCCTGCGAGGTAATAACATTTACCGCGTGGGTGGCATAATTTATTTTTGAACTGTTATCAAACAATTCCACTACAAACAAGGCATCGGTATTGCTTTCCCGGCACAATTTCGCTACCGTGTCCCATGCGAGGGGAGAAAGAAACTGGCTGGATTCGTTGGCCTGGAAGGACGGGTTTTCGAGGTATTTTATCCCGGCGAAGCGGTTGTTTTTTGTCAGTTCGTCGGCAAGTCCGTTGATGCTTTCGACGACACAACGGGTAGAAAATACTTTGCCGTTGTTATCTACGCCTTCGCCCTGTGGCGCGGCCTGGCATCGGTTGATAACCGCCACGTTCTTAACGCCGGCTGAGAGGGTTACGGGTGGGCGCTGCAATACGCTTACGGAAACGACAGCGGTTGATTTGCAAGAGCAAAAAACGGTTGCTATAAGAAGCGGGGTCAAGAGGTTTCTCATCAGTATTTGGATTTAGGATCTGGGGCGTCGGTACGCTACCGGCCTTGATAACGCCGTTTTCTGCTATATATTATACCCTGTCTACTACAGAAATACCCTGATGCCCGGGAATTGATTGCAGGCAAGAACTATTGCCAGCACCACCCGGCCTATTGTGCTAATCGCCGGGGCCTTTGACGATACTGTATCCTCCATCAAGAGCATCCAGTTTCATCTCGTAATTTCTTTTAGGCAAAGGGACTATTATAAATGGCAGAAAGAATTTCCCGGTAGCATTTGCCAGCGCCAGGGCAGTCGACCAGCCTATCTCTGCGCCTTTGGAAAGAGGCCCACTGAACCTGGCCGTAAAAAAGAAATCATTGTCTTTCTTCACCAGGAGATAGTAGCCCCAGGGGGTAGCTATATAAGGATTCCTATTGTATACTATCGCATACATATCCTTTGCGTCGAGGTTGGCAGATCTTTCGCCAGGTAAAAGCACATGCACACCCTGGATATTTCCATCTTCCAGGTTGGCCATAAAAGAAGTATAATCCGGCTTTTGCTTCCTGAAAGCACCGAAGGTCTTGTAAATTCCATTGGTGAAACTGTCCACCGTATATAATACCGTCCTGCTTTTCATGATCTCCTCTATATTTGAAACCTCGTTGATATTAAAAGCTTCCTTGAAACGCGATGAAGCAACAAGGTTCTTCCTGATAAAATCCGAAAGGATGCCGCTCCAACCGGCAAAAAGACGTTTTTTGATACTGCTGCTGAATATCGTTCCATACCTTATTACTATCATAGTATCCAGGATGTCCACCATTTGATACCCTTTCTGATCTCCCTTTATTGTCTCTGTATATAAATAAGCCCGTACTATGGAAAAGCCGTCGTGGACATTGCCTGCTACAAGCGGGGTAAAATTGAATCGCGTCAGTTGTAATAATAATTTCCCGTCATTCGCTGTAGAATCTGTTATAGCAGCCATCATATTTCCCATTTGCTCTTCCAGCGGGTGTTTGGGTAATATGAGCTGGTCGAACTCTGTATTCGTGACGATAGTACCCAGGCTGCCAGTATCGGCCCTTTGGTCAAGAACCCTGATATTTTTGTATAAACTACCGGTTACTTTGGCCGGTGGATAAACAATTTCAAATCGTAACGTATCCCATCTCCTGCTGGTGTACATCGGACCATCTTCCTGTGCATATAAGCCATTCACCGCAATACAAACGGGAAGCAATAAAAGAAATTTTAACATCCTGGGCGTGTATTTTAAAAAGAAAGATACACGTAAAATCCGTAATTTTCGTCTTCCTAAAACTGCCAACATGAAAATATTTCTTGCCGTCCTCGCCACACTGGTAACCCTAAGTGCCGTAGCACAGACCGATACCCTTGTATCCGGCGTTTATTCCATACCGTCCGGCAAGATAAAGGGTAGCACAACGGATCTCGCCAGCCTCAGTGCACATGCGTCTACGCTCGCTCCGGGAAAAACGAATCACCCGTCCCGGGCTTTAATGGATGCGGAAGAATTGATCTTTGTGAAAGAGGGTGAGCTTATCGCGATAATAAACGATACCAGCAGGAGCCTCGGACCGGGAAGCATCGTGCTGATACAGGCAGGCGATGTACAGCGTTTCCAGAATATTTCCGATAAACCAGTCACCTATTATGTACTTACTTTCAAATCCAGGAAAGCTGTCAATATAGAGCGGGGCAGGGCCGGGGGGTTATTGATGATTGAATGGACGATGCTGGCGGTAAAGAAAACGGAAAAAGGAGAATCAAGAGCTATTTTTGACCGGCCTACCTCCATGTTTGCCAAATTCGAAGTGCATGCCACTGCGCTCAACAGCGGGCAGGACAGTCACGCACCGCATAAGCACCGGGAAGAGGAAATAATGCTGCTGATGAAAGGCACCGCAACGGCTCATATAGGAGATAAAAATTACAGCGTCGTCCCGGGCGATATTATTTTTGTCCGCCCTAATATACTTCACAACGTAAAAAATACGGGCACGGAGCAGTGTTGGTATTATGCCATCAAATGGGTCAATGAGTAAGGCAATAATTTTTTTTACTCTGCGTTTTTCATAAGTTGTTAGCAACTAGGCAGTAAGCCTCTTCAGACCCAATACAATCCTACTATCGAGTATGAAAAAGTATATACTTTTCACCAGTATCCTACTGATTCATCTCGCCTATGCACCCCGATCAGCCGCCCAATACAGTCAAACCGTTGTGAACGGGGATGTTACAACGCCCATCAACTTTGCATGTTATACTCCGTGGACAAACGACCAACCGGTCATTGGCCTGGGCGCCAGTGGCACGGGGGGCTATGTTCCTCCTTTCACGGCCGTCAATACCGGTAGTACTCCCATCACCGCTACCATCACCTTCGGTCCTTTATCTTACTATGCCTATGTACTATGCCTGACGGGAGGCTCAGTCGATGTGATCGATCCTGCCGGCAATTTAGTCAACAGGATATCGCTTAACATTTATGGTAAAGCTTCTGCAGTAAGCCCGGACATGCAAACCATATATATACAGACAACCAGTGGGATCGCGATGCTCAACACCGACGTGAACTTTGTGGTAGGCACTATTCCCGCAACTAATTTCTACGATAATTTCGTGCTCACTACAGACGGCAGTATACTATACGCAAGCGCCCCAAACAATAACCTGGTGGACATCTTCAATACGACCACTGGTACGCAAGTTGGCTCCATTTCCCTCGGCACACCTGCCGCCGGCACACCGACCACTATGGCATTGAGCCCGGATGGAAAAACACTCTATGTCACAGACGCCAAGAGCGGTACGGTTCATGTAATCAACACCGCTACCTCTGCGGTGACTGCCAACTTACCGCTGCTTGCCGTCAACGATTATTCGTATGGCGTAGCCGTCAGTCCCGATGGGGGTACGCTTTATGTAACTGACCAGACCGCCAATTTCGTCAGGGTAGTGAATACGTCTACGAATGCCGTCATAACCACCATTCCTGTAAGCGGGGGACCCAGTTACTGCAAGTTATCGCCCGATGGAAGCAAATTATATGTTAGCAATGAAAGTGCAAGTGGCTTTACGATCATCAATACTGCCACCAATACCAAAACAGGGCCCATTAGCATGGGGGGCTCCGGCCCTTTTGGGCTCGACTTTTCCCCCGACGGTAGTAAGCTGTTCCAGATAAATGTTATCGGCAGTTTTGTTTCTATATTCGATATAGCCAGCAACTCTTTTACGAGTGCCGTTACTGTAAACACCAACCCGGAACCATGGGGTAATTTCGTCGTTAGCCCCTGCAAAGGCGCACAACTCACCTATACCATTACTATAAATCCTTCACCCGCGATAACATCCACCGCCGTATCGGGCACTATCCAGGCTTGCGCGGGTACAGCCTCCGCCAGTCCTACTATCCAGACCTTCACGGTATCCGGCACTTACCTGCTTGGCAATATTACCGCCACCGCTCCTACGGGTTTTGAAATTTCGCTCAGCCCGGGAAGCGGCTATGGCAGCAATGTAACCCTCACCCAGAGCGGGGGTACCGTGAACAATATACCCGTCTACATACGATCCGCTGCTTCGGCGCCGGCGGGTACTCCCACGGGTAATGTGGTACTGTCTTCGACCAGGGCGACCAGCCAAAATGTCGCCGTCAGTGGTACCGTAACCGCCGTGGTCACGCCCGCTGTCCCGATTGGCGCTTCTGCCAGTTCCATTTGTGCGGGCACTCCCGTTACTTTTACGGCGACACCGTCGAACGGGGGAACGACACCGGTTTATCAATGGTTGCTAAATGGCAGTAATACCGGCACCAACAGTAGCAGCTTCAATACAAGCACATTAAACAACAACGACCAGGTTACATGCAGGCTGACCAGCAATGCTGCCTGCGCTACCACCACGATCGCCAATAGCAATATCGTTACGATGACTGTAACACCTGTAGTTACTCCTTCCATCACGATTGGCGCTTCTGCCAGTTCCATCTGTGCGGGTACGCCGGTGACCTTTACAGCAACGCCGTTGAACGGGGGTACAACTCCCGTTTATCAATGGCTGCTCAATGGAAGCAATACCGGCACCAATAGTCCCACTTTCAACAGCAGCACGCTGAACAATACCGACCAGGTGAGTTGTGTACTGACAAGTAATGCCGCTTGTACCACTATTCCCGCTGCCAACAGTAATGTTGTCACGATGACCGTAACGCCGGTAGTCACTCCTTCCATCACGATTGCCGCCTCTGCCAGTTCCATCTGTGCGGGCGTTCCGGTGACCTTTACGGCAACACCGTCGAACGGGGGAACAGCTCCTATATATCAATGGCTGCTCAATGGAAGCAATACCGGGATCAACAGTCCAACCTTCACCAGCAGTACACTGAACAATGCCGACCAGGTGAGTTGTGTGCTGACCAGCAATGCCGCTTGCGCCACAATCGCTATTGGCAACAGCAATATCGTCACGATGACCGTAACGCCGATAGTTACCCCTTCCATTACGATTGCGGCCTCCGCCAGTTCCATCTGTGCGGGTAGTCCCGTGACTTTTACAGCAACACCATCGAACGAGGGAACAGCACCTGGCTATCAATGGCTGCTCAATGGAGCCGATATTGGCACCAACAGCAGCAGTTTCAATACAAGTACATTAAACAATACTGATAAGGTCAGTTGCGTGCTGACCAGCAATGCAGCCTGTGCCACTACCCCTACTGCCAACAGCAATGTTGTCACGATGAGCGTAACGCCTGTAGTTACCCCTTCCATCACGATTGCCGCCTCCGCCGGTACCATCTGCTCAGGCGTCCCGGTGACTTTTATAGCTACGGCCGTGAATGGGGGAGCGACATCCGTTTATCAATGGCTGCTTAATGGAAATAATACCGGGACCAACAGTCCCACTTTCAACAGCAGCACGCTGAACAATGCCGACCAGGTCAGTTGCCTGCTGACCAGCAACGCGGCTTGCGTTACTACTGCCACCGCGACCGGTAACGTTATTACCATGAACGTTATACAACAAAATTCTCCGTCCGCAACGGTTACCCCTTCCGCCACTGAGATCTGTGAAGGCGACCCGGTAGTCTTTACAACTGTGGCAACCAATGCAGGCACTTCGCAGGTCTGGCAGTGGATGGTAAATGGTAGCAATGCCGGCAATAACGCCCCCACCTATACTACCAAAAGCCTCGCAAACGGCGACCAGGTTGCCTGTACGGTCACCGGCAACCAGGCTTGCAGCATCCCCGGTGTTTCTACTGCTGTGACAATGATCGTCGACCCGCTGCCTACGATCGTCTTCACGCCGGATACACTTTTTAGAGGCAATGGCGGAGTGTCGCTGGATCCGTCCATAACGGGTTCGATTGCCAGCTACCAGTGGACGCCCGATGACGCACTGAGTGCCTCTACTATTGCCAACCCGGTCGCCGCCCCTCAAAAGAGTACGACCTACCAATTGTTGGTGACGACCGATAAAGGTTGTACCGCTTCGGCTTCGGTAATCGTTATTCCGCACCTGCCCCTCGTGATGGCCAACGGCTTTACGCCAAACGGGGACGGGCATAACGATATTTTTCGCATCCCACTGGGAGCCCCGATTGTATTAGACAGGTTTGTCGTCTTTAGCCGCTCGGGAGTGGAAGTATTTAGTACCCGGAATGTGTCGGAAGGGTGGGATGGCACCTATCATGGTCAACCCATGTCGGGCGGCACCTATGTCTACATGATAAGCGGGAAGAATACTTCAGGGCAACCTATAATCTTAAAAGGAACAATCGTGCTGATAAGGTAACGAGGCTTGTTAATATATTACCCCTGCCTGTTAGTAGTTGCTGTCCCGGGCGTGAGATCCAATAATACCCCCCCTCCCATGTTGTCTCATTGATGTTCAGCTAATGGATCGCCTGATTATTTCGGATAGCGGGCGGCTATCGATGAATGGAAAGGAATTGCTATAGCAGGTTATATCATGCATCTATCTTTACTCAATGTTCCACTATGTCCACTCCATCAGTAGAAAAGAAACTTCCATAGTTAGTTTACCTTATGACATTTTCAAAATTAGATTGATCTATGTCTAAGCCATTAAGCAAGGTAAAAGGCGTTATGTTGTTCGTTAAGATAGCAGGATTGTAAAATATCTTTCTCTTTCCCATCACCTCCAACGCGACAATGTAATGAGGCAAAATACCAGCAAAGAAAGAAACTTCCTCTTGAATTTTGAATGGCACATGTTTATACATAGGAAGACCGGAACCTTTAAAGTATTTTACTAATGAAATAGCAGTTGGTGTCCATACATGTAACCGAAAGCCAGGTTTTTGGCGAGAATGACTGGCAAATTGTTTCGCAATATTTTTTTCTTCAGACGTGGATATCAATATTGATTTTTTCTTATAATTGACATATGCTAATTGGTGCAGTAAAGTCAAGTAATATCTTTTTATTATTAATTTTTTTCGGTCGTCCATAATCTCGATATCCGATAGAAAAAATGGTTTATTTCCCTTATCTTTAAAATAGTTTCGGAAAGAATCGTTTTTCCTAAAAAACTCGACATGATGCGCTCTTTTACTTTTGGTAACCTCTGTTAATTGATCAAAAATATAGGCAAATGACGCTTCCCCCACATCATCTAATTTAAATTGTCTCCCGGGAACACTTGTGAGTGTGTCAACGTAAAAATGTTTACTCTTTTCTCCCACCATGAATAAGCGCTCGATCATTTGTTCATAATCAGGCAACCTTGGATTAAAGAAAATGTTTAGCCTTTCAAAAAGGTTTTCAATCTTATCTCCACGATACGTCATTTTAATACGGCCACTACTGCTTTCTCGAAGCAATAACAGCAAAAATTCTTCAATTTTTGCTATCTCTGATCCTTGTCTTGGCACTGGCATAAAACAAAGGTAAATGAGTTTAGAAAAAGGCAACCAATATATTGGGAGAATCCGGCTAATAATCATAAATTTCCTGCCGCCCTTTCAAATAACAAATTAAGCATCATTGTATATCATACAGTATCATTGCGTATCATATTGTATCATCATTTCCCCTATCACGTTAACCTGTGGTCACAAGTTTCAAAAGTAACAACCAGATTTAGTGCAGAAAACGTGCGCTACCAGCAGTTCGCCTACTTCCCAATACAAAACTTCGAAAAAATATAATCCAACTGGTCTTCATTCGTTATCTCCCCCGTTATCTCTCCGAGGTACAGCAGACAACGCCGTATATCCAGCGCCAGCAAATCGCCCGGCAACTGCGCCTGTAATCCAAGGGTTACATCCAGCAAAGCATTATCCAGTTGCTGCAGCGCGGCATAATGCCGGGTATTGGTCACGATGGTATCTTCTGTTTGCAGGCTGCCCTGCAACACCTGGCCCAACAGGGTTTTGCGAAGTGCATCGATATGAATATTTTCTTTGGCGGCGATAAACAGCGGGTTTTCAAAAGCGGCGAATTTCTGCCGGGCGGCAGCTTCCTTTCCATCCACCTTATTACCCACCAGCAGGTAGTTAAGTCCTTCTTGCTTAAATTCTTCTTCTATGGTATGCAGTTCCTCCACACCCATCTCCTGTACATCAAACAGGTAAAGGACAATATCCGCCTGGCGCATCTTCTCCCGGCTGCGTTCCACCCCGATGCTTTCAATCAGGTCGGTGGTATGTGTACGTATGCCCGCGGTATCTATCAGGCGAAACAGGATGCCGTCGATATTCAGCAGTTCTTCGATGGTGTCCCGGGTAGTGCCCGCAATATCACTTACGATGGCCCTGTTTTCGTTGAGAAGCGTATTGAGCAGGGTAGACTTACCCGCATTGGGTTTACCGATGATGGCCACCTGCACCCCGTTTTTGATGACATTCCCCAGCCTAAAGGAATCCAGTAGCTGCCGGGTGGTGCGATGCAATTCAGCAACCAGGTCGAATAACTGCTTGCGATCGGCAAAGGCCACATCTTCCTGCGAAAAATCCAGTTCCAGTTCTATCAGCGCCGAAAACGTGATGAGCTGTTCCCGTAACCGCTTCAGGGTAACGGAGAAACCACCACGAACATTTTTGATAGCGGCCTGCCGGCTGGCTTCCGTGTTGCTGGCAATCAGGTCGGCTACTGCCTCGGCCTGCGTTAAGTCCATCTTGCCCTGCAGGAAAGCCCGCTGGGTAAACTCACCCGCTTTTGCCGGGCGCGCCCCATGATGAATACAGGCCCGGATAATTTCCTGGAGCACAAAAGGAGAACCATGCCCTGAAATCTCTACCACATTTTCACCCGTATAGGAAGCGGGACCCCGGAAAAGAGTGATCACCACCTCGTCCAGCACTTTACCATTGTCACGGAGCAAACCCACATGGGCCGTATGCGAAGGCTGCGAGGCCAGGTCTTTGGAGGGAAACAGCTCGCCGGCAATATGAATGGCACGGGGGCCGCTGAGCCGGACCACCCCGATGGCGCCCAGCCCCGGGGGCGTGCTCAACGCCACTATCGTATCCTCCCATCCGCCCGCTTTTGCTTCCATTGGTTTGCCTGTTTAAAGCCCCAAAATTAACCCCGCCGGGCCAAATAAAGCAAGGCAATAAAAAATCCCCCGTCAGACGGGGGATTTTTTGAAGTATTATTTTAAGACAGGGAGTCTTACTCCTAATTAGCTTCGAGACGGAACGTAATTGGCTGTTTCTTATACGATTTCACCTTACGGCCGTTTTGTACCGCTGGTTCCCATTTACCACTTTTCTTGATTACACGGACGGCTTCTGAACGGAGTTCGTTGGGGCCACTGATGGCTTCCACATCGCTCACGACGCCTTCCTTGTCCACGATAAACTGCACCGTCACCGTACCCTGGATCTCATTGTCAATCGCGTCCTGGGGATATTGAAGGTTTTTCTGGAGATACCGCAACCAGGCGCCTTGTCCGCCGGGATAATCCGACTCGATTTCCACCTTGGTAAACGTTTTATCCCAGTCTTCCTCTACTTTCTTGGGTTGTTCTACTACCCCCTTACCATTATCCACGGGAGCTACAAGACCTTCATCCTTAATACCTTCCTGGTTCACCGTACCGATCTTGGTGTCTTCCAGTTTTTCCTGTTCCGGTGGCTTTTCCTCTTCTTTTACTTCCTCATCCTTTACAATTTTGGGAGGAGTGAATTTTGCCATTTCCACCTTCGGGGGCTCCTGTTTGGGAGGCGGTGGGGGAGGCGGAGGTTCATTTTTCTTGTCCTCCTGTTTTATTTCTTCCAGTTGCACATCCTGCACTACCAATGGCTTGGAGTTGGAATTTGCATCTATGAAGTTGGCTACCAGCACCCCGATAAAGACAATGGCCAAAATGGCCGCCATCACCAGCAAGGCGGTGGTAAGACGCTTGTTATAGGTTTTACGCAGCTCATAAGCCCCATAATCTTTATTACGCCCGTCGAAGATGATATCGAGGACGTCCGCGCTCATTATTTTATTACTATCCAACATAATATGATTATTTAAAATGAGATGCCATGCGTTAAAAATTCCATAAAACGTGCAGGGTTATTTTATCCCCGCAGCCTCCTGGGTCTTCTGTATCAACTGGAACTCTACAGGCGAGATGTCGACAGTAGCGTACCGTTTTACGTCGTTTATAAGCATTTCATTCAGAATATCGACCACATTTTTGTACGTAGACTCTTTATCCGGTTTTATAATCACCACAAAATCATCGGCTTTGGTGGATTTCTTCTTGTTCAGAATTTCATCCCTTATGTCCTTGAAATTGCTGCTTTTAAAATTGGCGGCGTCAGGGGCCAGCGTTCCTTCGTAATAATATACCTTGTCGGCTTTACCCAGTAAAAGGGTCAGTACGCCTGATTCCTTTACCTTGTTTTGCTCTTCCGGTTTATCGGTATCCTTAGGCAAACCCAGGTGCAATTGCGTGGGTTGGCTCATGGTGGTAGTAAAGATAAAGAAGGTGATCAGGAGAAACCCAAGGTCCACCATGGGGGTAAGATCCACCCGGGTAGAGAGTTTCTTCGATTTTTTTACACCAGGTCCTTTCTTATGTCCTCCACCACTGGAGGTATCCATTTCTGCCATTTGGCGTAATTTTTTAAGTTAACTAATTGAGTTTCCTAATGACTTACTTGGCTGTTTTAGCGGCATTATAATTCGCCTTGGCCAGCTCTGATCCTGCGGGAATCCCTTCCGGGTTGGTAATCATCCCGAATTTCATCAGGTCATTCTTTTTAAAGGCATTGATGACTCCCTGGAACGAAGGATACAGCGCGTTGTTATCCCCCTTTACAAGAAGGTCCATCCTTTTACCTTCAAACGCTGATTTGGCGGCCGTCATCCATTCCAGTAACTGGTTATTCAACGTGTCAGTCACCGGGATGCCTTCCATCTTGAAGCTTTTCAGGTTCTCTGGCGGGGTGCTCAGGAATGCTGGCAATTCCGAAAAAGGAACACCAATAAAAGAATTGTCTTTTATAAATGCATTCTTCTGTGCAGCCGTTAACCCGAGTTTCCTGGATTTGTCAATAGCCTCGATGATAGCTTGTTTTTCGGGTTTATTCTTATCGGAAACCGAGAAAAATACCCTGCCGGTTTTATCCATGCTAATCAGCACAACATTATTTTCAGGCGCTACCCGGGTAGAAACCGAACTGGGTGTTTCAACACTCAACACCTCGGGCGGCTTCGTCTTGGTAGCAAGAATAAAGAACGTCAGCAGCAGGAAGGCCACATCGCACATGGCTGTCATGTCTATACTCGTGCTCTTGCGCGGAATTTTTATTTTTGGCATGTACGATTCGATTTTACTTATTACTTAGATTCAAAATCCGCTGGTTTCCACAAAATTATTTGTAGAGAGAAGCGAAACTTTGTGTCAGGGTAAAGCCTGATTCATCAATTCCGTAAGTAATACCGTCTATCTTGGTAGTAAACACGTTATACATGATAATAGCTACCGCGGACGTACCGATACCAAGGGCTGTATTGTACAGGGCCTCGGAGATACCAACGGATAACTGTGTCGCAGAAGAACTGCCACCGCTGTCATCACCCAGGTTGGAGAACGCGCGAATCATACCCAATACCGTACCCAGCAGACCCATCAGGGTAGCCACAGAGGCAATGGTAGAAAGGAATACCAGGTTCTTTTCCAGCATCGGCAGTTCCAGTGAAGTAGCTTCTTCCACTTCCTTCTGAA
>DASYCT010000278.1:0-14333 GCA_036500065.1 Chitinophagaceae bacterium | reverse complement strand
ACTACCTTTTTCATGAAGAATCGGTATAAAGGTAGCAATTATTTTTAAACCTGTTTAACTTTCGGCAGGGCGATAACAAAGCGCGAACCCCTGCCCGGGTCGCCGATAGCTTTTATACACCCTTTATGATTCTCGATGATTTTCTTTACAATGGCCAGGCCGATGCCCGTGCCGGGGTAATGCGTTTTTTCAAG
The DNA here is from genome assembly GCA_036500065.1 of Chitinophagaceae bacterium. GTDB lineage: Bacteria > Bacteroidota > Bacteroidia > Chitinophagales > Chitinophagaceae > JACMLD01. Next base: position 14,139 of record DASYCT010000278.1, on the reverse strand, counting down.
GCGCTGAAAGATGCCGAATATCTTATTACTGAATTGTTGTTCAAACCCAATCCCGTTATCTTCTATGTAAATGCCCCAATAACCGGGTTCGTCAATACCGAATTCCTTTTCAAGCGCCCCGGCATCGGTTTCCCCGATAGTAATGATGGGTTGTCCTTCGTTGAATTTGATGGCATTGCTGACCAGGTTTTGAAACAACTGGTGCAATTGACCCGGGATGCCCACCACCACAGGCAACGTGTGTACCGTAATAATGGCGCCCTTGTCCTTTATGCTGATCTCGAGATCATCTATTATCTGGCTGACGATAGCGTTCAGGTTCACTTCCGTCTGCGGTGTATCGCTTTTCGATAAGCGGGAAAGCATCAGGATGTCTTCCACCAGGCTTTGCATCCGGTGGGAAGAATTGATCATCTTGTCCAGGTAATTGGTTTCGCTGGCATCCAGCTTCGGGGTGACCTTATCCTTCAACAGGTTTCCAAAAGCCTGTATCTTCCGCAACGGTTCTTTCAGATCATGAGAAGCTACCGAAGCGAATTGCAGGAGATCGAGATTCGATTGCTGTAATTTATAATTGGTGACTTCCAGTTGATGAGAGGTGTATTGCAAGTCTTCAAAACCTTTTTCGATACGCTGTGACGCAGTTTTCCTCCCCGTAATATCATTAAAGGTGACCAGCAGTCCGTCCATCATCTTGACGGCGATGACTTCCAGCCAGCGGTGCTGGCGGGTATTATGAAATTCAAAAGAAACCGTATTACCCGTCTCCACCACGCGGGTGTACAATTCAAAAATCCCCGAATCCTCCTCCCCATACAGCTCGTAAAACCGCCCGCGGGTCGTCTCACTGCTTATTTCCAGCAATTCCAGGGAAGTTTTATTGGCCGTGATAAATTCAAAATCCATTATCGCGTTCTTCTCGCCGCGGATGGCTTTCAGCGCGATGATACCGCTGGTGGAACTGTTAAAGACAGCACCCAGGATGCTCGTGAGTTTCTTTATTTCCGTGACATCGATAAAATTGACGACCACGCCATCAATAGTATTGTTCTGCCGTAAATAGGGTGCTATACGCATTAAATAGGCATGATCATCATCCATCGGGAATTCCTTTTCCAGTATGCCCCCGTTTTTCAGGACCGATTTTATATCGTTGATGAAATCGAGGTTTTTTATATTGATGGAAATATCCACGATCGAACGGCCTATATCGCTGCCGATCAGGTTTACCTGTCGGGTGGCGACCGGGGTGAATTTGCGGATGATAAGTTTCCGATCGATCAGTATCTGCCCTATATCGGTATTCCTGAAATAGTTGTTGAGATCGTCGTTCAGCTCAATCAGTTCCTTTATTTTCAACTGGTGCTCGGCATTGACCGTGTGCAACTCCTCGTTGAGCGATTGCAGTTCCTCGTTGGTGCTTTGCAGCTCTTCGTTGGAGGAAATGATCTCTTCATTGCTGGATTGCAGTTCTTCGTTGGCCGATTCCACTTCCTCTATCAGCGCCTGCAGGTTTTCTTTGGTATCCTTCAGTTCCTGCTCCAGTTCATTGATCCGCTCTGTACTATAAACTCCCGGGGAGAGCGACGATGATTCGCTTTTCTTTTTCGTGGCCGGCTCTTCTTCTTTGAGTATGATAAAAAGAAACGGCTGCAGGTACGATTTCTGGACCAGGTAAGGCTTTATGATAATGGTGACCGTTCTTTCCAGTTTGCCCGCCTGTATTTTTACGTTCCGGTGCACTACCCGCTCATTGTCTTTGATGGCCCTCCGTATGCCTGTGCTCAGGGTAATAGAGAGATCGGTAGGCACCAGTTTGAGCAGGTTGAAATTGAACGTGCCCTCGGGAAATTCCATAAATTTTTTAAAATTGCCGATAGCCTGTTTTACCTCGAAATCCTTATCGATAAAAATCCCCGCGTAATCATATTCTTCCAGCAGGGTTTCCTTGAATATTTCCGCCAGGTTCTGCAGCGCATTTTTGGCTTTGGAAGAGATCATGGGGGAAGACAGCAGTATCTTTTCCGAGGGATTGGAAAAAGATTCCAGGTCGGCCACCTTGCTTTTGCTGACACAGCGGTAAATCTTCCATTTTTTGTCCACCTCCTGCATGACATTTTTCAGGATGCCGATATTCTCGCTCGGGCCGAGGAAAATACACCCGTCATCATTAATCGAAAAATGAAATTTCTGCAGGATATCCTTCTGCAATACCGGGGACATATAAATAAGCATGTTCCTGCACGACAGCAGGTCTATCTTCCCGAAAGGCGGGTCCCTGGCAATATCGTGCCGGGCAAACACGATCATTTTCCGGATAGAAGGAATAATCCGGTACCCATTCCCTTCGGCCGTAAAATACCTGTTCAGGCGTTCGGGCTGCACATTTCTCACTTGTTCCTCCGTGTAGAAACCGCGGGAGGCTGCATCAATCACTTCCTGGTCGATATCGGAAGCGAATATCTTTACTTCGGTATCGTATTTCTTTAACTCCGACATACTTTCATCGAAAATCATGGCAAGCGAATAGGCTTCTTCGCCCGTACTGCAGGCTATCGTCCACACTTTCACCACCTCGTTTATTGCTTTCCGGGACAGTATGCCGGGTATAACGGACGCCTTAAGATGTTCAAACGCTTCTTCATCCCTGAAAAACCGGGTCACGTGCAACAGGAATTCCTTGCACAGTCTTTTGATCTCATCGGTATGATTGCCGAGATAGGAATAATAGTCGGCCAGCGATTTTATATTCCGTTCCGCCATTCGCCTGGAAAGCCTCCGGTTGATGGTGGGACGTTTGTAATTGGAAAAATCGTTGCCGGTCGTTTTATAAATCAGTTCGAGAATATCGAGCAATATGGCTTCTTCCTGGTTGCTCAGCGCATTGAACGAACGAAGCAGGGGGGCCTCTTTCACAAATTCGAGCAGCTCTTCCGCCATCATATCGGGCGCAAGGATAAGATCAGCATAGCCGGAGGACAGCGCGCTGTTGGGCATGCCGTCGAACTGGGCGGTAATAGGGTCCTGCACGATAATAGTGCCGCCGCTGTTCTTGATGGCCTGGATGCCTTTGGTGCCGTCTGTTCCCGTGCCGGAAAGAATAATGCCGACGGATTTCTCCGCCTTGTCCTTTGCCAGCGATTCAAAGAATATATCGATGGCCGTATTGGGCTGCTGATCCCGGTGTTTGTCCTCGAGCCGCAGCCGCCCGTTTTTGATGGTGATGGTTTTCCGGGTTGGGATCAGGTAAATACAGTTGGGCTTCGGAATAGTGCCCTCTTCGGTCTCAAAAACCTGCATTTCCGTATGTTTTGACAACAATTCGCCCATGAGGCTTCTGTAATCGGGCGAAAGATGCTGAACGATGATAAAGGCAAACCCCGTATTGACAGGCATATTATCAAATAAATCGTTGATGGCTTCCAGTCCTCCGGCCGAAGCCCCGATGCCCACTACATAGTCCGTCGCCACAGGATTCACTATATTCTCTTTTACCAGTGTGTCCATTTATGTGTATTTGATAACTATATTTGTACGTACAACTTCTCTTTTCCACTAATCATAGTTTTGCAGGAATGAAAATCTTATTGATAGAAGACGATCTGGATGATATTGAATTTTTGCAGGAAGCATTCAAAAACCAGGGAGTTGAGGTTGATATGGATATTGCCAATGACGGCAGCGCTGCCGTAAACCATATCCGCACCGCCCGCCAATATCCCGACATTATCATTCTCGATCTCAACCTGCCCAAAATTCATGGAAGAGAAGTAATACTGGAAATCAAATCCTCTCCCGCCTTTCAACTCGTTCCGCTCCTGATTTTAACCACCTCCTCCGCAAGAGAAGACATGGAATATGCTTACAGGCATGGCGCCGACAAATACGTCATAAAACCCACCACGCTGGAGCAAATCAGGCAGACCGTCAATACCATCCTTAGCCTCTTGCAGAAATAGCACTGCCCAATCTTTCTATCATACACTATTGCGATAGTAAAACCTGTATTTCAATTCCTTTGCCAATTCATCTGACCGTGATAAAGGCGTTGAAAGCCTCCCCGGGTATCCTAAACCGGGGAAATAATTCCCCGCTGGTCAAAAGCAACTACTAAAAACGAACATGCCCTGCCACGTACAACGCGAAACAGGGCATGCTGACCCGGACGTTTTCCACGTCCTTGCCTGGTCTTATTACTAAAGGATAAGTATCAATAACAGGATAATGATAATAAGCGCTCCGACAGAAATATAAACACCGGTAATAGCTCTTGCTTCCTTTCTCATGGCCTTTACTTCTTTCTTCAGGTCTCTTTTTTCATCTCTTGTCAGCTGCGATTTATCCATTGCCTTGATTTCTTCCAGGCGATTCTTTATTTCCACCGCCCTGGTGTCTTCCGTTTTTGCAACCGGCCCGGGTTGAGAAGGGTCCGCGTCGAGGGTATTTGACCTTGCCGGCAGGGCAATAGCCATTACGCTGGTGAAGGCTGCAATGCATACAATATTTTTTACTCTCATGTTTTCGTTTTAAATGTTATTAAGTGGGAATTTGATGCGTTCAAGAAGGGGAAACGCAATTCGTATGCCACTGCGGAGCCGAAACCGGACAATCCCTGTATTGAAACCGTACAGTTCAACCAATCTTATATAAAGCAATAAACTGGCGGCCAATGCCTTCATGGTTTGATGTTTATCGGCGCCGAAGGCGCAATAATTCATCAACAAATAGAAAAGAGCCCGCAAACATCTATTAATAATAACCTGGTTAGCAATCTATTAATTTCTGGCACTGAACTTGTTAAATATTGCAACATTAACTCCTCTGAACTTTTGCCGTAGATTGCATTAAACCATTATTCATTGTACACACGGCTTCCATGAGAAAAACACTTGTCCCACTGCTATTGCTTTGTCTTCACCATGCGCTGATGGCGCAAACCGTACAGGTAAATATTGATCTGCTGTCCACGCGAAAACCGGTTTCTCCTTACCTATACGGAAGGAACAACTCCCTGTCGGATGCGGCTTCCAGCCCTGTTTCTGCGACTAACTGGCAGCTCTACAAAGATGCAGGCCTTAATTTCTTCCGTGAAAACGGCGGCAACGATCTCACCAAATACAATTGGCGTCTCAAACTCAGCAGCCATCCCGACTGGTATAACAATGTCTATCCTTCCGACTGGGATTTTGCCGCTACCTCCCTTCACCAGAACATTCCCGCAGCACAGGGCATGTGGGGGTTCCAGTTGATCGGCTCGGCGGCATCGACCACCACACATAATTTCAACGATTTTGGTTATAACGGCTCACAATGGTGGTCGGGTGTAGAACAAAACCTCGCCGGCGGCGGCATCGTCAACACAGGCGGCGGAAGCCAGGCCGTACAGAATGGCGATACCAGCCTCTACCTCGAACACTGGAACGAAGATTCCACCACGGGCATCCTTAACCATTGGTTTGGAAGCGGCGGCATCGGGCTCGACAGCACCCATATACGGTATTGGAACATGGACAATGAAGTGGAAATATGGTCCGGTACCCACGACGACGTCATGCCCACCCAACTGGATGCAGAAGCCTTTATGCAACGTTATTTTGCCGTAGCCAAAAAGGCCCGGGCCTTATACCCCGGCATTAAGCTGACCGGTCCTGTCAGTCCCAACGAATGGCAATGGTATGCCTGGAACAATGGACCTGTCACCGGTTCCGACGGCAAGCAATATCCCTGGCTGAAATATTTTATCAAACGGGTGGCCGAAGAGCAGCAGGCTACCGGTATCCGCCTGCTCGATGTTATCGATTTGCATTTTTATCCCGGCAGTTCCAACGCAGCCGATGTAATGCAATACCATCGCGTGTTTTATGACAGCACCTATGCCTTCCCGGAAGCCAATGGCGTAAAAGAGGTCAATGGCGGATGGGACAACTCGATACAAATCGAAGACATCTTTGGCCGCTGCCAGAACTGGCTGACCCAATACATGGGCCCGAACAACGGCGTTACCTTTGCCGTGTCGGAAACCGCTACTCAGTTACAGAACGATCCCAATGCGCTGGCCATCTGGTATGCCTCGATGATGGGTGAGTTTATGAACCACGGCGTGGAGTATTTCTCTCCCTGGAGCTGGGACAAAGGCATGTGGGAAACCCTTCACCTCTTCAGCCGCTACAATAAAAAGAACAGCATAGCAGCCAGCTCAAGCGATGAATTGAATGTATCGGCCTATGCCACCGTCGACGACGCCAACGATTCGATGACCGTGTTGCTGGTTAACCGTTCGCTGACCCAATCCAAAACCATCGTCCTCAACCTCAGCAATTTCTTATTGCCCGGCCAGCCCGTGCAAACCCTCACTCTTTCCAACCTGCCGGTGGGAACCGAAACCTTTATTTCGCATACCAATAATGCATTGCAGTCCGCCAACATCACCCCGCTGAATGGCACCAGCGTGCAGGTCACCCTCGCGCCCAAGTCCATCAGTTCCGTCTTGCTCGCCCGGAGCTCATTGGCCCTGCCGCTGACCCTGCTTTCCTTTACCGCCGCCAAAAGCAACGACGGCGTGCAACTCAATTTTAGCACCAGCCATGAGCAAAACACCACTTCCTTTGAAATAGAAAGAAGCGCCGACGGTATTGGCTTTACCGCGATTGGCAATCTGCCCACGTCAACCGGCACCGGCAGCACTAGCGACAATAGCTATTCCTTCCCCGATAACCGCCCCCTGCCCACCATCAATTACTACCGGTTGAAGATGTTCGACCGCGACGGCAGCTTTACCTTCAGTAAGATTATCGCTATCACATTTGATAAATCATCTTCCCTCTCGCTCTTCCCCAATCCCGCTAAACAGGTGGTGAACATTCAATACCAGTTGCCCGCGGGCCAGTCGCTGCTTGAGATACACGACGCCGGTGGTCGTTTGGTGCAATCCATGCGATTACAGCCCACCGGTAGCCTGCTGACTACTTCGATCGATATCAGTGAATTTGCAAAGGGAGTGTATTACATAAAGGCAGGAGGAGAAACCCTGAGTTTTGTAAAGCAGTAAGTATAGTTTTACTATTGCACAAAATGCCAGCAAACACCTGCTATGTCAATGATATTAACTTCAAGTCCGTACGGCATTTTCGCCGGCGCCCCGACACGGATGCCAAATCGTTCAGGCAGTTTCTTTTCCAGTACTTCTTTATAGAATGCGTTGACGTCGCTCACCTTTACGCTTAACATAAAATTTTCGGCAAATGCCTTGTTGTCGAACTGTTGCAGGATAAACCGGCACTCGTCTCTTTGAAAACCACAATAACCACCGGCGTCCCAGTTGATTTTAAATCCCAATTCCTGGAAAAGCTGTTTGGACCCTTCGTAATTACTACCCGAGGGGACAAAGGGTTCAAGCGATAAGAATTTCATGTTATCCATGCCCATCCGTTTTTCTAAAATTAGGGCTATTTGCTTTGCACCGGCCTGATGGTCTAGTTTTTCCGAAATGAAATCCCGGCGGGGGGCATTTCCGGCGACAGCAGCCGGAGAAAATAATCGCCCGGTATAAGACGGGAAATATCAATGGAGGCATCCTGCGGATGAATGGCCTGTGACGTAATTAATTTTCCCGATGCGTCAAAGATTTGTACCAGGTAGGTAAAACCGCCTCTCCTGTTGTAGAGGGAAATAGTAGTAGTAGCCGGGTTGGGCCCGATGACGATTTTCTGGCTGCCCGTGCTGGAAACAAACCTGGTTTCTGAAATAGTTTCCTTCCCCGCCGTTGTGACCTGCACAATGCGGTAAAAATTTTCTCCTGTCCCGGTTGTATAACCGGTAAACTGGTATTTTTGATCCGTTTGAAAGCCGGGGGTTCTTTTCTCAAGCACGCCAATCTTATCCCAGGAACTGCTTCCCGCGCTATTATGTTCAATGCTGTATTCCGCTACATCGGCATCCTCATTTGCTTCCCAATCGAGGTTTAGCACATTATTTTGCACCCTGGCCTGGAAATTCAGCCATACAGTTGGCAGTACCGTCAATGGGTAGGAGCAGGAAGTTAAATCGCCGCCATAATCGGCCGTGAAAGACCCGATAAGTGTAAGTGAAGCCGCCGAAGGAGTGGTCAGTGCATACAGTTTATTTCCCTGGGCGGCGTTGCCCAATGTCATGTAAAGCGTGCCGGTAGAGTTAAAAGCGACTCCCGTAAAACTAACCTTGCCAAAAGATGCCCCGGGATTGGCGGTGATGGGAATAACCGTTTTTACCGTAATCTTAGCGACAGGCGTTACGGGCACAGGGGCCATTATTTCATATAAGGCATAATTCCATTTGGAGGAACAAACCATCCACAGGTTATTGTTTCCATCGAAGGCCATGTCACCCGAAATCAGGCTATCGATGGCAGGTATGGGATTATTGGAAGCATCCACAAAACTGGAAGTCAGGGTAGACCATGTATTGAGCGCTATATTGTAGTACAATAGGTTTGAATGCACGGAGGGCGTATTGGCGGTGTCGACGGTATAATACCCGGTGCCCAGGTTATTCACACAACCCGACCTGATCGTAAAATTGGCAGGTATGGGCGCAGCGGCAAGATTGACGAGCGTGCCGCTAAGCGGATCGAAGGATACAAACCGTTGCGTGATGACGCCATTCTTATTAAAAAAGTAAAATAATTTGGTATTCTGACTGTATCCGAGGGCGTTAGAATTGACGGCCGTGCCCGTTGCTGCCCCGATAGCGACAGACCCGCCATTATTCACGTTAATGCCTACCAGCTGGCCGAGGCTGCTAAGGCCATAAACCGTGTCCTTTGTATTGCTGCAAAGCTGCCCCTTCGTGTCCGAGCAGAAAGCGGCAGCGCATAACAGACAAAGAAGATAAGGGTATTTCATATCATACAGGTTTCAGGATGAGCCGGGATCATAATTTCTTTTATACAAGGGCAAACAAGGGTATGGGTAAAATACCACTAAGTGGAAACGAATAAGTAAAATATGCCATATAACGGCAATAGATTAGGATTATTTCAAATATTAAAAAAACATTAAAAAAGGATAAAAAGTAGGTATTCTTAGCGTTGACGGCGGGGTTCCGTCCTCCTGGTCATGGATGACCAGTCGCCATAAAAAAAACCGCCGCGCTTCTTACAGCGCAGCGGCTTAAATATATGTCAGGGTGGTGGTAGAAACGAGCTGTTGGATGGTTTTCATAGCTCAGATTTCCCTAACGGTTCGGGCTGATTTTTCTTTACAGGACCTGGATTTCGTCGTTTTTCTACAGAGGATTTGGAAGCTGGTCTTTCGGATAGTGGCTTTCGGTGGTCTTTCTCAGGATTGGATAACTTGGTCTGGATTCGTTGGATTTGGATAGTGTCTTTTCGTAGGATGGGATTCGCTTGTGTTACTCGTTGTTGCTGATACAAAGATGTTAAAGTTCCGGGCCGAAAGGAAACTATTTCGACGAACGTCTGCTTCCGCCCGACGAACGGAAGGCTTTGCGCGGCGGGTCCATCCCGGTCCATCCTGCTGTGGACAATGTCGCGCCCCAGGCAAGCGGAGTCGTCTGTCAGGCTGAGCGGAGTCGAAGCCCGTTCCACTGGGCTCTCACTGGGCATACGGCTGTGCCTACGCCCTTATAGCCTGTAGCTACCTCCACCAGCCTGCTTTCTGAACATTTTAATGAACCTTTAGACGCTCCGGTGATTTATTGCAACTCTTTCAATATCGTATTGATCATGTATTTCAGCGGCATATTAGCCCAACTTGCACCCTTACCGCTGGGTAGATATTTCTTGTCGCCCTGGCGGTCGAGGAAAGAAAAATCGAACATGGTGACAGGAAGGTTGTTAGCGCTGGTCATGATATGGGTATCATAATTATAGACCAGCACAAAATGGTATATACTTTTGTCGGCGTATTTCGGGTTCCCATTGATATCAGTGGCATCAATGAACTCGTAGCTGTAGGGGTATTTTTCTTTCATGAACTCTTCTATCTTCCGCTGCTGACGCTTGGGCCAGGTAACGCGCTGAATCAGCAATACACCCGTCTTGGGCTCGAAATCCGGTGGTAGCCACGCGTGTGGTTTAGGGTTACCATCGATGTGATGAACGGGGCTGAAACCGGTAAAAAATGGGAATACAGCAATAAGTAACAGGGGGAATAAACGCTTCATAATTAGGGTTTGATGTTCATAGATGGGTTCCCCTGACTAACGGAATTACCCATCGGAAATTGTCTTGTTGATCTGGGTCATCAGGGGCTCCTCTCGAAGCCTTTGCCAGGTTGAGCCCAATGTCACCCTGAGCGGAGTCGAAGCCATTTCCTCTGGACGAAGGGCTGTGCCCACACCCTTATATCTTGTAGCTCCCCTTCCGCCTGTTTCCCGAATATTTTAATGACCCCTTTGGACGAGACCTGCAGGGGTTGAGTGAGGATTGTATTTAGGTTAAGTACAGACCAACTGCACACCAAGTGCACACTAACTGCACACAAAGTGCACGTAATGGGTGGAGTTAACCTTGGCTTAGCCTGCCCTTAACCATGCTTTAGGGTGCATTTATATATATAACAACCCTAATCTAATACCCCAAAAGGAGTTGTTATAGATGCTCTTCTCTGCATCCATTTATAAAAGCTGACCAGGTGATTGGGGGGTAACGGGTTCGGATAAAAACGGGCCTGTATTGTCTTACGCCAGCCTTCTCAGCCTGCCAGGCTCGGGCAGGGCGTTCTCAGGAAGATGATAATGAGCCGGTGCATGGCGATAACATTTACGTGCTGCTCGCAGTCAAAACCGGCGTTTTGCAACCAACGACCATAAAGGGTAATGCTTGGAAGGAAGCTATAGGGGTCTGCCTGGTTTCGCGGAAAACGGGCTGTACTTTGAGGCGGCGGGTATCGGGCATCAGGTGGAAGCCTCCTTCCTGCAATGACCGGAGCGATCGGCGCAGCTTCGCCATGTCGGTCAGGGTGTCTTTTAGCTGCTCAATGGCATCGAGGGATTGCTGCTCCGTGGGAGTGGCGCTTTGCGGTAATGGTTTGGGGTTTTTCATCATTTGCGTTTTCTTATGAGTTAAGAATAATGGCAATACGCCATACTCGCAAATAAGCAATATCACGAGGCATAACCCACAAACGTCTCTTGTGTTTTACAAGAAAAAGGGGGTATTTTACAAGCACAAAAAGCTGTATACTTGCATATTACAACCCCAACACTATGACAGAAAGAACAGTACACGAGGGCTATAATGTAAAACGCATACGCGAGATAATGGGTGTAAAACAGGATGCCCTGGCGGTGGGTCTGGGATTGACGCAGCAGGCGGTGTCGTTGCTGGAGCAGAAGGAGGCGTTGGATAAGGATATGCTGGAGAAGATAGCGAAGGTGTTGAAGGTGACGCCCGAGGCGATAAAGAATTTTGCGCCGGATTCTGCTGTTAATATCATTTCTAATACGGTCACAAATTATGATAATGGCTCTTTAATTAGTTATCGACCTACTTTTAACCCTATCGAAAAGTTGGTTGAAGCCTTGACAGAAAATAAAAAATTAGCAGATGCTAATAAGGGATTGTATGAACGATTGGTACAGGCGGAGAGGGAAAAGGTGTCGCTTTTGGAGACATTTCTAAAGCAGAAGTGACGTTTCATTAGCTAAATCGAACGTTAATAAATCTTTTACCTAAGTTTGTTTAAGATTTATATTGAATTAAGGCTGGATTCCCAAGTGGTATAATAGGGAATCTCAATATACTTGGCATGTTTTTTTGTTGCAAAGCTATTTAATCTAGCTGTATTACATTAGCCTTTAAATCTGGATCAAAGATATATCCTATTGCGCCAATCTTTAAAAGAAATTCAAAAAAATATTTCGAACTTTATATTAATAAGTAGTTTCTTTGCCTTTGTCATAAAGGTGATTTTAATTATTATTCCGGTTTGATAAATAACATCTATTAATGCCACGTTTTACAACAAGAATAGAACTTCACAAAAAAGAGAATAAAAGCATAACTAAACAAGATTATGATATGCTTCATGAAGAGATGCTAAAGGAGAAATTTTCAAGAATTATTGAAGGAGACAATGGAAAAAGGTTTCATATGCTCGAAGCTGAATATAATAGAGTTGAAGACGGTATTACATTAGAAGATGTTATGACATCATCAAGAAGGGCTTGCGATAAGACCGTTGTCCGATCGAGCAACATAGGAGATTATTCAATTTTAATTACTGAAGGAACTAGAAAGTGGTATAATTTGCCTCAAGCGTAATTAGTAAATTCTTCTACTCATTAAAAGAAGTTATTTGCTTTCACTATCATGCTCATCTTTACGCCAGGTCATTTTTATCCATAAACCAAACCCCTTATCTTTTAATCGATAGACGCCCTTTGTTCCTTCTTTTGGAATGATAATATTTCTTTTTAACAGCGCATTAATTGCGTTAGTCAACGTTGCGGGGTTTCCTATATAAATAGATTTTATATGCTTTTTAGACACCCAATCGCCAACACTTTCAGCCATGATATTTAAGACTTGCCGATAATTGTCGCCTTGAATTTTATTATAATAGTCATCTCTATAATACCTATTACCAATAGCTTCTATAGCACCACTTTCTCCATACGCACCCTTAATTACACATTCATGAGTGATCGTGTTCCCATTAGAAACTTCAAAAGAACAATAACCATATTCTTGAATAAAATGAGGAAATCCCTCCGAAAACTCAATTAACAAGTTTTCTGCATCCTGTTCAATAATGGTTTCTTTTCCGTTTATTTCTTTAGATTCAGCAAGGACTATTTGAATAACCCTTTTTATCTCGGTGTTTGATAGTCTGTCGAGATTTAGCTCTGTAAATAGTCTTAATGATGAAGGATGGCTCTTATGTAAAATGTCCTTCAATTTTGGCAGTCCAGCTATTCCGAAAAGCAGTTTTTCTGTTCCTTCCTTCTGAAGCCTTTCCATAAGGGTTTTAACAAATGTCCCTAAATTTAAGTCATCTGACGAGTTATCAGCCTCATCTATTAATACAAGTATTCCGTCATATCTTGAATCAAATATTGTAGCATCATCTTTTGTAATTCTCTTTAAAGTATCGGCAATTGAATAACTAAATTCTTCAAATATTAATTCATTATGCTCATTTTTATTCTGATTTAATTTAATCCCTGCCGCTTCAATGTTTTTCACAAAATTCCATATTTCTGAAAATGTTGTTTTTGCCTTCTCTGTTTTTGCTAATTTTCTTCGTAACGCCATTTCAATTTTCTTGATTAATGCAATTGATGTCGTTTCTTTGGCAACGTCAATTTCAATAACCAAATAATTCAATTTTTGGCCTCTTACTAAAATCAATCCTTCGGCGTAATATTTGACAAGCAGCAATAACGATGTTTTGCCAATCCCCCTCTCCCCAAGCAACAAAAAACTCACACTTTGATTTGCTTTGGTCTGAATTAATGCGGATTCAATTTTTCTCATTTCTTCAGATCTTCCAACAAACATTCCGTGAGTAACTGGCGAATTAGGCTTAAATGGATTTATCATTAATTTGAATTAACTAGCTGAATCTACCTAGAAATCTGTTGGCGATGAATATTTTCAATGATAACAAACTCAAACACAAAATTCCCACATTCAAGACATTGATTTTACCTACATTTAATTACGACTATGCGTTGCATTAAACGAACTGATAAATAAACTTTTAACACTTACAAAACCGTGCAGCTCCACAATTTTCGAACTATTTTAGTCTTATTGTAAAATCCAACCCCTCCCTCCTCGCCATATCCTTCGCCACATCATACCCCGCATCGGCATGCCGTATCACCCCCATCCCCGGGTCATTCCGTAGCACCCGTGCCAGCCGCGCAGCGGCGTCAGGAGTTCCATCCGCCACAATCACCATCCCCGCATGAATACTATACCCCATACCTACCCCACCCCCATGATGCAGACTCACCCAGGAAGCGCCACCAGCCGTATTGACAAGCGCATTAAGAATAGGCCAGTCGGCAACGGCATCACTGCCGTCCAGCATGGCTTCTGTCTCCCGGTTGGGAGATGCAACAGAGCCTGTATCAAGATGGTCGCGGCCGATAACAATGGGAGCTTTCACCTTCCCTGTCCGCACCAGCTCA
>DASYCT010000277.1:0-22520 GCA_036500065.1 Chitinophagaceae bacterium | reverse complement strand
ATACGATGCCCTTTTGTTTTATATACTATCAACTATTTCCTTCTCAACCACCATCCGAGCCAGATACCCAGCGCACCGAAACTCACGACCGTATCGGTCGCATGGGCCATCATATCGGAGGTCTGGAACCATATATGATAGGTGTGCGGGAAATTGATAAACCCGATAATGCCCGTAAATAACGAACCGACCAGGATAGTGAGGAAACCCGGGGAATTGAATTTCATCAATATCCAGCAAAGCAGCGCCACGAGAATGATGTTTCCGATCAGGCTCTTGATCATATTGGTTGTCATGTCCTCGTGCATTGCCTTATGGAAATACACCTGTGCCCAGGGCTTTCCATCGGCTGCTTTCATCTGTTTTTCCATGTCTTCATGGGAAGTGCCCGGTTTATAGCCCGGCATAAAGTAAAAGCCATCTTCCGAAAACTGGGAGTCGAGATACTGTAGTACACTGTCCTGTTTGGGTGTGTACATCTGCATATTACTGTGCAGGTTGAGCAATCCCCAGGAAAGAAATTGCCATACGAAGAGAATAAGTCCACCTACGATGGACCCGATGAGGAGTTTTTTCATAACAAGCATTGTTTTGTTTACAGGGTAGAAATTACACTATTATTTATTATGTACAAGAGCCCCGGGGATGCTACGGTGGCCTGTTTTGCATAAGTAATTGCTAATCAGTAGAAATGCGAGGTTCTAATTAAGTGTATTCTACTCTTGCACAGGTGGCTGTTTTTTCTATCTTGTGTACAAATTCACCCTATGAAATTGATTTTTGCCCTCTTATTATCCCTTAGCCTGTTTTTCGTCTCGTCTACTCCCGTACAGGCTCAAATAGATTCAGCCGCTATAAAACAACGCATTTCATCCTTTGCCGATAGCCTGGTCCGCAGTTACTACGAAAAAGACTGGAACACGTTTATACATCTTACCCATCCCGGTATTGCACGTTTGTATGGTGGCATGTCCACCTATGTCGGCATCATGCAGGGCATAAGAGCGCGTTTTGAAGATTCGCTGCAGGAGAAACAGGAAGTAGTGAATGTGAAGCAATTCCTGTTTGCCGGCGCAGGCTTTTGGCAATGTATCGTGGAAAGAATACGCGAATCTCCCATCAATGGAAGAAATGCAAAAACATGGTCCTATATGATTGGCCAGTCGGATGACGACCTGGGCACCAACTGGAAGTTTTTTGACGTAGGCGATAACCTGATGATCAATATAAGTTCTATCATGCCCGATTTTTCGAATGAACTCATCGTGCCCGAAAAAAAGGTCGTCTATGACGATGAAAAAGCACCTGCTGCCACCACAGCCGCTGCCAAACCAAAAAAGAAATCTTCGACAAAGAAATAAGCGGAGGATTAAGCCGCCACCCGGGGGCGGAACTTCTTTTCATATACCAGCACCAGCCCTGCGAGGGCCAGCAGGTAGACCAGCAATGCTATGATGGAGCCTTCGAGCCCAAACTCGCCGCCTGTCAGCCAGGTGCTTCCTTTTATGTCATGCTGGAAAAGACTTTGCAAATGCACGCCGCTCACCTCGTAGCCAAGTATGGGCCCCTGGAAAAAGTTCCAGCTAAAATGCAGCAGGATGCCAAACCAGCAATTCCGGGTGTAGATATAATTAACGCCGAGCAGCAGACCCGCTACAAAGATATTCAGCGCCGGCAGGAAGGAAAAACCGGGATTGCCGGTGTGCGCCAGCGCAAATAACAAAGCCGATATAAGCAGGGCCACCCATTTATTCATGGAGTCCATCAGGTTATTGAGCAGGTAACCCCGGAATACCAGCTCTTCATATACGGCCACGATGGCCATCAACCCCAGGCTGATAAACAGGTCATTGCCGTTGAACACACTCCCCGTCCATTCGAGATGACTGGTCCAGGACAGCACCAGCGTGCCGCCGCATACCATCAGCACCCCGAGAAAAAAGCCCGCGCCTGCATGTGCCCCATTTTTAGAGAATGCAAGCCCCAGGCTCATCAACGACTTGCGGTCTATCACCGTTCTGAACACCCACACCGCCAGGACAGAAAGCGCTGCATTGACAATAAACCGGATGAAGAACTGCCCGTTGGTATTTCCCTGTGCATCACCATTGCCCAGTATTAATTGCAATACCATCCCCGCCAGGAACAGCAGGAGAAAGTAAAAAAGGGTAAACAGCAATGCCCGCAGCCAGCCCTGGTGGATAAGCGATTTCTTATTGTGAGGTGTTTCCATTTGTGTTAATTTGCTGCCGTTAATACTACAGCTTACAAAAATACGGTTATGTTTGACAATTCTTCTTCCGGCGTCGCAGAACGTTTTATGCGCTATGTGCAGATCGATACGCAAAGCGACCCACAGTCGGGTACCTGCCCTTCCACCGAAAAACAGAAAGACCTGGGCCGCCTGCTGGTAAAGGAACTGCTGGAACTCGGACTTGCCGGCGCCCACATGGATGAAAACGGCTATGTATATGCAGCCATCGACTCCAATACTACTAAGAACGTGCCGGCAATTTGCTTTTGCGCACACATGGATACCGCGCCCGACAGCAGCGGTACGGGCGTAAAGCCCCTGCTTCATAAAAACTATGATGGCAGCGATATTGTACTGCCCGACGATACCAGCCAGGTAATATCCACCCGGGATCATCCCTATTTAATACAACGCATCGGCGACGATATCATCACCGCCTCGGGCACTACCCTGCTTGGCGCCGACGATAAGGCCGGCGTGGCCGTTATCATGGATTTTGTACAGTTCATTCAGCAGAACCCCGGCATACCGCATGGGGCCATCAAAATACTGTTTACACCCGATGAAGAAATCGGGAGGGGAGTGGACAAGGCCGATTTGAAAAAACTGGGCGCTGATTTCGGGTATACCCTCGACGGCAGTGAAAGAGGCTCGCTGGAAGAAGAGAATTTTTCTGCCGACGGGGTTACGGTTACTTTTCACGGCATCAGCGTACACCCGGGCTATGCCAAAGACAAGATGGTAAATGCTATAAAAGTAGCTGCTTACTTTGTTGACCTCCTGCCCAAAGATGAGCTATCACCCGAAACCACCGAAGGCCGTTATGGTTTTGTACACCCGGTGCGTATAGAAGGCATGCTGGAAAAAGCCACGGTACAGTTCATCATCCGTGATTTTTATGTCAATAAGCTGGTGGCCTACGAAGCATGGCTAAAGGACAAAGTAGGGGATGCCCTGGCGAAGTTCCCGGGGGCAAAAGCCGAATTCGTGGTAAAAGAACAGTACCGCAATATGAAGGAGATCCTGGACCAGCACCCACAGGTGATGCAATATGCCGAAGAAGCCGTTCGCCGGGCCGGTATGGAACCGCTGAAGATGAGTATCCGGGGAGGTACGGACGGCTCGCGTCTTTCGTTTATGGGATTGCCCTGTCCCAATATCTTCACCGGTGAGATGGCCTTTCACGGCCGACATGAATACGTAAGCGTACAGGATATGCAGAAAAGCGTGGAAACGCTGGTCAACCTGGTAAGAATATGGGAAGAGAAGAGTTAGGTAAGCATATATGAAAGCGGCCTTATTATTATATTTTCTTATCCTGCAGGCTACTGCTTTTTCGCAGGAGCTGCTCGCCAATGGCGGTTTTGAAGATGTCAATACCTGCACCGAATTCCAAAGGGAATGTGCGCCGGAAGCATGGATAAACAGTTCGCTGATTAATAACTACTATTTCGAGGACCTCCGCCATGCCGCCGCCGGTGTTCATTTTTGTTCGGTGATTACGGGTTGTATATACGAACGCAAAAAAGACTATCACAGTTTTCTCTACAGCCGGTTGCTCTGCGCGTTGAGAAGGGACCATCATTACCGCGTATCATTTATGGCATGGTCGAAGCACGAGGCCTTCGACAGCCTGGGTGTTTATTTTTCCGCCGGTGATTTCCTGTTTGAAAAACGTACCTATAAGCAACTCATTCCTGCCTTGCTGGTTCATGACAGCGCCGGCGATATGGCTTCCCCGAACAAATGGCGACAATTCAGTTTTGATTATACGGCTACCGGAGACGAAAACTATTTTGTGCTCGGCAATTTCAAACGGCGGCCTTTCGAGCTTTCCCTGCCCGATGACGACGATGGCAATTTTTATGTCTTTATCGACCAGGTGAGCATGCAGCCTCTCGACCCGCATGAATTGATCTGCAAATCGGCCGATAGCATGAAAACCGCTATTTACGACGAAAACGATCGCCACAACCTGCTGGAGAAAAGACGGGCGATCTACAAGAATGCCCCGCCGCCGGTTGTAAAAGCGCCTCCCACCATCGAACAGCATATCGATACCCTGCTCATTCCCGATATATTATTTGCCACTGGCAGCGCCCGCCTCACAGTGGGCAGTCATCATGTGCTTGACAGTTTTTGCACCGCCCTCGCCCGCCGACCCTCCGATTCACTGGTGATAGAAGGGCATACCGACAGCGTGGGCAGCCTGCAATATAATTTCCGGCTTTCGGCCGACAGGGCCAATGCGGTGGAGCAATACCTGCGTAAAATGATGGATGGGGGAATACCAAAAACAATCGTACGCTACTACGCTTATATGAAGCCGGTCGCCAGCAATAGAACGCCCGAAGGAAGAACGCGCAACAGGCGCGTGGAGTTGTTTTTATACCGCCATGAACTATAACCTGCGCCGGTTACTGTCTTTGCGCACCATTCTCCGGCCGCTTCCAGATCTTCAGGTACCAGTAAACGGGATAACTGACCACGTTGGCCAGCAAAATAATGAGTACCCAGGTGAGGCGCTCCGTGCTGTCCAGCCGGCGATTGTTCATCACATGAATGATATAGTAAATAAGCAGCCCCAGGGCGGTCACGATCGACAGGGTCATTGAAATCTGCATTTGACCCATATTGCCCAGCAGGAAAGCCGGGGGCCCGCTCTGCCGTACGCTTTCGCGAAAGGCCGAGGTAAACATGCTTAAAAAATAGATGGTATAAATGATAAAAAACGCAATGGGGAAGAAGGATACAATCCCCAGGTATATTTTTCCTCGTTTTGACATGTGAGCCCTTTCCAACAAGGTAAGAAGAAAAACCATAAAATCACTTACCTTCAGCACCAAATCATAAAACCTATGCCTGATATCGTCACTCATTTCTGGTGGGTCATCCTGGTACTGTTGATCATCCTGGCAGGACTTAAAACGATCAACCAGGGCACCATTGGCGTTGTTACCGTGTTTGGTAAGTACAAGCGCATTTTAAAGCCGGGCCTGCGGCTGCTGATCCCGTTTATTGAACAGATATACAGGAAGATCAGCATCCAGAACCGTTCGGTGGAAATGGAATTCCAGGCCGTTACTGCCGACCAGGCCAACGTGTATTTCAAAAGCATGTTGCTCTATTCGGTACAGAACGACGACGAGGAAACGATCAAGAAAGTAGCGTTTAAATTCATCAGCGAGCGGGACCTGATGCAGGCCCTTACCCGTACCATCGAGGGTACCATCCGTTCGTTTGTTGCCACCAAAAAACAGGCGGAGATACTGGCGTTGCGCCGGGAAATCATTGAATACGTAAAAGGGCAGATCGACGAACTGCTGGAACAATGGGGCTACCACCTGCTGGACCTCCAGATAAACGATATTACCTTCGACCAGGCCATTATCGACAGCATGAGCAAGGTCGTTGCCAGCAATAACCTCAAGGCCGCCGCCGAGAACGAAGGGCAGGCGCTGCTGATTACCAAAACAAAAGCCGCCGAAGCAGAGGGTAATGCCATTAAGATTGCCGCCGAGGCCGAGCGCCAGGCCGCCCAGTTGCGCGGGCAGGGCGTCGCCCTGTTCCGGGAAGAAGTGGCCAAGGGTATGAGCCAGGCTGCCGAACAGATGAAACAGGCCAACCTCGATACCAATGTGATCCTTTTCAGCATGTGGACGGAAGCCATTAAAAATTTCGCCGAACTGGGCAAGGGCAACGTTATCTTCCTCGATGGCAGCAGCGAAGGAATGCAAAAAACAATGCAGCAAATCATGGCCATGTCCAAAATGGACAATGCCGTCAAGAAATAGGTTTCTATATAAAATGTTAATAGATAGGGCCGTACAACTTTTTTTTAAAATAATTGTACCAATTTAGGCGTTCATACAGCCACCCGGCACCAGAATTGTTGTAGTCAACACAATTGTTTTAATAAACTCAAACGTAGATGCATATTTTCCTGCTTCAGATTGGCGATACTGCAGCTAAGCGCATCGTGGATTCTCTTCGTGCGGCGCAAAGCGCCGCCGGCGCTTCTTCCTCTAAAATGAACCTGTTCGATCTTATCAAGGAAGGCGGTGTTATCATGATACCCCTGGCCCTGTTGCTGGCGCTGGCTGTTTTCTTTTTCTTCGAGCGGCTGATAGCCATCAACAAAGCGAGTAAGATCGACCCCAATTTCATGAATATGATCCGCGACAATATTCTTAGCAGCAATATTTCCGCGGCAAGATCGCTGGCAAAGAATACGGACAGCCCGACGGCAAGAATGATCGATAAGGGATTGCAGCGTATCGGCAAACCCATCGATGCGATCGAAAGAAGCATGGAAAATGTAGGCAAACTGGAAGTATACAAGATGGAGCGCAACCTGTCGGTGCTTTCCCTTGTGTACGGCATTGCGCCGATGTTTGGCTTTTTGGGAACCATCTTCGGTATGCTGCAATTGTTCTACAATATCAATGCTACCGGCGAGTTTACGCCTTCGGCCATTGCCGGGGGTATCTATACCAAGATGGTCACTTCCGCTTCGGGTCTTATTATCGGCCTGCTGGCGTATGTGGCATATAATTTCCTGAACGCACAGATCAATAAGAACATCAATAAAATGGAATCGGCCAGTGCCGAGTTCATCGACATATTGCAGGAACCAACGAGATAGGGAAGTAGTCAGTGGTCAGTTGTGAGGCGTTTGCTTCGACTGGCTACTCACCACTGACAACTCACTACTCACAAAAATCATTATCATGGATTTAAACAGAAGACTCAAATCGCACCCCGAGCTGCATACCGGCGCGCTGAATGATATCCTGTTTATCCTCTTATTCTTTTTCCTTATCGTGTCCACGCTTGCCAACCCCAACGTGGTAAAACTTTCAACCCCCAAAGCCAAAAGCGATACCAAAGCCAAGCAAACCGTTATTGTCAATATTCGCTCCAACGGCGAGTATATCATCAATGGTAAAACGCTTGCCCTACCGGACATCAAAGCCTTTGTTCAGCCATACGTGACAAAGGATTCCACCCAGGCCACGATTGCCATTAATGCCGACAAAACGGTTCCACTGGAAGACGTGGTAGCCGTCATGCGTATTGCCCGCGATCTGAACGCACGTACCACCCTGTTGGTGGACAACAAGCAATAGCGTAAAAGTCCAATACTGTATTTAAAACATTTCTTTGTATTCAAGGGATCGTATTATCGTCGTAAAATGTTGCTATGAATCGAAGGAAAGCCGTGTATTACATCTTACTCGCCGGGGGCACAGCTGTGGCCGGCTTTGCCGGCTATAAATGGGTGAGCCTGAACCGCCCTCCTGACCTTGATTTTCTCGATCGCCACAGATCCATGATTTCCGACCTGGCTGACTTAATTATCCCCCGCACGGATACGCCGGGGGCAAAGGACGTTGAGGCAGGGGAATTTGTCATTCGCATGGTAAAAGAGGTCTGCAACAGGCGCACGCAAAACAATTTTATCGACGGTCTTAAAGAAATGGAAGTCTATACGTCCGATACCTATCGCAAACGCTTTTCCGATCTTAGCATTGCGGAGCAGTCGTCAATAGCAACCGTGTTCCAGGAAAAAGGGAGAACGACGAATGGGTTGGTCGGCAAATTGCAGCATAAAGTAATAGGTAAACCATTTTTTATTACGCTAAAAGAAGCAACTGTTATCGGGTATTGTACGTCGCGGGCCGGTGCGACACAGGGACTTGCGTACGATTATATACCGGGTGTTTACAACGGATGTGTACCCATGACGCCTAACCAGAAGTCGTGGGCCACTAAATAAAAACTACTTATGGGAGGTCCTAACCAGGCAATGATCAACAACAAAGCTGCAGAGCAGAATACCTACGACGCTATCGTGGTGGGCAGCGGTATCAGCGGGGGATGGGCCGCCATGGAATTGTGTAAGAAGGGACTTAAAACAATCCTGCTCGAACGCGGCCGCAACGTAGAACATGTAAAAGATTATCCCACCGCTTCGATGAATCCCTGGGATTTTCCCCATCGCCTTGAGCTCACCGAACAGGACAGGTTGGAAAACCCCATACAAAGTACCGTGTACGACGAAGGCTGCAAGCACTTTTTTGTCAACGACCAGGAACATCCCTATATACAGGACGCCCCGTTCAACTGGATACGCGGCTACCAGGTAGGCGGGCGTTCGCTGACCTGGGGCCGGCAAACCTACCGGTTAAGCGACCTCGATTTTGAAGCCAATGCGAAGGACGGGCATGGGGTCGACTGGCCCATTCGCTATAAAGACATCGCTCCCTGGTACGATTACGTGGAATCCTTTATCGGTGTCAGCGGCCAGGCTGCCGGCATCCCCCATCTGCCCGATGGCATTTTCCTGCCGGCGATGGATATGAATTGCGTGGAATCGCATTTTTCGGACGCGGTAAAAGGGCATTACCAGGATCGAACGGTCATACACGGGCGCGTGGCGAATGTGACCCGGGGCTGGAATGGCCGCGGGCCCTGCCAGTATCGCAATCTTTGCCTGCGCGGATGCCCCTTTGGCGGCTATTTCAGCAGCAATTCCTCTACCATACCCGCTGCTTTAGCCACCGGCAAGCTCACCCTGCTCCCGCATTCCATCGTGTACGAGGTGATCTACGATACGCAAAAGAACAAAGCCACCGGCGTGCGCGTTATCGATGAACTGACCAAACAAACCACCGAGTACTATGCCAAAATCATTTTCCTGAATGCTTCCACCATCGCTACCACTTCCATCCTGTTGCAGTCCACTTCCAGCCGCTTTCCCAATGGGTTTGGCAACGATAGCGAACAGGTGGGACATAACCTGATGGATCATCATATATCGGCGGGAGCCGGTGGTTTATACGAAGGCTTTGAAGATCAGTACTACAAAGGGAGACGCCCTACCGGTATTTATGTTCCGCGGTTCAGGAATGTCAGCCCGGAAACTACCCGCAAGGATTTTCTTCGCGGATATGGCTACCAGGCCTCGGGACAGCGCGGCGAATGGAAAGATACCATGATCATCGACGATAGTTTTGGCGCCGGGCTTAAAGATGCCCTCGCCCGGCCCGGTCCCTGGACCATGTGGATGGGCGCCTGGGGCGAATGCCTGCCCAATTACAACAATACGGTTACGCTCGATAAGGAACAGAAAGATAAGTGGGGATTGCCGCTGCTGCGCATCCATTTTCAGTTCGGCGACAATGAAAAAGCCATGCGCAAGGATATTATGGAAAGCGCGGTCGAAATGATGAATGTGGCCGGGTTTAAAAAGGTAGAGCCCTTCGATTACGATGTTCCCGGCGGAGCGGCAGTGCACGAACTGGGAACTGCCCGCATGGGGCGCGACCCCAAAACCTCCGTGCTCAATGCGTTCAACCAGGTACATGCCGCCCCTAATGTATTTATTACCGATGGCAGTTGCATGAGCTCCGGCAGTTGCCAGAATACATCGCTTACCTATATGGCGTTGACGGCCCGTGCCTGCGATTATGCAGTAAGCGAGATGAAGAAAAACAATTTATAGGGAAGCTTTCACCATCCTGTTCCTGCCCTGCAGGTCTTTTTTCAGCATCGTATGCTCAAACCCGTTTTGCCGGAAGAGGTCAAGTACCGTGTTGCCCGACTCCTCGTATATTTCAAGATAAATACTTCCCCCCGGCCGCAGCTTTTCTTTGGCAAAGGCGGCAATGGCTTTGTAGTATTGCAGGGGATCGTTGTTGGTGACAAACAATGCGAGGTGGGGTTCATGGTTCAATACGTTGGCCGCCATCGTAGCCTTGTCTTTTACCGGTATATAAGGAGGATTGCTTACAAGAACATCCACCGCGGGCAACTCCACGCGGGCTGTTGCTGAAAGAAAATCAAGCTGCCGGAAATGTATATCCAGTTGTTGCGCGCCTGCATTCCGGCGGGCTACTGCCAATGCCCCGGCGCTGATATCGCAGCCATATACATTGGCCCTGGGCAGCCCTTTTTTGAGCGCCAGTGCGATGCACCCGCTTCCGGTGCCGATGTCGAGAACCTGGGGATGGCCGTCTGTCACCCGTGAACTGTCAACCTCTTTCACAATCCAATCCGCCAGTTCTTCCGTCTCCGGTCTTGGTATCAGCACGTTTTCATCCACGTACAACTTCATGCCGTAAAACCAGGCTTCGTTCAGCACATACTGAACGGGCTTATGATTCATTAAGTCGGTGGTATAGGTTTTCAGCAGGCGCTGCTGCTTCGGATTGAGCGGAAAAGCCTTGTTGATGACCCGGTCTATTTTTGTAAACCCGGTGATGCGCTCCATCACCCACCCGGCAATATTGGCCGCCTCCCGTTCATCGTACAGGAGAAGAAGCTGTGTGCTCAACTGACGGCCGGCCTCGTGGATGGTCATAAAACAAACATACGGCAAAGCGTCTACTTAAAACACTGTATTTTTGCGGCTATTTATCAATTTTGACTACCCACGAAACATATATGCAGCGCTGCATTGAGCTGGCCCGGCTGGGGGCCGGAACCGTAGCGCCCAACCCGATGGTAGGAGCTGTGCTCGTGCATAAGGGGGTGATTATCGGCGAAGGATACCACCGCCAGTATGGGCAGGCGCATGCGGAAGTGAACTGTATCGCCTCGGTAGCACCGGAACACCGGGAATTGATCAACCATTCCGTGTTGTACGTAAGTCTCGAACCCTGTGCGCATCATGGCAAAACACCCCCCTGTGCCGATTTGATCATTGAAAAGCAGGTGCCCGAAGTAGTTATCGGCTGCCGCGACCCCTTTAAGGAAGTAGACGGCAAGGGGATAGAGAAGCTAAAAGCAGCGGGTGTGCGTGTAGTGACCGGGGTGCTGGAAGAGGCCTGCAGGGAACTGAACAAACGGTTCTTCACGTTTCATACAAAACATCGTCCCTATATCATCCTCAAATGGGCGCAAACGGCCGATGGCCGTATGGCCGGTCATGACGACGAGGACCGCCTGCTGATCAGCAATGAGTACAGCAACCGGCTGGTGCACAAATGGCGCAGCGAAGAAGCGGCTATTTTCGTGGGCACCAATACAGCCCGGCGGGATAATCCATCGCTCACCACCCGGCTTTGGACGGGCAACCATCCCGTGCGGCTGGTATTGGATTTGGACCTTACCCTTTCCCCCACGCTCCGGTTGTTCGACGGGTCTGTGCGCACCATTGTATTCAACACGGTGAAGCAGGAAGAAAAAAATAACCTGCTGTATTACCGGGTCTCGCGCGAGGAAGACCTGCTGGAACAAATCAACCAGGCACTGTACAAGCTGCATATCCAATCGGTGCTGGTGGAAGGCGGCGGCCGGCTGCTGCAATCCTTCTTCGACGACGGGTTGTGGGACGAGGCGCGCATTATCACCAATGGCGAAATGCTGCATCCTTCGGGTTTGCCAGCCCCGGATGCAAGCGATATGGAACTGCTGGAATCGCTTACACTCCAATCGGATACCATTCGTTTTTATAAACCCACTACCCGTTAACCTACTATGTTGTACCTGGCCGGCTGTATACTCATCACTGCCTATCTTACTATTTCCTTTAAAATCGCGGAACGCTGGCAGGTGAACGCTTTCCAGGCCATCGTATTTAATTATATCACCTGCGTGGTAACCGGGTCTTTTTTTAATGGACGCTTACCGGTCAGTGCAGCCTCCCTTCAACAACCCTGGTTCAAATGGGCGATGCTGATGGGGGCCACGTTTATCCTGCTGTTCAACCTCGTCGCGTTTAACTCCCGTAAGATTGGTGTAGCTACCACGGCAGTGGCGTATAAACTGTCGCTGGTGATCCCGTTTGCGTTTTCCGTTGTACTGTACCACGAAAAACTAACCTTTCTGCGCATAGTGGGTATCGCTACGGCATTGGCGGGTGTGTACCTGACCATCCGGCCGTCGAAACCGGTTGCCAGGGTGAGCCGCCCCTATAGGGCGACCCACCCTGAGACGATCCCCGGTAGGGTGGGTCGCCCTGGCAGGGCGGCTCACCCTACCGGCACCGAATCCCCCCGTTTCAATAAATGGCTTTTATTATGGCCCGTGGCCCTCTTTATCGGCAGCGGCCTGCTGGACACCATGATCAAATACGTCCAGCAACTATATCTCAACGATAGCAACGGCAACGATTTCCTGATTATGGCATTCGTGAGTGCGGCCGTTCTCGGTTCGGTCATGTTGCTGGCCGCCCTTCTTACCGGTCGCCAGCGGATTAATATCCAGAGCGTGCTGGCGGGCATTGCCATCGGTCTTCCCAATTATTTTTCCATCTGGTTTATGGTGGAGGCGCTGAAGCAATACCCCGGCAACAGTTCCGCGGTCATACCCATTATCAATATGGGCATCGTACTGGTGAGCACGCTGGCGGCGCTGCTCCTGTTTCGTGAACGCCTGTCGGGCTCCAACTGGCTGGGCATTATTTTATCACTGGGCGCTATTGCGCTAATCGCATTTGGATAATTATGAGTGAAAAAGACTTCTATTATACGATTGAAAAAACATCGGAAGCAGCGTTCAAAGACAGGGGCAGCCGGTTTATTGCCTGCGCCTTCCCGGTAGCTACGGTGGAAGAGGTGAAAGCCTGCCTGAACAAGGTAAAGGCGGAACATCCCAAAGCTACCCACCATTGTTTTGCGTGGCGGCTTGGGCTGGACGGCAACAGCTTCCGGGTGAGCGATGACGGCGAACCCTCCGGTACGGCGGGAAGACCCATTCTGGGGCAGGTGGACAGCAAGGAAATCACCAACACCCTGGTAGTGGTCGCCCGTTATTTTGGCGGCACCCTGCTCGGCGTTCCCGGGCTTATCAATGCGTATAAAACAGCCACTTCACTGGCCCTGCAGGTGACGCCGGTGGTACAGAAACAGGTGGAAGTGATGTATCGCCTGCAATTCGATTATACCATCATGAACCCGGTCATGATGATCGTGAAGCAATTCAACTGCACGGTGATCAGCCAGGACATGCAATTATTTTGCCTGATGACTATCGGTGTGCCGAAGAACCGGGAGCAGGAGGTGTTGTATAGACTGAAAGAGATGGTTAATGTGTCGGTAGAGAAACTGTAACTACTTAAACTGCGGGCTCACGACCAGTTCTTTACTCCCCGCTTCATACACATAAAACCCTTCTCCGCTTTTGGCTCCACGTTTGCCGGCCATGACCATATTCACCAGCAAGGGGCAGGGAGCGTATTTGGGATTGCCAAAGCCATCGTGCAGTACGCGTAATATCGAAAGACATACATCCAACCCGATAAAATCCGCCAGTTGCAGCGGTCCCATGGGATGGGCCATGCCTAGTTTCATAACGGTATCGATGGCTTCCACGCCCGCCACGCCTTCATATAAACTATAAATGGCTTCGTTGATCATCGGCATCAGGATGCGGTTGGCGATAAAGCCCGGGTAATCGTTGACCACGCAGGGCGTTTTGCCCAGTTGCTTGCTTAATGCCACGATGCTGTCCGTCACTTCTTTTTTCGTCGCGTAACCATTGATGATCTCCACCAGCTTCATGACCGGTACCGGGTTCATAAAGTGCATGCCGATCACCTTTTCCGGCCTGCCGGTGGCGGCCGCAATGCGTGTAATGGAAATAGAAGATGTATTGGTGGCGAGAATAGCGCCGGGGGGGGCGTATTTATCGGCCTGTTGAAAGATGCTTAGCTTCAGTTCCACCTGTTCCGTTGCCGCTTCCACTACCAGTTCAGCGGCTTTCAGCCCCTGCTCCATCGAGACGGTGGTAGTAATATTTTGCAGGGTGGATTGTTTTATCGCCTCGGTGATGCTGCCCTTGCTGACCTGGCGGTCGAGGTTTTTGGCAATCGTGGACAGGGCTTTTTCCAGTTGGGCGGCCGATACGTCCACGAGCTGAACGGTAAAACCGTTTTGTGCAAATACATGGGCAATGCCGTTGCCCATGGTGCCGGCGCCGATGACGGAAATATGCTTCATATCGAAATTTGAAGTGTGAGCCTCCTGCTGCTGGTTATTGACTGCTTTTGAAATCACCCCGTTTCCAGGCCTGTATAAACTGGGCCCAGGCAAGCGGGTTAAGCAAACCGATAGGAGGGGTTTGGCCGGCAGAATAATATTTCTGGGCGTTCTGTTTCAAGGCATAATTGCCCGCTTCACCACCATCCCGTGGCAGGGTGCGCGCCAGTATGCGCCGCGTGGCGTCATTGTTATTTTTACGCGCTATTTCAAGATTGTCGTCCGGAATCCGGGTATTGACAAAATCACGGTCGAACTGTTCCCGCGTGGGCTTGGGCCGGATAATGGTGATCGGCAGATAGGTGGTGTCCTCCACCAGCAACTGGAGAATGCTGTACTGGTTGCCTTCCATGTTCCGGGGGACTTCAATCGTTTTTGATTTGTAACCGATGCTGGTAAACTCCACCTTGTCGCCTTTCAGCACCACGATGTCAAACACGCCCTGGTCGTTGGTATAGGTGCCCCGGCCGGTACCCTTAATCACGATGCTCACGGCCGGGATGCCTTTCAGGCTGTCTGCCGTCATTACCAGGCCATACAACTCAACTACAGAATCTTTTATATGTTCAAACTGGGCCTGGGACTTATAAGTAAGTGCGGATGCAAGCAGTATAAATAGTAGAAGTCGTTTCATTGGACCAAAGATAATTACTTCATTTTGTCTGGCTACAACAAATTACCCCCGCTATTGGTTAATTTTGTGCTCAATAGCTTTTTTAACATAATCTTTTTGAATGATGACCGCCGAACAAATAATGGCCGCCCTCGGCAATGTGCAGGAACCCGACCTGGGCAAGGATATTGTGACCCTGAACATGGTAAAAGACGTAGCGATTGACGGCAATCATGTCTCCTTTACCGTCGTGCTGACCACCCCCGCCTGCCCCATGAAGGACATGATCCGCAATGCCTGTGTAAATGCCGTCAAACTATTGGTTAACAAGGAGGCAGAGATTAAAGTAAATTTCACGTCCAACACCAGCACCCTCCGGCTGAACGGCGATAAAGTGCTCCCGAACGTAAAAAATATCATTGCCGTGGTGAGTGGCAAAGGTGGGGTAGGCAAGAGCACCGTCGCCGCCAACCTGGCCCTGGCCCTGGCGATCGACGATGCCAAAGTAGGCCTGCTGGATGCCGATATTTATGGCCCGAGCGTACCCATCATGTTCGGCGTGCGCGGCCAGCGCCCGATGATGATCGATGTGGGTGGCGAAAAAGGGAAAATACTCCCCCTCGAACGCTACGGCATTAAGCTCATGAGCATCGGCCTGCTGGTGGACGAAAAAAGCGCCGTCGTATGGCGGGGCCCGATGGCCAGCAGCGCCATCCGCCAGTTTGTGACCGATGTATATTGGGATGAACTGGACTACCTGGTCATCGACATGCCGCCCGGCACCGGCGATATTCACCTGACCCTGATGCAAACCGTGCCCGTGACCGGCGTGATTGTCGTGACCACCCCGCAGGATGTGGCCCTGGCGGACGCCAAAAAAGGCATTGCCATGTTTGCCCAGGCCCAGATAAAAGTACCCATCATCGGGCTGGTGGAAAATATGAGCTATTTCACCCCGGCCGAATTGCCCAACAATAAATATTACATCTTTGGTAAGGACGGGGGCAAACGGCTGGCGGACGAATATGAGCTGCCGCTGCTCGGCCAAATACCCCTGGTGCAAAGCATCCGCGAAGGCGGCGACAGTGGCGTACCCATTATGATGGGTGAGGATAAGATAACCCGGAAAGCCTTTCTTGACTTTGCCGGCCATGCCGCCCGGAGCATCGCCATGCGCAACGCAAAGATGGCGCCCACCAAAGTAATTGAAGTCGTTGTTTAAGCAATAGCCCATGTATCCACCACCATATTATAAGGAAAAAGACAGGGCGGTCCTTATTGCCTTTATGCGGGAGCATCCCTTTGTGATAGTAAGCGGTAGCGACGGCGACAATAAACCCGTGGCTACGCATATACCGCTTTTGCCGGAAGAAAAGGACGGCAAGCTGTTTCTTTACGGCCATGTTCAACGCAGGACCGATCACCAACTGGCTTTTGAGCAGAACCCCCGGGTGCTGGCTATCTTTACCGGCCCGCATGCGTATATCAGTGCCAGTTGGTACACTAACCCGCAAATGGCCTCTACCTGGAACTATATGACCGTACATGCCAGCGGCACCCTCCGTTTCCTCGATGATGCGGCCCTGCTGGATCTGCTGGCGAAAACAACCAATCATTTTGAGCAAACCCCCCAGTCACCCGCACTCGTAGAAAAAATGCCGGAAGAATACGTATCGCGGATGATGAAGGCCATCGTGGCATTTGAAATAGAAGTGACCGCCCTTGACAATGTATTTAAGCTTAGCCAGAACCGTGACCGTGCTTCCTATGGCCAAATCATCGCCCGGCTGGAAGAGCAGGGTGGGGAAGCCACCCTGGTAGCCGCGGAAATGGAAAAACGTCGTTTACAATTATTTAAAGAATAAACCGGCGCGGGAATCCGCTCAAACACTACCTTCGCCGTGTTTTTAATTTAATCCCCCTCCTTTTTTCGGTATCCATCCAACTATCCGGCAACGATTAGTAGCACCCATGGCACGTTTAGTGCTTGTTATTTTACTGCAAAGAACAATTCATCGCGCTGTTTTATGAAGGCAAAAAAGGAATACATTGAATTGCTTGTAACTGTATTGCTGGTTATTGGTTGTCATACTGCCCGGGAAGTATTTACAAATCTACCGGCGTTTGATAAGGAAGGGCATCGCGGAGCCCGGGGGCTGATGCCCGAAAATACCATCCCGGCCATGCTCAAGGGCATGGATATGGGCGTTACTACCCTCGAAATGGATGCCGTCATCACCAAAGACCGCAAAGTGATCCTCTCGCACGAGCCTTTTTTCAACCACGAGATCACCACCAAACCCGATGGTAGTTTTATACCCGAAAAGGACGAGAAGGAATACAATATTTATCACATGACCTTTGATGAAACGCAGCAGTACGATGTGGGCCTCAAATCCCACCCGCGTTTCCCCGACCAGCAAAGGCTGGCGGCTACCAAACCCCTGTTAAGCGAAGTCATTGCCAACGCGGACGCCTATGCTGCGCTGAAGCATATCCCCCTCCCGTTTTATAATATCGAAACCAAGTCGCAGGCCGCCACCGATGGGCTCTACCACCCCGCGCCGCAGGAGTTTGTGGATTTGCTCATGGGCGTTGTCAAAGGAAGAAATGTGGAAGGCAGGGTTATCATCCAGTCCTTCGACCCACGCACCCTGCAAATCGTGCACCGGCAGTATCCCTCTGTAAAAACCGCCCTGCTGATAGAAGACTTTGATAAACGTACCCTGCAACAGCAGTTGAAAGAACTTGGATTTACCCCTACTATTTACAGTCCTGCCTACAGCCTGGTCACGCCTGCACTGCTCGCCTGGTGCCACCATAAAAAAATGAAAGTCATCCCCTGGACGGTAGATGATAAAAAAGAAATCCAGCGCCTGAAGGAACTCGGCGTGGATGGTATCATCACCGATTACCCGAATCTTTTCTAACCCTGTCCCGGTTGCGGGAAGACAAGTTTTCGACCCCTTCGCGGAAAATGGCGTTTTTTTACATAATATCGTATCCTCACCCGTCACGACGAATAGTATAAGGAATGAAAGTAAAATGCCGGAGGATATATTTATTGGCGTTAGCCGTATTGTTTTCTGCCGGCCTGCAGGCGCAGCAATTTGTCAGCGTGCTAAAAAAGCTGAATGCTGAATACCGCCAGGAAAAATTGTACCTGCATTTCGACCGCGCTTATTACAACCCGGGCGAAACGATTTGGTTTAAGGCCTATCTTTTTTCGGGCAATTTCCCGTCGCTGGTAAGTAATACGCTCTATGTGGAGTTGCTGGACGCCAAAGGTAAACCGATTCACCAGGTGATCCTTCCTGTTATCCTGTCGGGCGCCGCCGGTTCACTGGATATACCGGCCGATGCCACGGGGGCGGTATTTGTAAGGGCGTACACGAAATGGATGCTCAACTTCGATTCTTCTTTTTTATTCACCAAAGCATTTTCGATTATCACCCCCCGTAAGCCCGGTGATAAAACTGCGATGGCTGTCCCGGCAAAAAACAATCCCGCTAAGGCGACCCCTGCCATACTGCATTTTTTTCCGGAAGGAGGTGATCTTGTTGAAGAAGTAGAATCGAGAATCGCCTTTAAGGCAACCGCCTCCAACGGGATGCCGGTAGACCTGGCGGGCGATGTATTGGACAGCAAGGAAGTAAAAATTACTTCGTTTGCCAGCATACACGACGGCATGGGCACATTCATGTTTCAACCCCGGAGAGGGGAACAGTACAAAGCCGTATGGCAGGAGCAGGGCCAAACGCATGAAACCATGTTACCGTCCGCAAAGCAATATGGTATCGTACTGGAAGCCGATAATGAAGGGAATAAAATTGATTTTAAAATAAAGCATGCGGTAAAAGTGCCGGGCTGCCCGTTTGTGTACGTGGTGGCCCAGATGCACCAGCAACTGGTGTACCGGGCAAAGGCTTTTATCGACACAACGCTGTCGGCATCTGGCAGCATACCAATAGAAGACGTACCAACTGGCATACTCCAACTGACTGTTTTTACACCGGATGAACAGCCATTGGCCGAGCGGATCGTATTTGCCAATTCATCTGGTTATTCTTTTACCACCCACCTCGACGCTTCGGTTATGGACGCGGGTAGGCGGGGAAAGAATACCCTGCTGATAGAAGTGCCCGATACCGTTCCCTGCTACCTTTCGGTGGCGGTGACGGATGCCGATCTGAACCCCGGGCAAAAGCAGGACAATATTTATTCGGGTCTTTTATTGACCAGCGATATAAAAGGGTACGTGCATAACCCCGCGTATTATTTTTCAGGCGATGCGGATTCGGTTGCCCGGCATCTTGACCTCGTGATGCTGACAAACGGCTGGCGGAGATTTAAGTGGAAAGAAGTACTGGCGGGACAGTTCCCCGTTTTGCACTATCCGCCCGGGGATTATATATCCGTCGGAGGACAGATCGGGGGCATCAATAATAAACTGCTGGCCGGGAAGGAATTAACCGGCGTCATGCAATTCAACAACAAGGGCAAGGAGTTTATCAATATACCCGTGCAGCAGGATGGCAAATTCAGCTTTTCGGGAATGATATTTTATGATACCGCGAAGTTTTTCTACCAGTTCAACAACGATAAAAAGAAAGCGCTTACCTCCCGGGCGCATTTTGACATTAAAACGGATTTATTGCAGCAATCGCTTCACCTGCCACCGGACAATTCGCTGCTGCTGGATATAACCCTGCCCGATACGGCGACGCTGGCAAAGAATACTGATGTGATCCATTATAAGCAATTGAGCGAAGACG
This sequence comes from Chitinophagaceae bacterium, assembly GCA_036500065.1. Taxonomy (GTDB): domain Bacteria; phylum Bacteroidota; class Bacteroidia; order Chitinophagales; family Chitinophagaceae; genus JACMLD01. The sequence continues at coordinate 2,894 of DASYCT010000277.1, read as the reverse complement.
AATTTAAAAAAGTCAAAACCTTAAAAACGGTCACGGTCACCTCCGTAAAGAAAACAAAAAAACAGTTGATGGATGAAGAATATACTTCCGGCCTTTTCAATGATCCGGGTGCGGCCAGTCGTATCATCCTTCCCGAAGATGATCCTGCGTTTCTTGCCTCTCCGAGCCTGTTAAGCTATTTACAGGGCAGGATAGCCGGTCTGCAGGTATCGCCCGATAGTACAGAGAATGCTGTTACCTGGAGAGGCTCCGTGACAGCCCTGTTTGTAAACGAGATTTCTCAACAAACGCTTTCCTTTCAAAAACCGGGCGCGATAGCAGAGGACGCGAGTTATGTGTTGAGCCTGCCGATGAGTGAAATAGCGATGGTAAAGATTTTCGAACCGCCCTTTTTTGGCGGATGGGGCGCGGGTCCGGGTGGGGCCATAGCGGTTTACCTCAAAAAACCGGGTGACCGCGAGCCGGAGAAAAACAATGACTTTACCACACTTGGCGGATATTCACCTATTAAAGAATTTTATTCCCCCGATTATTCCACGCCGACGCTCGCCGACGTTCCCGATTACCGCCCCACGTTGTACTGGAACCCCTTTGTTATCATGGGCAAAAAGGACCGGAAAATCTACTTGTCTTTTTACAACAACGACATCACAAAAAACATACGGGTCATTATAGAAGGATGTGATGAAGATGGTAAACTGGCAAGGGTGGAGAAAATAATTACCTCTTCTGCCACCCCCGCCAGTCCCACAAGCCCGTGAGCCACCGTGTAATTGCCTCCAGGTCCAGGCACACACTCTCCCACTACAGCCGATAATAATACCTGTTTGCCCTTAACAGGGCCGTTAATACCTATTGCCTGGCTGTTTCCACAGTGAAGGTCTTGAGGTAATGAATTAGTATTGTTTTGTATATAAATGCAGACTATAGCCTGATTAAATGAATATTAAGTGCAGGTCAAACCCACCCGGCGGGTTTGTTTTGTGTGGAGTTGGTGTGCACTTGGTGTGCAGTTGATGTGCAGTTGGTGTGCACTTGACCTCAACTCAACCTCGACAAGATCACAATGAAAACACCACCTTGCCGGCAGGGATTTTCTCCAGGAACCCGGATTTAGCCACTGCCAGCCCCCTGTATAAAAAAAATTACAGAAAATAAATTGTGAAACCGAGTAGTTGCACATATATTTGCAACCGAACAGTTGCTGAATAAAACCGTAAAAAGAATGAGAAGAGACATTTTCCAGGCGATAGCGGACCCGACGAGACGGGCGATTTTGGGCCTGGTTGCCCTGCACGCCATGACGCCCAACGCCCTTGCGGAACATTTTGACAGTACACGGCAGGCGGTGTCCAAGCACATAAAAATCCTGGTAGAGTGCCAGCTTCTCGAACAGCAGCAACAGGGAAGGGAAATTTATTACCAGTTCAATCCTCAAAAAATGAAAGAGATCGATAATTGGCTGGACCAGTTCCGCCGGATCTGGGAAAGCCGCTTTGATAAATTAGACAACGTATTAAATCAATTAAAATCGAAGGACAATGACAGACACGAATAAACTGCAAATCGTGAAGGATTTGCCTAAGCGGAAAATTACCGTCACAAGAAATTTTGATGCAAGTCCCGGGCTGGTATGGAAGGCATGGACCGAAAGCGAATTGCTGGACCAGTGGTGGGCTCCCCAACCCTGGAAGGCGGAAACAAAAACGTTATCGTTTAAGGTCGGCGGTTACTGGCTCTATGCCATGGTGGGGCCGGACAATTCGAGACATTGGGCAAGGGTCGATTTCACCGCGATCGATACCAACAAAGGCTTCGAGGTCAATAATTACTTTTGCGATGAAAACGGGGTTATCAACAACGACTTACCGGTGATGCAATGGAAAAATGAATTTCTTGCCACCGAAACGGGAACAAAAGTGATCGTTGAAATATCTTTTGCAAAAGAGGCAGATTTTAAGACCATCGTTGACATGGGCTTCGAAGCCGGCTTTACTGCTGCGCTTGGCAACCTCGACCATTATTTAAGTACCCGGTTCAAACTCCGCAAAGAATATAAAACAACGAATAAGGCAAGGGTAACGACCTATTTAAACTTCCCCGGCAATACCGAGGAAGCGTTCAACTTCTATAAAAAAGTATTTCGTGGTGAATTTACGGGTGGGGGATTACAACGGTTTGGTGATGTCGAACTGCCTGCCGCCGCGCCGCCCCTGAGCGAGGCCGACAAAAAACTGATCCTTCATGCGGAGCTGACCATTTTAGGAGGCCATGTATTGATGGCTACCGATGCGCCGGAAAGCATGGGGTTTAAAATGGAGCATGGCAATAACATGCACATCTGTCTTGAACCGGATTCGAGAGAAGAAACGAAGCGATTGTTTGATGCGCTTTCGGAAGGCGGCACCGTCAGGATGCCCCTCGCCGATATGTTCTTTGGCTCCTACTTCGGGGAGTTTATGGATAAATACGGCATTAACTGGATGTTAAGTTTCCAGGAGGGCAGCAGGGGTAAATAAGCGCAGGTCTTTATCAAAATAAATTACTTAAACGTACACCTTGTGTACTAAAACCGGACGGTCTTCTTTAGGATCGGGATGCAAGTGGTTTATTTACAAACACTTGAACAAATGGCATTATCTTAGAATTAGTTGTGGGTTAAAGTCGTCGTTATGCTTAAAAACTATTTCAGGATAAGCTGGAGGGCCATTAAGAACAATAAAGCATTTTCTTTGATCAATATCCTTGGCCTTGCCCTCGGCCTGGCTTGCAGCCTCCTGATATTTTTATGGGTACAGGACGAACGAAGCATGGACAATTTCCATGCAAATGGGAATCGCCTCTACACGGTATTTGAACGGGTATATATAGACGGGAAGATAAATGCTGAATAT
>DASYCT010000276.1:0-9806 GCA_036500065.1 Chitinophagaceae bacterium | reverse complement strand
CAGGTGGGTTCGCATCGCTGGACTACCTGGCTGGAAAAAACCATTCAACAGGCGGCGGCCAGCCATATCATGGTGGATATTCACGACGACTGGCGTCCCACCGGCGAGCAGCGTACCTGGCCCAACCTGATGACGGCGGAGGGGGTGAGGGGGAACGAAGAAATGCCCGATGCCACGCACAATACGATATTGCCGTTTACGCGCTACCTGGCAGGGCCGGCCGATTATACCATCTGTTATTTCGACAAACGAATCAAGACTACGCATGCGCACCAACTGGCGCTGGCGGCGATTTATTACAGCCCCATACAAACGCTGTTCTGGTATGACAAACCTGCTGTGTATGACAATGAACCCGAACTGGAGTTCTGGGAAAAGATTCCCACCTCCTGGGATGAAACAAAGGCATTGAACGGGACGCCGGGTGAATATATCACGACCGCCCGGAGAAGTAAGAACGATTGGTTTGTGGGATGTATCAGCAATAACGAAGCGAGGTCATTGAAATTATCCCTGGACTTTTTACCCAGGGGAAAGAAATATAGCGCGACCTTGTATTCGGATGATGCAACGGTTGCTACCAAAACAAAGGTGAAACTGACACATCTGGACGTGGACGCATCCACCGTTCTGGACATAAAGCTGGTAGCCTCCGGTGGTGAAGCCATCTGGCTCAGCCCCAAACAGTAGGTAGTATTATACAAAAAATAAAACATGGTAACAAAACCGGCATTTACAGAACGGAAATTTATCGTTACGCTTATTTTCGTCACTTCTCTTTTTATGCTCTGGGGCATCGCCATTACGATGGGGGATGTGCTGAACCGGCATTTTCAGAAAGTGTTGAATGTAAGCAAGGCGCAATCGGGGCTGGTGCAGTTTTCCATCTTCGGGGCTTATTTTATCATGGGCATACCGGCCGGCCTGTTCATGAAACGGTTTGGATACAAGAACGGGGTATTATTAGGGTTATTCTTATATGCGGCCGGTGCGTTTTTATTTGTACCGGCTTCCAATGCGGAATCGTTTCTTTTCTTTCGTATCGCGCTGTTTATACTGGCCTGCGGGCTGGCGACGCTGGAAACGGTGGCCCATCCTTTTGTGGCTTCACTGGGTGATCAACGTACCAGTGACCAGCGTATTAATTTCGCCCAATCCTTTAATGCCCTGGGGGCTATCATAGGCCCTTTATTGGGCGCACAATTTATTTTTAACAGCACGCAAAGCACGGACCTCACTTCTGTAAAAGTGTTGTACATCGTTATCGGGATTGTCATTACCATCGTAGGCGTTTCGTTTTCTTTTGTTAAAGTGCCCGCGCTGACAGATCCGCATGTCACTGTAAAAGAAGTAGACCCCGAAGCCGTAAATATTGATATAGCCCCCGGGAAAAAACTATACCAGCACAGTCATTTTGTTTGGGCGGCGGTTGCCCAGTTCTTTAATGTGGCGGCCCAGGGTGGCACATGGGCATTCTTTATCAATTACGGGCATGAAAAGATGGGGTTCACCGACCAAACGGCTTCCCGTTATTTTTCGCTTAGTATGGTTATGATGATGGCGGGCAGGTTTGCGGGTACCTACCTGATGAAGTTTATTGCACCCAATAAGTTACTGGCAGTGTTTGCCGCCAGCAGCATACTGATGTGTATTATCGTGGCGCAGAGTTTTGGATGGCCGTCCTTTGTGGCCCTGCTGATGATTAATTTCTTTTTTAGCATTATGTTCCCGACCATCTTTAGTTTGGGATTAAAAAACCTGGGAAGCCATACGCAGAGAGCGTCTTCGTTTATCGTCATGGGTGTAGTGGGCGGCGCTGTATTTCCCCCATTGATGGGTTTGATTGCCAATCATGACGTGGCGCATGCTTATTACCTGCCCATCATTTGTTATTTCGTTATCTTTTTGTTTGGCGCTAAATTATATAAAGTAAAACATTAAAATGGCCTGGATTGAACCGGCGTCGCATACGATATGAGATTTTATTAATTACAATGGTTGCCGTGTTGTTCTGCAATAGCGGCAAGGCCCAGTCTTCCGCAGCAGCGTACTATGACTTTTCCACCCTGCAACAAAAGATCGGCGGTTGGGTGGACAGCGGGTATTATCCCGGCGCTTCTATTATTATCGTAAAGGATAACCGCGTGTTGTATGAAAAATACTTCGGCAATTACCAGCCTGCGACGGTAGCGTATATCGCTTCGGCCGGCAAATGGCTGGCGGCGGCAACCATCGCCGCCGTAGTAGATGAGGGTAAATTGTCCTGGGATGACAAAGTAAAACAATGGATACCCGCGATTACCGGCCCAAAGGGGGAAGCCACGCTGCGGCAATTGCTTTCGCATACCGCCGGGTATCCCGATTACCAGCCGGCAGGCCATCGCAGGGATGATTATCAAACATTGCAGCAATCCGTTGACAGCATTATTGCATTGCCGGCCGATACCTTGCCCGGCATCGTCTTTCATTACGGTGGGCTGGCGATGCAGGTAGCTGGCAGGATGGCGGAACTGACTACCGGCAAGGATTGGGAAACCCTGTTCCATGATAAAATAGCCGGGCCATTGAACATGCGGCAAACTCATTTTACGCCGGTAGACAGCACACCGGGTCACAGCCCCATGCTGGGCGGGGGAGCCAGGACAAGCCTGCACGATTACGCCCGGTTCCTGTCGATGATCAGTAATAACGGAATGTTTGAAGAGAAAAGAATATTGTCGGTCAATGCGATTGCCGCCATGCAGGCAGACCAGGTGGGGCCTGCGCTGGTAAATAAAAGCGGGGACGATTATGTGAAGCGGGCCAGGGGTTCATTGCGTACTGATATTTACGGGTTGGGTGAGTGGCGGGAAGAAGTGAATGCAAAAGGGGAAGCTGTTTTGATCAGCAGTCCTTCCTGGGCGGGCGCTTACCCGTGGATTGATAAGAAGAACAAGCTGTATGGTTTTTTCCTGGCGAGGGTAAACGTGGGAAAAGCCAATGCCAACAGGTTCTCCTCTTTTTATGCGAGTCCTGTTTTGCCTTTATTGGTAAGAGAAGCGATTGAAAAGACTCCCGGTAAATAAGCGACGAATTATATAATACAATTGTAGGATTAATTAATAGTGTGAGAGAAAATACGAAAGCATGAGCAATACAAAGAAAACAGCCATCGGGGTGGATATCGGCGGTACGCATATCACGACGGCTCTTATTGACCTGGAAAACGGGAACGTGTTGCCCGGCACCAAGGTGCGGGAAACGGTGGACGCAAACGCTGACGCAGACAGGATACTGGAATCATGGTATGCTGCGATTGATAAAACAAGAAAGCAGTCGCCCGCAGAAACCCGGCGGGTGGGTTTTGCGATGCCCGGCCCCTTTGATTACGAAAACGGCGTTTCTTTAATACGCAACCTGCATAAATACGATGCTTTATACGGTTTGAATATTAAAGAACTGCTGTCGGATCGATTGGGGATAGACAGTGCAGGCATTATCATGCGCAACGATACCGAAGCATTTCTCGAAGGTGAGCGGATGAGCGGTGCGGCGCAGGGATATGCCAAAGCCATCGGCATCACCATGGGCACGGGGCTTGGCTCTGCCAAAAGCGCCGGCGGGATTACGCTGGATGTGAACCTGGGCTCATCACCCTTTCATGACAGCATTGCCGACGACTATTTATCCACCCGCTGGTTTGTAAAGCGGTACAGGGAATGTTGCGGGGATACCATCAATGGGGTAAAAGAATTGCTGGAACTTCGGGAAGGTCCCAACAAGGAATCCATTGCAATGATACTGGAAGAGTTCCATCATAACCTGGCCTTGTTCCTGCGGGGATTTATTGCGGCAGAAGCGCCGGATGTGGTGGTAATCGGGGGGAATATTGCGGGAGCGTACGAGCTTTTTTACCCGCCGCTCCTGCAATTGCTGAACGGGCATTCGGGAGCGGCGGTATTTGAAAAAGCGCAACTGGGAGAAGATGCTGCCTTGATCGGCGCCGTTAGTCATTGGATTATAAAAAATAAACCGGAAAAGAATGAATCTGCTGCAATCCGTTAAAAACAGGGTCCGCCTGTTCGTAGTCGTAGGCTGCCTGTTGCAGGCGGCTGTCGTGAACGCGCAATCTTCCAGGGTCATCCGCCCCGGCGAAATATGGCCTGATGACAAGGGCAAACACGTACAGGCGCATGGCGGCGGGATTATCAGGATCAAAAAAACATATTACTGGTATGGAGAAGAGCGTTCGCAGGGATTGGATTCCAACCTGCGGTATGTGAGCTGCTATTCGTCGGAAGATTTGGTCAACTGGACATTTCACGGTGATGTACTGAAAGCGGCCGACCCGGAAAACCTTGGCCGCCATTGGGTACTCGAAAGACCAAAAGTGTATTATAATGCAAAAACAAAAAAATACGTGATGTATTTCCACCTGGACAACGCCAGTTATAAAGTGGCGCGGGTGGGCATTGCAATAAGCGATAAGCCGGACGGCAATTTTACGTATGTAAAGAGCTTTCGCCCGCTGGATCATGAAAGCAGGGATATCGGGCAGTTCATCGATGATGATGGAACCGCCTACCTGGTTTTCGAGGATCGTCCTTTCGGGTTTCGTATAGCAAGGCTTTCGGATGATTATATGAACGTGGAAAAAGAGATGAGCCTGATTCCCCAACACATGGAAGGCGGCGCGATTGTGCATTACAAGGGGCTGTATTATGCCATCGGCTCCGCGCTGACGGGCTGGCGCGCCAATCCTAATAAATATGCTACGGCCCCCTCGCTGGAAGGCCCCTGGTCGGAGTTTAAGGATATAGCGCCGCCGGACAAAAATACCTATGGCTCGCAATCGACCATGTTATTAAAGGTGGTTGGTAAGCAGTCCACTACGGTCATTTTTATGGGAGATATCTGGAAGCCGCGCACGCAGTGGGATTCGCGCTATCTCTGGATGCCGCTTGAAATAGGGGAGGGTAGACTCTCGCTGCCCGAACCGAAACCCTGGAAACTGGATATAAAGAAAGGAACCTGGGAATATGTCAAAGAATAAAATAGTACCATGAACAAGTTATTGGTAATAGCAGGTGTGTTTTTATTGTCTTTCATTTATTGCCCTGCGCAATATCCCGGCCAGCACGCCGGGCAGGTGAGCATACCGGTGAAGGCTGCGATAAAAGCATGGAGCTTCGATTTGAAGGATGTCCGGTTGTTTGACAGTCCTTTCAAGGAGAATATGGACAGGGAAGGGCAGTGGTTGCTTTCATTGCCCAATGAACGCCTGCTGCATAGTTTCCAGGTGAACGCCGGGATGAAGACCCAGAAAGCGGACAGCAAAACGAAAATGCCCGTGGGACTGGGCGGATGGGAAGCGCTGGACGTGGAACTGCGGGGGCATAGCATCGGTCATATTTTATCCGGCCTTGCCTTTCAATATGCTTCTACCGGCAATGAAGTATTTAAGAAAAAGGAGGATAGCCTGGTGGCCGGCCTTGCGGAAGTCCAGCAGGTGTTGAACGAAGACGGTTATTTAAGCGCTTACCCGCAGCATTATATTGACCGGAATATTGCCGGCACGGCGGTATGGGCCCCCTGGTACACACTGCATAAAATAGTGGCGGGGTTAATCGATAGCTATTGGTGTACCGGTAATCAACAGGCGCTGGACGTGGTCAGTAAAATGGCCGGATGGGCGTATAAAAAGCTGTCGCCGCTCTCGCCGGAGACGATTGCCAAAATGTTGCAGAATGAATTCGGCGGGATGAACGAAGCGTTTTATAACCTGTATTCGATAACGGGCAACCCGCAGCATTTAAAACTGGCGCAGCTTTTTTATCACCATGCCGTATTGGACCCGCTGGCGCAGGAACAGGATAAGCTCAACCGGCTTCATGCCAATACCGTCATCCCCAAAATATCGGGCGAAGAGCGGGGCTATGAACTGACGGGCAATGAAACCGATAAAACGATAGCCACTTTTTTCTGGGATGATGTGATTAAGAACCAGACTTATGCCATCGGCAGCAACAGCGATAAGGAGCATTTTGTCGAACCGGGTAAGTTGTCGAAGCATATTACGGGTTATACCGGCGAATCCTGCAATACCTATAATATGCTGAAGGTGACGCGACATTTGTTCGATTGGTATGCCGATGCCAAATATGCCGATTATTATGAGCAGGCTTTGTACAACCATATACTTGGGCAGCAGGACCCTTCCAGTGGCATGGTTTGTTATTTCACCCCGATGGTCAGCGGCGCGTATAAATTGTACAGTACGCGGGACAGCTCGTTCTGGTGCTGTGTGGGCAGCGGGTTTGAAAGCCATTCCAAATATGGCGAAGCCATTTATTACCACGATGACAGGGGCGTTTTCGTCAATCTTTTTATTCCTTCTCTATTGACATGGAAAGAAAAGGGCATGGTGCTTCGCCAGGAAACAAAATACCCGGAAGAGGCGTCTACGCGTCTTACGATTGAATCGGCTCCTGCGGGAACCGTGGCATTGTATATCCGGTATCCATCCTGGGCTGTGTCAGGGGCGACCATTACCGTGAATGGCAAAAAACTACCGGTAAAACAAGCCCCGGGAAGTTATATTACCATTGACCGGCAATGGAAAAACGGCGACAAGGTAGTTGTTACCTATCCTATGTCGCTGCGACTGGTGGCCACACCCGACAATCCCAACAAAGCTGCCATCGCCTACGGTCCAATCGTATTGGCTGCACCGGTGGGAACAGAAGGTATGAAGGCGCCTGCGCCGTTTACCGATCCCGACGATCCTTACGAGTATTATACATACGATTACAATATTCCCAAAAGCATCGATGACACGTTGAATACGAACAACCGGAAGCTGGCCGATTGGGTACGGTCGACCGGTAAGCCATTGGAGTTTAAAACAATCAATGCGGGCCAGCATGGGGAGATGCTGTTGAAACCTTATTACAGCATTCACCATGAACGTTATATAGTGTACTGGGACTTAAAATAAAATAATGTTATGCCTATAATGAAACAACAGGTTTATAGTATCTGCCTGCTGCTGGTCACAGGATTGTCCGTCGCCGCACAGTCAAAGAAAGCACATCCCTACCTGTATTTTACGCCGGACCGTATCCAGCGCCTGAAAGAACGGGTGAAGTCGGATACCATGATGGCCACCATGTGGAATGGAATGAAAGCGAGAGCAGACCAGGCGGTGGCAGGCGGCCGGGGCGGCAATGCAGAAATACTATGTCTTGCTTATCGGATGACGGGCGATACCAAATACGCGCAGCAGGCAAAGACACTGCTCCTGCAATTGGTGAACAAAGAAGCCTGGGACGGAATGGACGATCGTACTCCCCGGTGGAATTCAGGGCTGGGCACTTCCCACAGTGATTATACCGCATCCCTTGTGTACGATTGCATTTATGACTACCTGTCGAAGCAGGAGAGGCAGGACATTGCGGGTAAAATTGTAAAGCTCGGCATCGAACCTTCCATCAGCGATTGGATTTCGGAGGATAAGCGGATTCATTCGCTCAATGATATGGGCCATAACTGGTGGAGCGCTGTGGTGTTTGAAGCGGGCGCCGCCTCGCTGGCTGTAATGAATGAAGTGCCGCAGGCGAAGCAATGGGCGGAGGAAATTATGCGATCCAGTGAGGAATGGTTTGCCTTCTCCGGCAGTGTGCTGGAAAATAAACCGGTGAGTTTTGACCGGGATGGCGGTTTTTATGAGAGCATCGGGTATGCCAGTTACGCAGTATCCGAATACCTGCTGTTCCGGCTAGCCTGGACCAATGCGGTGGCCCCGGTTAAAATGCCCTATGACACGATGTTGTCGAAAACCATGGACTGGTGGATACATGCCTGCTACCCGACGAGCGGGCGCATGATGTCGCTGAACTTCGGTGATGCAGGCCTTTATAGTAACGGCGACAAACCGGTAGAACTGATGACAGCGCTGGGATTTGGCAAGGATCGGTACGATTGGTACATGAATGAAGCATCGGCAAGGTCTTACCGCGAAGAAATGAATACAGATCCTTTTGATTTTGTGTACCGGCCTGCTAAGAAAACAGTGCCCGCGGCGCCCGATTTACCGGCTTCTGCCATTTATAAAGATATGGGCTGGGCCATGCTTCGTTCGTCGTGGAACAAGAACGCTACGATGCTGGGGGTGAAATGTGGTTTTACCTGGAACCATGCGCATGCCGACGCAGGATCTTTTATCTTGTTTCACAACGGTAAAAACCTCTTGATAGACGGAGGCACCACCAACTATGCGCAGGATGAGTACAGCGATTATTTTGTGCGCAGCGAGGCGCATAATGTGATGTTGTTCAACGGCAAGGCGCAGGAACCGCAGGACCAGTACAATGCCGTAAAGAATGTGGGCCACCTGTATGATATGATCGACGGGGGAAGCATGAAGTACGTACTGGCCGATGCTACCGGGCCGACTTCCCATTATTTCCTGAGAAATTACCGGAGTTTTTTATGGGTCGGCAACGTGATACTGGTGATAGACGATATAAAGACCTACGAACCGGGTAAGTTTGAATTCCTGCTGCATTTTGACAAGGATTCCAAACGCAAGGGCCCGGATTATGAAATCACCAATGACAGCGCGGGTATATTGTTCCGTCCCTTATTCCCCGAGACACTGCCCCTGGGCTATCCGCATGATCTGCCCGAGAAGATGCGTGTAGAGGAGCGGCAGGGCCTCAAAGATCATGATCCAAAGACCAAACTCACTTATTATGCTTTCTCCCCGGCGGAGGCATCGAGACAGACGAAATTCATCAACGCCATCATCCTTTTGGATGATAAGAATAAACCGGTAAACACTTTTACGGGTTCATCCGGGGCAAGCGGGGCTGCCGCCCGGAGCAACCTGCCTGTGATTGAACGGCTGGAAGGCGTGAATTATATCGGTGTGCGCGTTACACAGGACGGGAAGACCACCGATGTATATTTCAACCTGCTGGCGGACGGGCGGCTGATGCACCGCAACAGCAATAATGTGATCGACGGGTGGGAGACGGATGCTTATATCATGGCCGTCAGCTACCCCGAAAAACAACCGGCAACCCCCGCCAATGCGACGGAATATTTTATCAGCAACGGAAGTTACCTGAGAAAGGACGATAGAGTAATTCTTCATTCCTTATCAAAGATATTCATGGATGCAAAAGCAGAAGGCAATACGGCCAAAGTGATACTGCAGGGACAGCCGCTGATGCATGTGAGCCTGCAATTGAAAGACAAGCCTTCCCAACTGGTATTGAATGACAAAAAAGCAAGGCTGCTGTTGAAAGACGATAATAAAACAATGGTATTGGATATCGGCGCGGAAGGAGCAGTTGAAAAATGAGCGTATGCAAAGACGGAATTTCATAAAAAATACGATGCTGGCATCTGCCGGCACGATGATAATTCCGCTTTTCTCTAAAGCACCGGGAGCTACTTATGCGGGCGACGAAGACAAACTGGAGCACTATTTTATTCATCCGCCGGATGCCGTCAGGCCCTGGTGTTTTTATATGTGGATGAATGGGAATATTACTAAGGAGGGCATTACCGCCGACCTGGAAGCAATGAAAAGAATGGGTATCGGCGGTGTTATTTGCTTTAATGCAGCGGTCGGTATTCCCCGTGGCCCGGTGGATTATGCGAGTGAGCGTTGGATGGATGCGACGGTGCATGCCGCCCGGGAAGCACATCGGCTGGGGATTGTGTTCACTATGCACAATTCGCCCGGTTATTCCGGTTGCGGCGGTCCCTGGGTCACTCCGGAGATGAGTATGCAGGAACTGGTGTGGACGGAAACGCGG
>DASYCT010000275.1:0-3075 GCA_036500065.1 Chitinophagaceae bacterium | reverse complement strand
GCCTTTATAAAAGTGCATGAAAGCGGTGAACAGGTGACTTCTATCCGCATCAATCCTTCCAAGGTTCCCAATCCTGCTGCAATACCACGACTTACAGCCCACGAAAAAGTGCCCTGGTCGTCTTTTGGATACTATCTTCCCCAACGGCCTTCCTTTACATTTGACCCCGTTTTTCATGCCGGGCTGTATTATGTGCAGGAAGCATCGGGCATGTTTCTTGAACAGGTGTTGCGGCAAACGGTGGATATATCACAGCCTGTAAGGGTGTTGGACCTTTGCGCTGCACCGGGTGGTAAATCCACCCTATTGCAATCGATCATCAGTAAAGAAAGCCTGCTGGTCAGCAATGAAGTGATCAAATCACGGGTGCACCTGCTGGAAGAGAACATGACCAAATGGGGAGCGGCCAACGTGGTAGTGACGAACAACGACCCGAAAGACTTTGCCCGGCTGGCGAATTATTTTGATGTGATAATGATTGACGCTCCTTGCAGCGGCAGTGGCCTGTTTCGCCGCGACCCCGGCGCGATAAAGGAATGGAGCGAGTCTAATGTAGCCCTCTGCCAGCAGCGGCAGCAGCGTATCATTGCCGACGTATGGCCGGCGTTGAAGGAAGGAGGGATACTTATTTATTCCACCTGTTCCTATTCAAAAGAAGAGGACGAGGATATAGTGGACTGGATGGCGGAACAGTTGGGCGCCCGCGGGCTGAAACTTGAAATGCCGGCACAAACGGGTATTGTCGAATCGATGTCTGATAAAGCAGCCGCTGCGGGCTACCGGTTTTATCCCGATAAGCTGAAAGGCGAGGGCTTTTTTATCGCTGCCCTGCAAAAACAGGACGGCGATGCCGGGCAGGGCGTAAAACCAAGAAAAGGAGGGCTGGAAAAGCTCAGCAAAACGGAGGAAGCACTGGTGCGCCCCTGGCTGAACGACCCCGAAGGCATGGTCCTCTTCCGGCAGAAAGAAGATATTATCGCGCTTCCTTCGTATTTTCAGGCCGATATCCCGGTCCTGCAGTCGGCGTTGTATATTAAAAAAGCCGGTGTCACCGCCGGGAAGCTCACGCCCCGGGAGCTGATACCCGACCACCCGCTTGCCATCAGCACGATAATAAGCCCGCAGATTGTTAGCATTCCGTTAAACAAGGAGCTGGCGATACAGTATTTACGCCGGGAGGAACTGCACCTGGATACTAATCACAAGGGTTGGGCGTTGGTGGAGTATGAGGGAACCCGCCTGGGGTGGGTGAAAGTGCTGGCCAACCGGGTCAATAACTATTACCCGAAAGAATGGAGGATATTGAAATCGCCGTAATTGTAAAAAAGTTTTCATATTTGCAGGTTGCAAACATTCAAGTATATGAAGCGTAGTGTTTTTGTTTTCCTTTTCAGCGTACTTATTACCACTTTTTCTTCCGCGCAAACCGGTCACCTGCTGGTGCAGGGCGTGTCGCCCAAACTCTGGCTGGTACATTCGGTTGCGCCCAAAGAAAACTGGTACAGCATCGGCCGGTTGTACAATGTCAGCCCTAAGGAACTGGCGCCCTACAATGGCCTGCCGCTCGATAAACCCCTCGCTATCGGGCAAATCCTGAAAGTGCCGCTGAACGCCGGTAATTTTTCACAGGATGGCTCCAAAGCGGCGGACGAGGTCTTCGTGCCCATCTACCATACTGTCCAGGAAAAAGAATGGATGTACCGTTTAAGCGTCAACTACAACAAGCTTTCCAAAGAGAACGTCGAAAAATGGAACGGTATCAAAGCCGCCCAGATAAAGCCGGGATTAAGCCTGGTGATAGGATACCTGAAAGTAAAGACCGGCCAGTCGGCGCTGGCATCAAAAGGAACCAGTCATATTGTTGCGGCACCTGCTCAGCCGGTTATGGCCGATGCCGAGCCGAAAACCGAGAGCAGTAAGACGGGAATAGTACAGGAGAAAAAACAGGAACCGGTAGCGACAGAGAAACCTGTAGTGGAAAAGACAACACCCCCCGTTGTAAAAAATGATCTCCCGAAGGAGCAGCCCAAACCGGTTGTAGTTGCTCCGCCGACGATAACAGTAACGGCCTCACCCGACAATAAAGGCGGCTATTTCAAATCGCTTTATGGCGAAAGCGGTAAGTCCGCGACCGGCAATGCCGGCATGTTTAAAAGCACCAGCGGATGGCACGATGGAAAATATTACGCGTTGATGAACAATGTAAGCGTGGGCAGCATCATAAAAGTGGATAATCCTGTCAATGGCAGGGCCATTTATGCAAAAGTGCTCGGCAGCCTGCCCGATATGAAGGAAAGCGCCGGGCTCACCGTTCGCATCAGCGATGCTGCTGCCGCCGAACTGGAGGTGAACACTGCGAAATTTGGAGTGGATATAAAATACTAAATATACACGTATGATGATCCGGTCGTTGTTCTCCGTAGCGGTCCTCTTTATTGCCTTTAATTCCTTTTCACAATCTTCCATACCGGCCAAAGATGCGGCAAAACATATCGGGGAGAAGGCGACGGTTTGCGATAAAGTATTCGGTGGCCGTTTTTTTGAAAGCGGCAAAGACCAGCCCACCCTGCTCAACATGGGGGATGCTTATCCCAATAACCCGTTTACGTTTGTGATCTATGGCGAGGCGCGGAAACAATTCAGCTATAAGCCCGAAGAATTTCTTGTCAACAAACAAGTTTGTGTGACGGGAGAGATTAAAGACTATCGCGGCAAGCCGCAGATCATCGTTACCGATTCCTCCCAGTTGATGATTAAGAAGTAAAGCGGTAGCCGCGCAGGAATTCTTCTACGGTCATTTTCTTTTTTCCTTCCAGTTGTAATTCGGTTACATAGATATACCCGTCGGCCGCGGTGTATTTCAACCAGGTCTTATGGTCGGTCTGCCATTCCAGCGACCGCGCAGTGGAGGCGGCATGTTCTTTTTTTGCCCCGTATATCTTCAGCGTTTTGCCCTGCAATTGGGTAAACGCACCGGGATAAGGCGACAGGCCCCGGATAAGATTGTATATATCGTCTACCGGCCGCGTCCAGTCTATTTTGCAGGTTTCGGTGAAGATTTTAGGAGCATGCTTC
>DASYCT010000274.1:0-10617 GCA_036500065.1 Chitinophagaceae bacterium | reverse complement strand
AGTGATACACTGGACATTATTTTTGAAAACCGCAACAAGCAGTACGGCGCTTACACGTTGCGGAAGGAATATAATACGCGGTTGTACCGGTCGCTTGCGCTGGTAACGGGTATTGTGCTGTTGCTGCTGGCGGAAAATTATTTCTCTTTTAACCGGCCGCCGAAAGGCAACGGGATACTGGCAGCGCCGGTAATAGATTCTGTTCAATTTATCCCGGTTGATATTCCAAGAGATCCGCTTCCGCCGCCTGTGACCCCGCCGCCGTCGGCGTCTCATTTGCCTGCTATTAATAATACGATCCCGGTGATTGTGCCCAATGATGCCGTGGTCGATACGCTGCCTACTGTCGACCAGTTGCGGGACAATGTGATCAGCGATAAAACCAGCCTGGGGGATGGACCGGTGAATGATAACAGCACGGCAGGGGATGATCATTCGAAAGGAAGCGGCCCGGCAACGGCCCCGGCGGCGGACCCCGTGCCTGTGGAACCGGCCATTGCGGAGCACCCCGATGTGATGCCGGAATTTCCCGGCGGGCTGGCAGCACTTTTGCGGTTCCTCGGAAAGAACCTGCAGGTGCCGGAAGAGGCGGTGGAAGCGGGGCAACGGGTGCGGGTGCCGGTAAAATTCGTGGTCAGCAGGGAAGGAAGCCTGGCAGACGTGGAATTTCCGGCACAAACGGACAACGTGTTTAAAAAGGAAATTATGCGGGTCATCAATAAGATGCCCCGGTGGAAACCCGGCCTGCAGCATGGGAAAGCTGTGGCGGTGTACTATACGATTCCCATAATATTTGAGGTGACAGACAACTAAATTTCATTAACTTGCCCGGCAGGTAAAACTATCATTAAATGCGCAGCGACCCGCAGGAAAATCAAAGAAGAAACTATATTTTGAGGAGGTCAATCATGGATTATGGCATGGGAGGACTGATAATGTGCGCCGGTTTGTTTCTTATTTTCTCACACCAGCTGATGAACATTGATTTTGATCTTGACCCCCTGTTGAAATATGGTTTTGCCTCTCTTTGTATTGTGTATGGCGGGTTCCGTATGTACCGCGGGTATAAGAAAAATTACTTTTAGGATGTGTAAGGCTTTGTTTTCATTTTCCGCCCTGCGGTTGCTTGCTATATTTACTGCTTTCGCTTTCCTGGTATCCTGCCACCGTAAGGGGCATACTACTACGGAAACACTAACGAGCGGTACCATACAAATAAGTGCGGATGAATCTTTTAAACCGGTTATCGACGCGGAGGTAAAAGTATTTGAAGCCTCCCACGAGGGGGCGAATATTATCGTTCATTACAAACCCGAAGCGGCCTGCATCCGGGATTTGGATAATGACAGCATCAGGATGGTCATCATTACCCGGGGGCTTACGGCCGACGAGGAGTCGCTGATGACGAAGCAAATGAACGGCGGTATACCGCGGTATGGGAAACTGGCTTTTGACGCGATAGCGGTGCTGGTCAACGGGCAGAGCAAAGACACCGCATTTGATATGGCGGACATACGCGCGATGGTAAAGGGTGACACGACGGGCAGGTTTGGTCACTATAAGGTGGTGCTGGACGGGTTGTCGGCCACCAGTACGGTGCGGTATGTGGCGGACAGCCTGGCGGCCGGCCAGCCATTGGGCAAAAACGTTATGGCGGCTACCAGCAGCCGGGGGGTGATAGACTATATCAGCAATAACGAGGGAGCCATCGGCATGGTGGGGGTGAGCTGGATAGGCAACCCGGAGGATGAGGAGCAGGTAAACCTGTTGAAAAAGCTGAAGATAGCATTGATTGAGTGTGTTCAGTGTCAGCCGGTTGTGTACCTGCCGCCTTCACAGTACAATATCGCTACCAGGCGCTACCCGCTGGTGCGGGCTTTGTACTATGTTTTAAAGGAAAATTATGATGGACTCGGCAGCGGTTTTACCAATTTCCTTATCTACGAAAGAGGGCAGCTTATCTTTCAAAGGGCTTACCTGTGGCCTGCGAAAATGGACCTGAATAAGCGAAATGCCAAAATCGATGAGTAGCGATTTGCTAATTTTCAATAAATTTACAAGATCACAACAAAACAAAGAAGCAACAATGAAGAGAATCACATTAAGTCTCATGATAGTAGCGGTAAGCGCCGGTGCTTTGTTGGCTCAAAACGTTGACCAGGGAAAGAAGTTTCTTTATTACGAACGTTACAAAAGTGCCCGTGAGCAATTTGAAAAGGCGATAGCCGCCAACCCCAACAACCTGGAAGCCGTGTATTGGCTCGGACAGACATTGCTGGATGACAAGAACCCTGAAAAGGACCCGGCTGCTGCCAAGGACCTTTACCAGAAAGCGCTTGCGACCAACGGAAGCGCCCCGCTGATACTGATAGGGATGGGCCAGATAGCATTGATGGAAAACAATGTCAATGATGCGAAACAGCGGTTTGAAACGGCCATCAGCCTGACCAAAGGAAAAGACATCGAAGTACTCAACCGCGTAGCGGCCGCCAATGTCAATACCAAGGCCGGCGATGCCAACTATGCGATTGAAAAACTGAATACCGCCACGCAGATAAAAAAGTTTAACGATGCCAATACCTTCCTGATAATGGGAGATGCCTACCGCAAACTGGTGGATGGCGGTGGCGCCGTTACTGCTTACCAGAAAGCGCTGACCATCGACCCCAAACTCGCGGCCGCCAAGTACCGGATCGGTAAGATATACCTGACACAGGGAAACAAGGAACTCTTTATCCCTGCGTTTGAAGATGCGGTGCAAATGGACCCCAATTTTGCGCCGGCGCTGTACGATCTGTTCATTTACTATTATTATCATAGTGACGTTGATAAGGCGTCCGAGTATTTTGATAAATACCTGGCAGTATCAGATCCCGGTCCGAATAATGATTACGATCGCGTCAGCATGCTGTACATAAGAAAGAAATATCCTGAAACGATTGCTGCTTCGCAGGATAAGATCAAGGCGTTGGGCGACAAGGCCGATCCGCGTTATTACAAACTGATCGCCTATGCGTACAACGACCAAGGTGATTCCGCCAATGCAAAGACGTACCTTGACCTGTATTTCGCCAAGCAAAAGCCGGAAGGTTTTGTGCCGATGGACTATACGTTCCGGGCGCAGGTGCTGGCCAAATTCCCGGGCAATGAAACGGAAGCATTTAAAAGCTATGAAACGGCTATCCAGCTGGATACTGTTTTGCAGGAAAAGCTGAACCTAATGGCCGATGCAGCTGCGCTGGCCAAGAAAGTAGGCGACCGTGCAGAACAGGCCAAATTCCTGGGCATGGTATATTATACTGACCCGCGGGCTAATAAAACCGATTTGTACAATTATGGATTTGCTTTTTACCAGGCTAAAATGTACGATTCCGCCATAACTGTGTTTAATATATATAAAACAAAATTTCCTGACGAGGTATTTGGTTATTTCTGGGCAGCCCGTTCCAATAACGGTATTGATACAACGGCCGAGAAAGGCGCGGCCCTGGATGATTATACAAAATTGATCGATGTAGCTAAGAAATCGGATTCGGTTAAGTACAAATCGATGATTGTTGAAGCGTATCTCTACCTGGCCGGTTATTCCAACAACGTCAAAAAGGATAAACCAGCAGCCATCGATTACCTGCAGAAAGTGTTGGATATCGATCCCAATAATGCAACCGCAAAGCAATACATCGAGATTCTCAGCAGAAAACCACCACCACCCAGGCAACCAGCCACTAAACCTAAACCAGCGGGCGGGGCAAAATAGAAGTCAGCACAAACGGTAAAACGGGTGTTTTGGTATCGACATTTTAATGCTATTCTAATAATAAAGACTTTTTATATAAAAACCCTCCCGTTGATTGGCGGGAGGGTTTTATTTTTGGGAATTTATTTTTCTAAACTTGGAATTTGAGGGTGCTGCCTTATTTTTGCCGGACAACAATTCATGTTGAAAAATGACGTGGTTCCTACTTAAAGCCAATGTTCCTCTGACAGACGTTAACAGCTCTGCAAGTTACCTGCCTATCGCTATCCAGTTGATTTTTGCCGTACTCTTTATCGGTGTGATGATGGGAGTGACCCATTGGCTTGGACCAAAGCGTAAAACCAGTGATAAACTGGAGATTTTTTCGAGTGGTATAGAATCGCACGGCGATGCCCGCCATCCCATGGCAATAAAATACTTCCTGGTCGCCATATTGTTTGTTTTGTTTGATGTGGAAGTTATTTTCTTCTACCCCTATGCGGTCAATTTCCGCGACCTGGGCCTGGATGGATTTCTTGCCGTATTGCTTTTTGTGGCCTTTTTCCTGGCGGGGTTCTTCTATATCATCAAAAAAGGCGCTTTGAAGTGGGAGGATTAAAATAAGCTTAAATCTTTTGTTATGGCTCGTCCAGTACAGTATAATGTGAAAAATGAAGGTGGCAAGGCTATTCATGTAGCCGACGCCCCTCCCGGCTATACCGGGGAAGGCTTTTTTACGGCCAAACTAAGCGATGTGGTAGGTCTTGCGCGGAAGAATTCCATCTGGCCGCTGCCTTTTGCGACTTCCTGTTGCGGTATTGAATTCATGGCTACGATGGGCTCTCACTACGACCTGGCGCGTTTTGGCGCCGAGCGGGTGGGCTTTTCACCCCGCCAGTGCGATTTGCTGATGGTGATGGGGACCATTGCCAAAAAGATGGGTCCTGTACTCCGCCAGGTGTACCTGCAGATGGCGGAACCGCGCTGGGTGCTGAGCATGGGAGCCTGTGCTTCCTCGGGCGGGATTTTTGATACGTACAGCGTATTGCAGGGTATCGACCAGATCATACCCGTGGATGTATATATACCCGGATGTCCTCCCCGGCCCGAAGCCGTGCTGGATGGGTTTATAAAAATACAGGAGCTGGTGGGCAAGGAAAGCATCCGCCGGAGAAACGGACCGCAGTACAAACAATTAATGGAAAGCTACGGGATACAATAGTGAGTGGCGAGCTGGTAAGAATGACTATAAATATGAGCTTGACGAACGATACAATTAAACAAAGGCTGGTAGAAAAATTCGGTGACCAGGTATCTCATTTTGAAGAGCCCTATGGGTTGCTGACGTTTGAAGCGCCGAAAGAAATGAACCTGAAGGTGATGCAGTTCCTGTTTGACGACAAGGAGCTGCGTTTTCGTTTCCTGACGGATCTTTGCGCCGTTCATTACCCCGATAATAAAGGCCGGGAACTGGCCGTCGTGTACCACCTGCACAACCTCGTCGACAATGTGCGTATCCGCTTTAAGGTATATGCCGCTATTGAAACACCGGATGTGTTCAGCGCTACCGCTTTGTATGCTGCGTCCAACTGGCTGGAAAGGGAGACCTACGATTTTTACGGCGTCAATTTCATCGGCCATCCCAACCTGAAACGGATACTGAACGTGGACGAAATGGATTATTTCCCCCTGCGCAAGGAGTTTCCGCTGGAGGATCAGACGAGGATTGATAAGGATGATGCGATGTTTGGAAGATAATGTGAAAATGGAGCGTCGCATGAGTAAATAACATTTAAAACAAGAGGCTGGAATGTCTGAGATAGTACACCATCATATCAAGCTGCCCGAGGGGTCTATTGAAAAGCAAACGACAACGCTTAACCTCGGACCCACGCACCCTGCAACGCACGGGGTAATGCAGAATATTCTTGAGCTGGACGGGGAACGCATCGTGTCGTCCGACCAGACTATCGGTTATATACACCGTGCTTTTGAAAAGCTGGCCGAGCGCAGGCCTTTGTACCAGATTACCACACTTACGGACCGGTTGAACTATTGCTCTTCGCCCATCAATAATATGGGATGGCACATGACCTGCGAGAAGCTGCTGGGCGTTAAAATCCCCAAACGCGTAGACTACCTGCGCATTATTATCATGGAGCTGGCCCGTATATCGGACCACCTGATCTGCAATTCCATTGTGGGAGTAGACAGCGGCGCATATACCGGCTTCCTGTACGTGATGCAATACCGCGAACTGATTTACGAGATATACGAAGAAATCTGCGGCTCTCGGCTTACGACCAATATTGGCCGTATCGGCGGCTTTGAGCGCAACTTTAATGCAACGGCATTTGAGAAACTGGAAAAATTCCTGAAAGAATACCCGGCCGTACTGAAAGAATTTGCCAACCTGTTTCGCCGCAACCGCATTTTTATGGGACGTACGCAGGGCACTGGTGGCATCAGCGCAGAAAGGGCATTGAGCTATGGATTTACCGGTCCCAACCTGCGTGCGGCAGGGGTGGATTATGATGTGCGGGTACATAGCCCCTACAGCAGTTACGAGGATTTTTCGTTTACCATACCGGTCGGAAAAACAGGCGATAACTATGATCGCTTTTTGGTTCGCGACGAAGAAATGTGGCAGAGCCTGGACATTATTGAACAGGCCTATAAAAAAGTACAGGAATTCAAAGGCGCCGATGCGGAAGTATTTCATGCCGATGTGCCCGAATATTACCTGCCGGAGAAGAAAGACGTATATACCAAGATGGAGGCGCTTATCTGGCATTTCAAAATCATCATGGGCGAGACGGATATTCCTGCCGGTGAAGTATATCATAGTGTGGAAGGCGCCAATGGCGAGCTTGGGTTTTATTTAATCAGCGATGGTGGCCGTACACCGTACCGCCTGCATTTTCGCCGGCCCTGCTTTATTTATTACCAGGCGTATTCGGAAATCACCCGGGGTAGCATGCTGAGCGATGCCATCATGACGATGAGCAGTATGAATTTGATTGCAGGGGAGATGGATGCGTAAATAATTAATGTTGGAACGGAGGGATACGGAGATGGGGAATGTAATTGTTGAATGTAAAAAGGGATGAACAGTATATGGTAAAATTTTCGGATGAAAAGCTGAAGAAGGTAGATGAGATCGTGGCCCGCTACCCGGCGGGTAAGCAGAAAAGCGCCCTGTTGCCGGTACTTCACCTGGCGCAGGATGAGTTTGGCGGATGGCTGAGCGCAGAATCGATGGATTATGTGGCGTCGCTGCTGCACCTCGAGCCGATAGAAGTGTACGAAGTGGCTACGTTCTACAGTATGTATAATTTAAAACCGGTCGGCAAGTATATGTTCGAGGTTTGCCAGACGGGTCCCTGTATGATCAACGGCTGCGATGATATTATCAAATATATCAGCGATACGCTGGGCATCAAACCGGGCGAAACTACTGCCGACGGGCTGTTTTCGCTGAAAACCGTGGAATGTCTTGGCGCCTGCGGTTATGCGCCGATGATGCAGCTGGGTAAGACATTCAGGGAGCACCTGACAAAAGAAAAAATAGACGGCATTATAGCGGAGTGCAGGAGAAACGCGAATTAAAAGCATTAACAACTATCACTATAGAATGGGTAGAAAAGTATTAATAGACAAAGCGCATATCGAGGGCATTCGTTTTTATGATGTATATCGTAAGAACGGGGGATATGCATCGGTGGAAAAGGCATTTAAGACATCGCCTGCCGATGTGGTGGAAGAAGTGAAGAAAAGCGGTCTGCGCGGCCGTGGCGGTGCGGGTTTTCCTACCGGTATGAAGTGGAGCTTTATCGCCAAACCGGAAGGCGTGCCTCGTCACCTGGTCTGCAACGCCGATGAAAGTGAGCCCGGAACGTTTAAGGATCGCTACCTGATGGAGTTCCTGCCGCACCTGCTTATTGAAGGGCTGATCGTGAGTTCGTATGCGCTGGGCAGTAATGCTACCTATATATATATCCGTGGCGAATACGCCTGGATCGTTGACATACTCGAACAGGCCATTGCCGAAGCAAAGAACAACGGCTGGCTTGGTAAGAATATCCTGGGTACCGGGTTCGATTGCGAAATATATGTACACCGGGGCGCCGGCGCTTATATCTGCGGGGAGGAAACGGCCCTGATAGAAAGCCTGGAAGGGAAAAGGGGTAACCCGCGTATCAAGCCGCCATTCCCGGCGGTAAAAGGCGCATGGGATCGCCCGACGGTGGTGAACAATGTGGAAACACTGGCGGCGGTTGTGCCGATCATCAACCTGGGCGGTGAGGAGTATGCGAAGATTGGGATAGGTAAATCAACCGGTACCAAGCTGATTTCCGCCTGCGGCAATATAAAGAAGCAGGGTGTGTATGAAATTGACATGACGATTTCGGTAGAAGAATTTATTTACAGCGATGAATATTGCGGCGGTATTGCCAATGGTAAGCGATTGAAAGCCTGTATACCGGGCGGTTCATCGGTTCCCATTCTTCCCGCCAACCTGCTGCTTAAAACAGCCAAGGGCGACACACGGATGATGACGTACGAAAGTCTTTCCGACGGTGGTTTTACCACCGGTTCCATGATGGGCAGCGGGGGCTTTATCGTGCTGGATGAAGACCAGTGCGTGGTGCGCAATACGTATACCTTCGCGCGGTTCTATCGCCATGAAAGCTGCGGACAGTGTTCTCCCTGCCGTGAGGGAACGGGTTGGATGGAAAAGATCCTGAAGAATATTGAAAACGGGAAGGGCAAGATAAGCGATATCGATTTGCTCTGGGATATTCAACGTAAGATAGAAGGAAACACGATTTGCCCGCTGGGTGATGCGGCTGCATGGCCGGTAGCGGCAGCGATACGGCATTTCCGGGATGAGTTTGAATGGCATGTGAAAAACCCGTCGGAATGCCTGCAGCGAAATTATGGATTGGCGCATTATGCTGATCCGAGGCCGGTAGCAGTACCAGCATAAAGAAAACATACTATGGCTGAAGAAAAGAAATTATTTAAAGTTACCATCGACAACATCACGATTGAAGTGGAGCCGGGTACTTCCATCCTGAATGCGGCGCGCCGCATCGGGGGAGAAATAGCCCCGCCGGCCATGTGCTATTATACCCCGCTGCAGGGCAGCGGCGGCAAATGCCGTACCTGCCTGGTGGAAGTAGCGGCAGGCTCAACGGCCGACCCACGCCCCATGCCCAAGCTGGTGGCTTCCTGCCGTACCAACGTGATGGATGGGATGATTGTAAAAAATATTACCAGCGAAAAAGTGCTGGATGCCCGGGCAGGGGTGGTAGAACTGCTGCTGATCAATCACCCGCTGGATTGCCCTATCTGCGACCAGGCGGGGGAATGTGATCTGCAAAACCTGAGCTATGAGCATGGCAAGGAGGGTACGCGCTACGAATTCCAGCGCAGAACATTCGAAAAGCATGATATGGGGCCGTATATCCAGTTGCATATGACGCGTTGCATCATGTGTTTCCGCTGTGTATTTACGGCCGACCAGGTAACGAAGAAACGGGTGCATGGGATATTGGACAGGGGTGATCATGCGGAGATAGCTACCTATATTCAACAATCGCTGGATCATGATTTCATCGGCAATATCATCGATGTGTGCCCGGTAGGGGCGCTGACCGATAAGACCTTCCGGTTTAAAAACCGGGTATGGTTTACCAAACCGGTGGATGCGCACCGGGATTGTCCCAAATGCAGCGGCAAGGCGCAGTTGTGGATGCGGGGCAAGGAAGTCTTTCGTGTCACGGCACGGAAAGATGAATGGGGAGAAGTGAAAGACTGGATTTGCAATGAATGCCGGTTTGAAAAGAAGGATGCGGCCGATTGGGTAGTGGAAGGGCCTTCACTGGTGAACCGTCACTCGGTGATCGCACAGGGGCATTACGAAGGGCTGAAGATGCCGAACGAAACTTTTTCTGCTATTCATAACGGGCGCAGTCCCAAATTGCTGATGGATATTCATTCGGTCAGTGAAGTAAACCGGCCGGATATTCATTTGAGCGCTATTGAAGGGCCGGCGCATTCGGATGATTTTAATAAGCCGGAGGCGTAGAATATATAATTAAAAGACGTATAACAAAATGGTATTACTTGCTATCGACTGGCTCCTGCTCCTTGAGAAATTGCTGCTGATTGTGGTGATTGTGTCACTCTCATTGGTAATAGCCATGTATGAAACCTATGCCGAACGGAAGATTGCTGCTTTTATACAGGATCGCATCGGGCCCAATCGCGCTGGCCCGTTTGGCCTACTTCAACCGCTGGCCGATGGGTTGAAACTGTTTATGAAGGAAGAGATCATTCCCAATACTTCCAACCGGTTGCTTTTTATCCTTGGCCCCTGCCTGGCGATGCTGACGGCGATGATGACCAGTGCAGTAATTCCCTGGGGAGGCACTATTAACTTTTTTGGCCGTCATGTGGGCTTGCAGATAGCCGATATCAATATCGGTATCCTCTATATTTTTGGTGTGGTGAGCTTGGGTGTTTACGGCATTATGATTGGCGGATGGGCTTCCAATAACAAGTTTTCGCTGCTGGCCGCACTGCGGGGCGCTTCACAGATGATTTCTTATGAGCTGGCGATGGGGCTTTCGCTGATCTCCCTGCTGATGCTGACGGGCTCGCTGAGCCTGAAAACGATCGTGGAACAGCAGGTGACCAGCGGGATATGGAATGTGTGCTACCAGCCACTTGCTTTTTTGATCTTTATCATCTGTGCTTTTGCAGAGTGTAACCGTACGCCTTTCGATATGGCGGAAGCGGAGAACGAGTTGAACTTCGGCTATCACCAGGAATATTCATCGATGAAGCTCGGTTTTTATCTTTTTGCCGAGTAC
>DASYCT010000273.1:0-8428 GCA_036500065.1 Chitinophagaceae bacterium | reverse complement strand
TTGGGTCCTGTTTGAAGCCAAGGACTGCCAGAATAATTACAAGACGGGTAGATTCATCAACTGTATAATGGGCTGCATAGGGGAAAACCGGAGTTATAGCAAAACGAACACTATCATACCTTATGGAACGGGAGAAGGGATTTTGACGTATGGTATCAAGTTCTTTTTTGAGAAGTCTTTTAAATCGCCTGCCCAGGCCTTTTTGTTGTTCCTCGTACCATGTAACAACATCTTTTGTTTCCTGAATTGCTTCGGGGGTAAAGAATAGTTTATACTTTTTCACTAGGCATTAATCATTTTCCATGCATTTGCTTCACTGACCAGTTTGGCAGGGCTGGCCTTGTATTTTTTTATCCGGTTGCGGACGATTTGTTTTTGTTCTTCTGTAATAGTAATATCTTCTTCCAGCAATAAATTTACCAGTTGCTGCTTTTGTTTTTTGGGAAGCTGATTTACCAGGTCAGCGATTTGTTGCAGGTTAACGGGCAGATAGATATTAGGAGACGCCATAAGATGTAAATTTACGTACACTCAAAAGTAAAAAACTATTTCTTTATGGCAAAACGGTCGCTTTTGGTATTTATTACCGCATATAGGCTGGAAAGCAGGATTTTTTATCTTTGAACATATAATAAAAACAACCAATTGGAAAAGCAATGTTCAAAATGCCAGCAGCCTTTTGGCTGCAAAAACGAGGCGCCGGGCTGCTGGTGCGAATCGTTGCATGTGCCAATAGAAGCGCTAAAGGAATTAAAGCAACAATTCGATAATTGCCTCTGCCCTTCCTGTTTGAAACAGTATACGGTCACAGAAGAGGTGAAGGGGCAGGAATTGCCGGGCTGGAATAACCCCGGCAGCATCTATTAGCATTATTTTAGCATTCACCCCGGCAGCAGAAAGTTGGTACGATTGTCTTGTATAAACACCAACCATAACCGTAATGCTATTGAAATCTACCTCTTCGTTGTTAAAATTTGTTAAAAGTACAAGACTATACGCTCTACCGGTTTTCCTTCTTCTTATAACAACCGTTTCCTGTTTTAGTCAGCAACACGAGAAACCCAAACTTTGGAAAGCCATCGTTTATACAGCGTCATACAAAATAACGGGCAAGTTGTACAGGACTACTGATAGCAGCGTAGTGCTGATGGGGGAGAAGGGCAGTTCCAGCGAAATCCTATACAGCGGCATCAATAAAATAAAACTGCAGCATTACAATGGGGGAGCGTACACAAGAGTCGTTGGTTTTGTGGTCGGAATTTATGCCGGCGCGGGCATTGGGGGTAGTACTTTTTCACATGGCAGTTCGGAAATGCACGAGGAGAACGCCGGTATTATCGGCGCCCTTCTTGGCGTCGTAGTGGGGGGTGCAATCGGCATTTTTGCATCTCCTCCTATATATAAACTGGCTTTTACAAAACGTATTGCCGTTCAACACGATCCCACATTTTATCCTTTGTTAAAGGCAAAACTGCGTCCTTATTGTATCCAAAAAGAATAGCTTCCCCGTCGCCGGCGTTTTATCTTTATTTTTCCGATACTTTTGCGGCATGCGCAAACTGAGCATGGAGGAACTGAACCGGAAGTCGGTCAGCGAATTTAAGGAATCGGAGAAACTACCTGTCGTAGTGGTATTGGAGAATATCCGCAGTGCGTACAATGTCGGCAGCGTATTCCGGACTTCGGATGCGTTTTTGCTGGAAGCGGTTTATACCACCGGCTATACGGCCCATCCTCCCCACAAACAAATCACCAAAACCGCCCTGGGAGCCGATGAGAGCGTGGCTACCCGGCATTTTGCCTCGGCGGCGGAAGCCATCAGCGAACTTAAAGCAAACAATTACAGGGTGCTGGCTGTTGAGCAGGCAGCGGGGAGCATACTATTAAACCGGTTTGAACCCGGGCCGGAAGAAAAACTGGCCGTGGTGTTTGGCAACGAAGTGAGCGGGGTAGAGCAGTCGACCCTGGCGCTTTGCGAGGGGTGCATCGAAATACCGCAACTGGGGATGAAGCATTCGATCAATATATCGGTGGCGGCAGGGATTGTGCTCTGGGAGCTGGTGCGGGAGAAAATGATCATCAATAACCAATAATATTTAATGCCGGTGTCTACTGTCAAGAATTACCTGAGCCTGATAAAGTTTTCGCATACCATTTTTGCGATGCCGTTTGCATTGATTGGATTTTTCCTGGGGGTGTTCACCTATGAAAACAAATTCATCCGCTTGACCTGGGAAGGCGATATTGCCGGTGCAACGTTTAGGGCAGCCTATAATTTCAAAGGCTTATTGATCTTATTTGTCCTGGTAGTGCTTTGCATGGTTTTTGCCCGCAGTGCGGCCATGGCGTTTAACCGCTATCTCGACCGTAGTTTCGATGCGAAGAACCCGCGTACCGCCATCCGCGAAATTCCCAAAGGCATCATCTCGGCCAACAGTGCCCTGCGATTTGTTATATTAAGCTGTATTGCCTTCGTGGTTTGCACCTGGTTTATCAACCCGCTTTGTTTTGCCCTGTCACCGGTAGCCTTGCTGGTGGTATTGGGCTATAGCTATACCAAGCGGTTTACAGCGCTTTGTCATATTGTATTGGGACTCGGTCTTTCGCTGGCGCCCATCGGAGCTTATCTTGCGGTGACCGGGCATTTCGCCCTGCTGCCCATCCTGTTTTCCTTTGCAGTTGTATTTTGGGTGAGCGGTTTTGATATTATCTATGCACTGCAGGACGAAGATTTTGATAAATCGCAGCAACTGTATTCCATCCCCGCTGCATTGGGCAAAGCCAATGCACTGCGTGTGTCGGAGATGCTGCACATGCTGAGCCTGGTCTGTGTCATATTTGCCGGTGTGTATGGCCGTCAATATGGCGGCGTGGTGGGCCATTTCCATTGGTCCTACTGGGCAGGGGTTTCAGTATTTGCCGGCATGCTGGTCTACCAGCACTCGGTCGTGAAACCCAATGACCTGCGCCGGGTGAACCTTGCTTTTATGACGGCCAACGGTATCGCCAGCGTGGTGTTTGCCGTATTTGTGATCGCCGATTTATTTATCTACGCATAAACTTTTCCATTGCCCAGAATACTTGCTATCGACTATGGGATGAAACGAACCGGGCTGGCGGTGACCGATCCGCTGAAAATAATTGCCAGCGCGCTTACCACGGTAGAAACGCCGCAACTCTTTAATTTTCTAAAAGACTATTTCAAACGCGAAGAAGTGGAGTTGATCATTATCGGCGAGCCAAAGAACCTGGATGATAGCGATACGCATGCCACGCCGCTGGTGAAAAAAGCGGTGGAACGACTCAAAAAAGAATTCCCTGCCATTCCCGTAAAGACGGTCGACGAGCGCTATACGTCCAAAATGGCCAGCCGCGCCATGATAGATATGGGAATGAAGAAAAAACAACGACAGGAAAAGGGGATGGTGGACCAGGTGGCGGCGACGATCATGTTGCAGGAGTATATGGGGAGCTTGTAACCATTTTTCTCCTAGATTTGCATTAATTTTTGATTACCATGATTCTACCTATCGTAGCCTATGGCGCGCCTATTTTAAGGTCTGTAGCAAAGGATATCACACCGGATTACCCCGGCCTGGACAAACTGCTGGAAGATATGTGGGAAACCATGTATGCCAGCAGCGGCGTGGGACTGGCGGCGCCACAGATTAACAGGGATATACGTCTTTTTGTGATGGACAGCGCCCAGGTATTCGCCAACCTCGAGGAGGACGAACACGGCAAATACCCTGACGAACCCGGTATCAAACAGGTCTTTATCAATGCACATATCAAAAGCGTAAACGGGGGTGAATGGTCCTACAACGAAGGTTGTCTCAGCATTCCCAAGATACGCGAAGACGTAAGCCGGCCCGAAGAAGTAACCGTTGAATATGTGGATGAAAACTTCCAGCGGCATACAAAGACATTCAACGGCGTCACTGCACGCATCATCCAACACGAATACGATCATATCGACGGCAAACTGTTCATCGATTATCTCCGGCCCCTGAAGCGAAAGTTGCTGAAGGGAAAGCTGGACGATATTTCCAAAGGGAAGGTGAAAGTGGATTATAAGATGATGTTTGCCAAATAAAACCCGGACTGGCACGATTAAAGCAGTAATACCCGGATGAATTATAACCGATCCTTTTCTTTACTTGTTTTTTTCCTGTTTGCTCTTCTTTGCCGGGCAAGCGCCCAGCAGGATTCTGCCGTATACCTCGGTAAAAAAGCCGTTACGCTTACAGAAGTGGTGGTGCACAGCAAACTCAACGTGGCCGGCTTTATCGAACGTGTAAAAAACGATACCACTTTCTACAAGGCATTCAAAAACCTGAAAGTCATCGGCTATACTTCCCTCAACGATGTACGCATGCTGGATAAAAAGGGGCATGAAATCGCCACGCTGGAAAGCAAAACCCGGCAGGCGGTGAAAGACGGTTGCCGGAGCATGGAAGTGCTGAATGAAAAAGTGACCGGCGATATGTATGACGCCAATAAAAACTGGAATTATTACACGATGCAATTGTATGCAGGACTGTTCTTTTCACAGGGAACGGTTTGCGGCGATAACAATATCGTGAAAGGGGATGAACTAAGCCTCAAAAACAAATCGGGTATTGCCAAACACAAGGAACAGCTCAAGATGCTGTTTTTCAACCCGGGGAAGAAAATACCCGGCATTCCGTTTATCGGTAATAAAATAGCCCTGTTTGATGACGATGTGGCAAAGCTCTATGATTTCATCATCGATATGAGCGAATACGACGGACAACTTTGTTATGTATTCACCATCCGCGCCCGGGCGGATTTAACGCACAGCGAGAAAAACGATGTGGTGATCAATGAAATGGTGACCTGGTTCAACAGCAATACCATGGAGATCGTAGCCCGCAATTACGATTTGAGCTATGACGCGGGGGTGTATGATTTTAACGTGCGCATGGAAGTGCAGATGGGCCGGGCCGGTGATTACCTGGTGCCTAAACTGCTGCGCTATAACGGGGAATGGCACGCCATTTTTAAGAAAAGGGAAAGAGGGGTGTTTACGGCGACGCTGTTTGATTATAGCTTCTAGTTCTCCTGTATCCCCTTTGCCTTCACATATATTTTCCATTTTTCAATCACCTGTTGCATATCGGTCGCCAGCTCGCTGTCGAAGATCACTTCTTTGCGTGTCGTGGGATGCAGGAAGCCGATGCTTTTGGCATGCAGGGCATGGCGGGAGCAAATGGCAAAGCAATTGTCCACGAACTGTTTGTATTTGGCAAAAACGGTCCCTTTTACAATGCGGTCGCCACCATAAGTGTCGTCGTTGAACAGGGGATGGCCGATATGTTGCATGTGGACCCGTATCTGGTGGGTGCGACCGGTTTCGAGCCTGCATTCCAGCAGGGTCACATAGCCAAAGCGTTCGAGCACGGTGTAGTGGGTGATGGCTTCCTTGCCGTGTTCACCATCGGGATAGGCTGCAAATAATTTACGCTGGCGGATATTGCGCCCGATATGGGCATTGACGGTGCCTTCGTTTTCCTGTACATCGCCCCACACCAGCGCGATATAACGACGATGGACGGTATGATTGAAAAACTGTTTGGCGAGGGAGGCGACGGCTTTGTCGGTTTTTGCCATGACCATGAGCCCGGTCGTGTTTTTGTCGATGCGGTGCACCATGCCGAAGCGGGGCAGGGTGTCCTCGCTGATGGATTTGTTTTGCTGCATCAGGTAATAGGCGGCGCCGTTGATAAGCGTGCCGGTATAATTGCCGCAACCGGGATGTACGACCATGCCGGCGGGTTTGTTGATGATCATTACATCATCGTCTTCGTAAGGAATATTGAGGGGAATGTTTTCGGGTATGATTTCCTCCCCCTGTATTTCCCGGTCGCTGTAAACGACGATATCATCCTTGGGCTTTATTTTGTAATTGGGCTGCACCTGTTTGTTGTTGACCAGTACCCGGCCGGCCTCGATGGCCTTTTGCACCTTGTTGCGGGTAGCGTTTTCAATGCGGGCCACGAGAAATTTGTCGAGGCGCAGGGGTTCCTGTCCCTTGTCCACGGTTAGTGAAAAGCGCTCGTACAGCTCTTCGGGTTCATCCTGCTCCAGTAAATCGTCCTGCTCGGGTTCTTTCCGCATTGCGCAAAATTTTTGCAAATATAGCTTATTTCCAGCGCAGCCGGGCTATCCGACCGTCGCCGCCGGCGAGGAAAACGGCCTTACCCTCTTTGGCCCTGCGGCATACGTGAAAGCCCTGTTTTGATACCAGTTTCCAGTGCATCCCCCCATCGGCCGACACATCTACGCCACTGGTGCCACAGGTAAGCAGCCTGGACCTGGTCACAAACTCCACGCAGGAGCGATAGCCGTGTGGGGGAGCGGGCGGTATAAGCCAGGTTTTGCCCCCGTTGCTGGTAAGGGCGCAGTTGCCGGTACTGGCGCTATCGGCGCTGAAATCGCCGCCTACGACCACGAAGTAATCGCTGCCCGTTCGTTTGTCATGGTCGCGAACGGCCACTGAATTGGCGCCGCTGGTCTCCTTTCCCTGGACGAGAGGCAGGGGTATGGGAGCCCCTTTCCAGAAAAACCGGGATTTAGTCCCCCCGCTAACAAAGCAGGCTTCGCCGAGGCTGAGGCTTCTTATGTTGGTGCCGCTGGCCGCAAAACAGGCTTCCCCGGAATCGGCGGAGGGTAGTTTGTCGAAGGGTATATCCTGCCAGTGGTCGCCATTGTCAAAGGTCCGGGTAATAAAAAAACGTCCTTTTACGGGGTCGCCTATAACGATACCGCTTTGTTCGTTCCAGAATTCCATCGCGTCGAGAAACATGCCGGGCGTTTTGTTTTCATACACCGGTTTCCAGTGATCGCCCCCGTCGACGGTTTTGAGGATAAGCGCCGGTTCGCCGACGGCGATGATGACGGCGGTGACGGCGTCAAAGGCTTCAATGTCGCGGAAATCTCTTTTTTCGTAACCAGTCACGGGGAGCCATTTCCAGGTTTTACCGCTGTCGACACTGCGGGCTACCGAACCCTTGCTGCCGCTTACCCATATTGTTTTATCGGTTACCACGCTAAGACCGCGCAGGGAGACGCCGGAGCCGCTGTTGAGCAATTCGATGGCCTGGGCAGCAATGAACAGGGGGCAAAAAGCGAGGAAGATCAGCAGGAAGGATTTCATGAATCCAAGTTAGTTAAATATAAATAACAATTTAATCGACGTACCTGTAATATGTTATGATACATATTATTTTCCATGATAGTATAATTCCGTATTTTTTAATTTATTTAGCACAACAGCATTTTATGCGATCCAGGGACGATATACGGGAATTTATGCAAAAAGGCGGGGAGGTATTTCTTCCATCCGTGTCGGTGGATTGCATCATTTTTGGTTTTCATGATAACCAGTTGAAGGTATTGCTGGTAAAGATGAAGCATATCAATCAATGGGCCTTGCCCGGCGGGTTTATCCGCAAAGAAGAGCATACGGACGATGCCGCCAATCGCATTTTAAAGGAACGTACAGGGCTTGACCAGTTGTTCCTGCAACAGTTTCATGTATTCGGCCACCCGGACAGGTCGGATAAAAAAGTCCACCTGGAAACCATGCGGCAGGAGGGGATCACTTCCACACCGGATCACTGGATACTGCAGCGATTTATTACGGTTGGATATTATGCATTGGTGGAGTTCTCGCATGTGGAGCCTGCGCCGGATACGCTGTCGGAGGATTGCGCCTGGTGGGATTTGCACGAGCCGCCGCCGCTGATGATGGATCATAACGGGATACTCGATAAAGCATTGGAGACGATTCGTTCACAGCTCCGCTACCAGCCGATAGGCTATAATCTTCTGCCCGAAAAGTTTACCATGCCGGAACTGCAACGTTTGTATGAAACGATCCTCGACAAGAAACTGGACCGGCGCAATTTTCAACGCAGGATACTGGGCTACCAGATCCTGCGCAGGCTGAAAGATACCCGGCGCGGCGTGGCTCATAAATCGCCGTATTTGTATTCCTTCGATTTAAAGAAATACCACAAGGCGTTGAAAGAGGGATTGCGGGAAGGATGGTAAGCTGCTGCTGTTGAGATAAATCCGGCTCAACCCTTACCTTTGCCGCGATTATGAAGTATAGTAACGAAATCAATAAAC
This sequence comes from Chitinophagaceae bacterium, assembly GCA_036500065.1. Taxonomy (GTDB): domain Bacteria; phylum Bacteroidota; class Bacteroidia; order Chitinophagales; family Chitinophagaceae; genus JACMLD01. The sequence continues at coordinate 271 of DASYCT010000273.1, read as the reverse complement.
GCAGAACATTCGCCATCATTTCCCACCCGGATGCCGGTAAAACCACGCTCACGGAGAAATTCCTGTTGTTTGGGGGCGCCATCCAGACGGCCGGGGCGGTAAAAAGTAACAAGATAAAGAAATTCGCTACCAGTGATTTTATGGAAATCGAGCGCCAGCGGGGTATCTCGGTAGCTACCAGCGTAATGACCTTTGAGTACAGGAATCACCTGGTGAACCTACTCGATACACCGGGTCACAAGGATTTTGCCGAAGATACCTACCGCACGCT
>DASYCT010000272.1:0-4116 GCA_036500065.1 Chitinophagaceae bacterium | reverse complement strand
TTAATAAAAAATTGAAGTTCATTTTCCAGCCGCTCCCTGGCTGTTGGTTGGTTTTCTGTGTTACGCATTACAGACAAATTATGATAACGGCCCGGGTCACCGCGTAACACAGTCGGCGAACCGAAGAGTTAGGCTGGACTTACACCAGTTTGCCCGGGCTTTATCGTGAAAAAGATTTGTTGACTTTAAGCCAACTGTATTACGCACTTCAAAAGTGCAAATTGTAAACGGGATTTACAAGCACAAAAAAAGCCGCCAAGCGGCAGCTTTGCAATACCATTTTAGTGGTATACCTAAAAATCGTTTTTCATTTTGTAGGAATAGAGTTTTTTTGAAACCGCGTCTTTTAAGTTGTTGATCATGTAGTGAATGTTCCCATCAAGAATGCCGAGATACTGGAGTGCTGCGCCAGTATATTCACCTTTTTTATTTTTATGCTTAGGATCTATTGCGTACGGATCAGCTGATTCCCAATCAGGTAATAGGTTGCCATCAATCCCGGCTAAAAGGTTAAAATCAGTAATCACATATTTATACTTGCCATCTTTTACGAAAAGGTCAATAATAAATGAGATTGTCATACCGGTTCTTCCGAGACCATGCGATTTTTTACCAAATACTGTACCCCTCGCGATCAGGTGCCCAGCATTGTAATCGTCCATTGAAACAACTGCATGCCCTATATCAAAAGATCTGTTGAACCATTCACGTACACAAGTATAAATTTGCTCTTTACTGAGCGAATCGACTTTAACGATCTCTGTATAACATATCTTGTGAGCGAGAGAGTCAAAGGGTATTGTTGGGCTTTGTTCAATGTATTGGGCCTTTACAATTGCAGGTAAGAAGATAAATAACGCAAGTAACACTTTCATAGCTTTAGGTTTTTGGTGAACCTAAAGCTATAAAAAATTATTTGATCCGGATGGCTTTAACGACCGCATTTGCCTGACAATTCGCCACGATATCCGCCAGCTTCGGCACTTCGGTATCCAGTACCGGGTTCAGCCATTCTTCCGCATGCCGCCGGCCGGTATTCATTTTGCCAAAGGAAAGCGGGTTGGTTGATCGTTTGTTTCCGTGTGGATCGGTCCATTGCGAACCTTTGCTTCCGCCCTGCCCACGGCCCGCACCTTTATGCACATAAATAAGATAGCGTTTGAAGCGGAAGGAAACACGGTCGATCTCCCCGTAGGACGAATGCGTGGAACCGCTGATACTACCGCGCCCCGGGTTATGGATCAACTGCGTATACCTGGCTTTGACGGCCCGCAGCGTATCCGTGAACCAGGCTTGTACCTCGCTGTTCTGCAGCTCAATATCTTGTGGTTGGTCAGGCACGGGAATTGTTGCTTATTTGTACGTTCTTATCATTTTCGCGCTTAAAATAGTGGTAGTTGAGCGTTACTTCCTGGGTTTGAATAGCCGCGTGTATTTTATTTAACCCTTCAACGATGGGCGACAGATCTGCGCTCGATGATACCGGGTTCCGGGAAGCGGATGTCGCGGCGCCCTTATTGGCTTGCGTGGTATAACCGCCGTTCTCAAACCGCTTAACGCCCCGGTGCGCTTCCATGGTCGAAACAAAGTCAGCCACCACCGGGTCCTTTAACTGCTCGCTGCTGACTACGTATTCCGACTTGTAACCTTCACCGGCAAAAAATTGCCGGCCGCTGGAGCTGTTGGCAAACAGCGTAGGCCTGCGGACAAACCCTGATGGCTTTGTATAATCTACAGCCGTGTAACCACCATCAGCATAGCCAGGCTTGCTGGAGCTGCTGCTTCCTCCGCTGCTTAGCGCCTGGGCCGTCGCGGCAACGATACTGGCGATCTCGATCCCTTCCTGGATATAGGCCTGTGTGGTATAAGCTGCAATCAGGCCCTCACCCACTAACGGGATACCGGCATTGGCAGCTGCAAAGGCCGCAATGGATTGATTGGTATTCACGATCACCCGGCCAACCGCGACGGCTTTCTCTACGATCAAAGCAGCTTTATACAGGTCGCTTTTCTTATTGAGTAAGGATTCCAGCAAAGTGGCGCCAGCCGCCAGGTTATCCATTTCCATATTGTCGATCTGCTTTTTGGCCTCGACATATTTCTTAGCATCCTCCTCTTTCTTTTTTGCAGCCCGCTCGTTTTCCTTGACCGTATTATCGGCGATTTTTTTATCCAGCGCTGCAGTGTCCTTGCCGTAAGCCGTGTACAGGTCTTTCATGTCCTGCAAATGCTGTTGCTCAAGGTCGTATTGCTTCTTGGCGTACTGATCCTGGATGTTGAGGCGAAGCTGCTCTGCTGTTTGCGGGTTGGCGGCTTTGACATTATTCAGATCCTTGTTTTCCTGGTTATCGAGATCCGATTTGGCAGAGCCGTAAACATTATCGATCTGTCCGGAAGCCGCTTTTACACGATCATCATTTTCCTTTTTAGCCTTTTCCTCCTCGGCCCTTTTAAATGCGGCAGACGTATTGCGTTCGTCCAGCTTTTCATCCGAGCCCAGCACATTAAGCCGGTTCATCAGCGTTTTCCGGATCGCATCCGTAGTATGCGGGTCCTTCAGCAGCTTGTTGATCTCAGCGACCACTTTACCGTATTTCGCCCGGATCACCTCCAGTTGGGCATCCAGGTCATCTACGGTGCCTTTCCTGGCCTGCTCTGCCAGCAGCGCAGTTTGCAGTCGGGTGTCCTCCAGAATCCGGTTATATTCCGCAAGTTTTTTAATCTCCGGATCGTCTTTTTTTACGCCGGTGATCGCTGCCTTTTTGTTTTCCTGTACCTTGATCAGGTCCTCATATTTTTTATACTCAGTAGAGGTTGATGATAATTGGCTTTGTAATGAACGCAGGCGGGTTATTTCCTGATCAATAGCTTCGATTGAGCCGTCTGACGCTTTTGCACCGCGTTTCTCACGCTCTTTATTTAATACCGATAGGGCATTCGTCACCGCCTGGTACTGTTCCGCAAGGCCTTTTACTTTGGATTCCTGGGCGCTCACATCGGTATAAACATCACCTCCCTTTTTATTTGCGGCATCCTGAGCGGCTTCCAGCTCCTGTTGTGCCTTCAGATAGGCAGCCTTAAATTTTTGATCACGAGCAACTTGCTTCTGGATGGCGGTGTTCAGCTGGTCATCCTTCAGTTTTTGATACCCGTCAAATTGCTTCAGCTCACGGGTAGTTAACTTTTCGATATTGTCAGTATCGGCCAGGTCGGGTGCAAATATTTTTTTAAACCACCCTGCCGCTTTATCCTTTACATTTTCCCACTTGGTTTTAGTTGTTTCTACCCTTTCGCCAAAGTTCTCAACGTCATCGCCAGCCTGGTTCATCTCCTTATTGATGATGTTGGCCACAGCCTGCACCATATCGCCGGTCTCTTTAAATTCCCGTTTTACTTCAGCCACATTAACGCCCAGGCCCGATAGCGCTTTGGGTGTGCCTTTGCCAAGCCCTTCAACTAATTTATAGGTAAGATCAGTAACACTCTCACCGGTCTCCTCGGCACGTTGCTGCGCAAACTTTAAGAACAGGCCCATCTGCTGTATAGGGATATTGGCATTATTAGCCTTTGTCGCAATTTTTTCCAGGTCAAGGTCATCGATCAGGCCTTTGGATGCTACACGGAGTTTCTCCAGGTACCCTTCGGTCTCGCCGATCTTAACAAAGGCATTGTGAACGCCATCGGCCCTGGTCTCCAGCTCAAACAATTCTTTGCCAAACTCAACCGCCGCCCCCGCTGTCATCACAACACCAAGCGACTCCAATACGGTCTGCAGGCCTTCCATCGCACCCTCAACTCCTTTTACATCTTCCTTGATCGCGTCCAGGTGATCATTCACCTCCCGCAGTTCTTTCGACTTATCAATAAAGGCTTGTGTACCCGGCACCAGCTGGCCGAGCTCGTTGCGTAGCTTTTTAGATGAGGACTGGATCTGCTTCAGTGTCTGGTCGGCTTGGTCACCATTAATATAGATATTGACCGACCTTGATTCGTTCTGTGATGCCATAGCCGAATATCATTTACACCGGGGCAAAAAAAAACGACAGCCACTGTTTAGCGGCCGTCGTTAGAGGGTTAGGTTCCTAAAGTCCCTCTCTCGTGGAGAGGGATTTAGGG
>DASYCT010000271.1:0-25523 GCA_036500065.1 Chitinophagaceae bacterium | reverse complement strand
AGAACAGCATCGCGTCCCCAACTTCTCCACACCCCATTCATAAGATTTTCTCCAACGCCCCCAAAGCCCCTATATTTGTTTCCCTCACTATGGCTAAAGCGACTTCAGACACACCCATGATGCAACAGCACCGGGCTATTAAGCAAAAATATCCCGATGCCATCCTGCTCTTCCGCGTAGGCGATTTTTATGAAACCTTCGGAGAAGATGCCATCCTTGCCTCAAAAGTGCTTGGTATTACCCTTACCAAACGCAATAACGGGGCGGCCAGCGCCTCCGAACTGGCGGGATTCCCACATCATTCACTGGATACCTACCTCCACAAGCTCGTCAAAGCCGGTCACCGCGTGGCCGTATGCGACCAGCTCGAAGACCCCAAACTCGCCAAAGGCGTCGTAAAAAGAGGCGTCACCGAAATGATAACGCCCGGCGTGGCTACCAACGACAAGCTGCTGGAAATGGGCAGCAACAACTTCCTCGCCGGCGTATATTTCACCGAACAAAACCTGGGCATCGCCTTTCTCGATATTTCTACGGGTGAGTTCTTCGTCGCCGAAGGCAACCAGGAATACGTGGATAAGCTGCTGCAAACACTCAAACCCGCTGAAGTAGTGTTCCAGCGCAGTCACCAGAAACAATTCAAGGAAATATTCGGTAATAAATTCTATACCTATTCGCTGGAAAGCTGGGTGTTTGACGAAACCTATGCCACCGAAAGCCTGCTCAAACAATTCCAGACCCATTCATTAAAAGGTTTTGGCATCGAAGACCTTCACGCCGCCATCGTGGCCGCCGGCGCCATACTGCATTACCTGAAGGATACCGAACACCCCAACCTCCAGCACCTTACTTCCATCCAGCGGATTAACCGGGAAGATTACCTGTGGATGGATCGCTTTACCATCCGCAACCTCGAACTCACCGGCACCCCCTTCGGGCAGGATACTTCCCTGCACAAAGTGCTTGACAACACGGTATCGCCCATGGGCGCACGCCTGCTCAAGCGGTGGATGCTCCTGCCGCTGAATGATATTCATAAGATCAGGGAGCGCCTTGACCTGGTGGAGTTCCTGGTCAAAGAACCGGAGCTTCGCAATAAGATCACCGGTCATGTAAGGCAATGCGGCGATATCGAACGGCTGGCCGGGAAAATACCATTTAAAAAGATCAACCCCCGTGAAGTACTACACATTGCCCGGGGGTTACAGCATATTCACGCTATCAAAGAAGAATGCAGCACGGCCGGTAATCCCTACCTACAACACCTCGCATCCCTGCTCGATCCCTGTCCTGCTATCGTGGAACAGATACTACGACACATAACCGAAAATCCCCCGGCCCTTGCCATCAAAGGCAATATAATCCGGGAAGGCGTACACGCAGAACTGGACCACCTGCGCAGCATCGCCACCGGCGGCAAGGAATACCTGGCCACCCTGCAACAGAAAGAAGCCGAAGCCACCGGTATATCTTCCCTGAAGATTGCGTTCAACAACGTGTTCGGCTACTACCTCGAAGTAACCAATTCCCATAAAAACAAGGTACCCGCCGAATGGATGCGGAAACAAACGCTCACCAATGCCGAGCGGTATATCACCCCCGAACTGAAAGAATACGAAGAAAAGATAACCGGGGCCGAAGAAAAAATACTCGCCATCGAACTGGAACTGTATGACAGGCTGCTGTTGGAATTACAAAACTATATAGCGCCCATGCAGGTCAACGGCCACCTGCTGGCCATACTCGATTGCCTGGTTTGTTTTGCCGCCAATGCCCTGCAATACAATTATCGGAAACCCGAGTTGCACGAAGGCCACGAACTCCTGCTGAAGGAAAGCCGTCACCCTGTTATCGAACGAAATCTCCCGGTGGGCGAAGCCTATATTGCCAATGATATTTCCCTCGATCCCGCATCGCTGCAAATAATCATTCTTACCGGTCCCAACATGAGCGGTAAAAGCGCCCTGCTCCGGCAAACAGCCCTTATTACCCTGATGGCCCACATGGGGAGCTTTGTCCCGGCCGACAGTGCAAGGGTGCCACTTACCGATAAAATATTTACCCGCGTGGGCGCCTCCGACAATTTAAGTGGCGGCGAGTCTACCTTCATGGTGGAGATGAACGAAACAGCCAGCATCATCAACAATATCACCGATCGCAGCCTGGTATTGCTGGATGAAATAGGTCGCGGCACTTCCACCTACGATGGTATTTCCATCGCATGGAGTATCGCGGAATTTTTGCACAACAGTCCCGCCGCGCCCAAAACCCTGTTCGCCACCCACTACCACGAGCTGAACGAACTGGAGAACAACCTGCCCCGCGTAAAAAACTACCATGTCACAAATAAGGAAGTAGGTAATAAGGTTATTTTCCTTCGCAAGCTGGCGCCGGGTGGCAGCACACACAGTTTTGGTATTCACGTGGCTAAAATGGCCGGCATGCCTCCATCGCTGCTGAAGCGTGCCAATGAAATACTGGAACAACTGGAAGAAAAACAGGTGGGAGATGCAGAAGCAATAACCCCGGACATCAGTGAGCGTGTAAAAAAACTGGCCGGGCCAAAAATACAGCTGTCTATTTTTGACGCCCATTCACAAACATTCGATGAAATCAGGAAACTGCTCGAAAGCATGGACATCAACCGTCTTACTCCCGTGGAAGCGCTGCTCAAACTCAGTGAAATTAAAAGCCTCTTAAAATAATGCATATACGGTATTGTAAAACAATACATCAACGTTCTAAGTAGGGGTATGAATCGTCGCTGGGCGCATATAGGGAAATATAAGTCTTTCCCGGCAAAAAACAATAAATGTTAAGATTAAAACAGTTGCTAACGGTTACAACCCTTTTTTTGTAATTTAGGCAGGTAAAGAAGATCCCTTGATACCCCCTTTCACGTATATACAAAAAGATTTTGTCAGTTGGCTCAAAAAGCTGGCAGTGCACCTGCAAACCACTGCGCCTGGCAATTGTCTCACCCTCCCCCCTGCCGTTGGAAAAGGAACCATATTCGCCATGAACCAGGGAAGGGATATATCGTTTGTAATAATGAATTTCAAACTTCACCAGCATCTTACCTTATGCCGCAGGCCCAGCAGCGATTATGGCATCCTGTTATTCTTCAACCAGACAGAAGTAAGTGATTTTTTCCGCCTCCGCTCCGGTAATCATGCAATCGAAGAAGATACCAAAATACGAAGCAATATTTTTATGTCGTCCACCAATATGGACCTGGAAATACATTACTCAAAAGGTTCGCGCCTTCAGCGGGTGGGCATCTATTTCAGCCCCGCTATGGTAAAAAAATTCTTAAAAGAAGATATGCGCATGAACCTGATGGTCTATACCAACGATGGCATAAAAAACGTCAACCGTGAAACCATCAATTTTGAAACGAAGTCCCTGCTCGACGAGATATTCCAGACCCGGCTGGAAGATGATTTTGGCCGACTGGTCCTGCAGAACCGTGTGTGGATGCTGGCCGAGAAGTTTTTTATCAACCTGCAGGCAAAACAGGTAAAGGGCGCAAAGACAGGTAAAACAAATTATACAAAAACAGAAGATGTAGTACGCATACAAACAGTGGAAAAAGTATTGACCCGGTCCGACATCGACAAATTTCCTTCCATAGAAGCCCTGTCCAAAATGGCGATGATGAGCTCTACCAAGCTCAAAACCAAGTTCAAGGAAGTATATGGCATGAAATTATATGAATATTACAACCGTAACCGCCTCCTGAAAGCCCGGGAAATGATTTCCAGGGGGAAAACCACCATCAAGGAAGCGGCCTACAGCATCGGGTTTTCCAACCTGAGTAATTTCAGCCGGGCCTTTAAAAAGGAATTCGGGGTGCTGCCCGGTAAAATGAAGTAAGTGTTTTCTACTACTGTTTTTTATTGTCTTCCATAACAACAAACCCGTCCCTTGCAACTACAAAATAACCCTTATTCCACCGTAAATTTACAGGATCTTATAAACCAGGTACACTTATGAAGGAACTCTTCTACACCATCAGCGGTAATTATTTCTTCCACACCAGCCTCAGTAAGGAGCAACGGCTCAATGGCATGCGTTGGGATATTCCCGGTAGCAACAAGGGCCGCATCATGAGCGGGGTACTGTCCAACATCGCCAGCTACAGTCTTACCGAATTTGTGACCCGCAACGAGTTCTCCGTCAACTACGTCTCTCAGCATGCCAAAGGCCGGTTGATTATCATCAACCAGCTCTCGGAAGCCAGCTATATACAGATAAAAACGCAGGACCGCTTCGAAACCGATTATTCCCCCCGCGAAGTGGAAATGCTCATCCTGCCGGCGTATAAGAACCTCACGATGACCTACGCCCCCCATACCTTTGGCCGGCGGCTGGAAATATACATCGATGAGAGTAAACTGGAAGAGCTGTTCTCCCCCGGCTTTATGGGGCTGGCCAATAACGACGATTCCATTTATTTCAGTACTCTTCTCGGCGACAACTGTTATGAAAAACTGGAACGCCTCAGCCATGTATTTTTTACAGAAACATTTACTACCACGGATAAAATAGTGGCAGAACGCATTCGCACCATGCTCGGCCAGTTCAACGAACTGGCCTATGCCTGCTGATAACTGATTCGGTATCGGCTCCACCATTTCTACGAACGACGGGAAATCCCTTTGTCAGCCCGGTGTAAGCAGCCGGGCTTTTTTATTTTACCTTCGCCCACCTTATGGTGCCCCATCTAACACTGCTCTGTATCGTAGCCTTTGTGGCCGGTTTTGTCGACGCCATCGTTGGCGGCGGCGGTCTCATACAGACACCCGCCAGCCTGGTGCTGTTGCCGCAGTTCCCCGTGGCAACGGTCATCGGCACGCTCAAAATCCCCGCCTTCTCCGGCACCGGTTTTGCCGCCGCTCAATATGCACGCCGCGTTCGTTTGCAATGGAAGGAATTGGGTATGATGGCTTCCCTTGCCTTTATAGCCGCTATTGCCGGCTCCAAACTGCTCACCGTGGTCAGCAATCATTTTATGAAACCCTTCCTGCTGGCCGTACTGGTGGTCGTTGCCCTTTACACCTTTATCAATAAGAATTTCGGGCATCATTCGCACAAAACGCATAGCCCTCGCCGCCAGCAAGTCTATGCCCTTGCTATCAGCGGCGGCATCGGTTTTTACGACGGGTTTATCGGCCCCGGCGCCGGCACCTTCCTGGTACTGGCCTTTATCAGCATATTGGGCTTTGATTTCCTGAAAGCAAGCGCCCATGCCAAGTTTGTGAACCTGTCCACCAATTTCGGTTCCATCCTCTTTTTTGCGCTGAGCGGAAAAATCATTTATGCGATTGCTCTGCCGATGGCTGCCTGCAATGCCATGGGCGGCTGGCTGGGCGCACGCCTCGCGTTGCTGAAAGGAAATGCGTTTATCCGTATCATTTTCCTGCTCGTTGTTTGCGCTACAATACTGAGATTTGCGTATGACGTCTTCCACTCCTAAAAAAATCATTATCATCGGCGGCAGTTCGGGCATCGGGCGGACCCTGGCCACCCTATATGCAAAAGACGGGCACCGCGTGGGCATCACCGGCAGAAGAGATGCCCTGCTCCGGGAACTAAAGGACCAATTTCCCGGGCAGGTGGAAACCGCCTGTTTTGATGTCACGGGCACGGAAAACATCCCCCAACTGGAAACGCTTATTCAAAAGCTCGGCGGGATGGACCTGCTGATCTACAATTCCGGCTACGGGGAAGTAAGCAAAACCCTTGATTGGAGTATTGAGAAGGCCACTACGCAAATTAACGTAAACGGGTTCCTCGAAATAGCCGTCTATGGGTTTAACTATTTTGCCCGCCAGGGCCATGGGCACCTCGCCGGAATTTCTTCCCTTGCCTCCGCAGCCGGCAACGGCCTGGCCCCTGCCTATAGCGCCAGCAAGGCCTTTATGAGCAATTACCTCGAAGGGCTTTATATCAAGGCGCGCAAAATGAAGCTGGCCGTAACGATTACCGATATCCAGCCCGGTTTCGTGGATACTAAAATGGCCAAAGGCGAACAGCGTTTCTGGGTGTCGCCGGTCGGCAAAGCCGCTCATCAAATTGTCCGTGCGCTGGAGCAAAAGCGTTTCCGGGTCTACATCACCCGGCGCTGGTGGCTGATCGCCCAATTGATAAAACTCCTGCCCGGCGCCCTCTACCGCCGCATTGCCTGAGCCGCCGGCCGGTTACTGGTCACAAGTCACCCGTTGCAGGGCGCGAACAACTATCCTGCGACCAGCAACCCGGGACCCTGGAACCCCCTCAAAAAGCCCGTTTTTGCCTTATTTTTCAAGTTCGGGGATCGGTTTAAAACCCTATCTTTGCCCCTCTTTAAAATTTTCTAAAAAACGAAACAAAAAGTCCAATGAAGATTTTGGTGGCCATTTTTGCTGTTCTCCTGATTGGGATCTCGGCATACCAGCTTTCTTTCACCTGGTTCGTGAACTCGCATGAAAGTGCAATGGCAGCTAAGGCGAAGCAATGGGTGAAAAACAATTATTCGACTGCTGCTGTGAAGTATCCTGGCAACCAGGAAGCACAGGCCCTGTATGAAGATACCCTCAACCAGGTAGAAAGAGCGCGCCTTAAACGATTGCTTGACAGTACACGTGACAAAAGCATTACCTGGTGGGGACAATCCTACCAGAAAGCAAAAGAAAGCGAGCTCCTGCTCGGTCTTGACCTCCAGGGCGGTATTAACGTAACGCTCAATATCCAGTTATCAGACCTGATCAAAAATCTTTCCAACAACCCGAACGATCCCAGTCTGACAAGAGCCCTCGCCGAAGCCGACAGGCAAAAGCTCAACAATGATGCGGATTATATCACGCTGTTTGCAGAGGCTTTCAAAAAAGTGAACCCCGGCCAGTCCCTGACGCCCCTGTACAGCAACAATACCCGCAACAGGCTGAAGATCGACGCCTCCGACAATGCAGTAATCGACTATATACGCACCGAGGCCGATGCCGCCATGCAGCAAACCTACAATGTACTGCGTGACCGTATCGATAAATTCGGGGTATCACAACCCAATATCAACCTCGACAAAACGAAAGACATCATCACCGTTGAACTGGCCGGCGCCAACGACCCCGAGCGCGTACGCAAGTACCTGCAAAGCACCGCCCACCTCCAGTTCTGGGAAGTCTACAATATCAGCGAGCTGTTCCCTTCCATCCAGAGCGGCGATAAAGCGCTGGAAGCTTATCTCGACGGCACTAAAAAAGCTGATACCGCCGCTGCAACGACAGCCGCAGTCGATAGCGTCAAAGGCGGGGATACGACCCTGCACAATCTCCTCGGTGGCGACACGTCTCATAAGAAATCATCCGCACCGGACCTTTCCAAAAGCAATAAAGGAAAGCTCGTATCCATATTCGCTTATTCCATCCAGGCTGCTCAGCAAATGAAAAGCCAGAAGGATCGCTTTACCGATTATGTGGGCATTATTCCCATCAGCGATACTTCCATGGTCGACAGCTACCTCAGCAACCCCGTGGTACTGGCCAGTTTCCCCGCCAATATTAAATTCATGTGGGGCAAACTGGAAAAAGACGAAAACGAAAAACCCGCCAACTATCTCCGCTTATATGCCATCAAAACCATTCCCGGTACCAACAAGGCAAAAGTAGAAGGCGATGTTATCACCGATGCAGGCCAGAACTTCGACGCCACCAACCAGGTGCTCGTCAATATGACGATGAACAAAGCCGGTGAAAAAGCCTGGGAGAAAATGACTACCGACAATGTAAATAAACCCATCGCCATCGTACTGGATGATGTTGTTTATTCTGCCCCTTATGTCGACGGTCCTATCACCGGCGGATCATCGCAGATCACGATGGGAGGCAAAAACTCCAATGCCGTTGTTACGGAAGCACAGGATTTGGCCGCCATTCTGAAATCGGGTAAACTGAACGCTCCTGCCAAAATCGTACAGGAAGAAGTAGTAGGACCCACGCTCGGTAAGGATTCGGTAGTAGCCGGCAGCAAAGCCTTCCTGATCGCCTTTATCGTCATCTTCGCCCTGATGCTGGTATATTACAATACAGCAGGATGGGTTGCCAATATAGCCCTGATCTTAAACCTTCTTTTCACCATTGGTGTACTTAGCGCCCTCAATGCCACACTTACCGCTCCCGGTATAGCGGGCCTGGTGCTTACCATCGGTATGGCCGTGGATACCAACGTTATCATCTTTGAGCGCATCAAGGAGGAGCTTACCAAGGGCAAGAGCTACCCCATGGCCGTCCACGACGGCTACCGGCGATCCTTACCGCCCGTGCTCGATGCCCACGTAACCACGTTGCTGACAGCGTTTATCCTGCTATACTTCGGGCTGGGTCCTGTAAAAGGCTTCGCTACCACGCAGATCCTCGGTATCCTGTTATCCCTGTTCTGCGGTATCCTCGTATCCCGCCTGATCACGGATTTCTGGACCAACAAAAACCGTCACTTTAATTATTTCACCGCCATATCCAAACGCATTTTCAAACATGCTGCATTCAAGTTTATTGAATACCGCAAAGTAGCGTACGGTATTTCGGTACTGGTGTTGATACTCGGTGTCGGCGCCTTCTTCCACGGCTTCCGTTACGGCGTGGAGTTCAGGGGCGGTCGCAGCTATATCGTCAATTTCTACAAACCCGTTAATGAAGAGAGCGTACGCAAGGACCTTGGAAAGGTATTCGGTGAAGAGCCGGTGACCAAAACCTTTGGCGCCAACAGCGTACTCGATATCACGACCGATTACAGGGTCAACGAAACGGGCCTCGGCGTCGACAGCGCAGTCGTCACCAAACTGTACACCGGCCTGAAAACCTACCTGCCCGCAGAAGCAACCGAAAAAGACTTTATCAGCACCAATAAATACATGGAAGGTTCTAAGAAAGTAGACCCGACCATTTCCGACGATTTGAAAAAGGGCGCTTTTAAAGCCATGTTCTGGTCGCTTCTTATCATCACCCTGTATATCTTCATCCGCTTCCGCGACTGGAGATATTCGCTCGGTACCATCGTGGCCCTCCTGCACGACGTACTCGTGACCGTGGCAGTGTTCTCCTTCTTTAAGGATGTGGTAAAGTTCCCGCTGGAAATTGACCAGCACTTTATCGCCGCCATCCTGACGGTTATCGGCTTCTCGATGAACGATACGGTAATTGTATTCGACCGTATCCGTGAAAACAGCAAGCTGATGAAGGGCGCCTCCAAAGGCGAGGTCATCAATAAATCGATCAACGACACCCTGAGCCGTACCATCATGACATCCCTGACCGTGTTCCTCACCCTGCTTATCCTGTTCCTGGTAGGCGGTGAAGTGACCAAGGGTTTTGCCTTTGCCATGCTGATCGGTGTTATTACCGGTACCTATTCTTCTATTTTCGTAGCAGCGCCCATCCTCGTGGATTTTGCGAAAAGCAAACCCCTCGGTGAAGCCGATTTACTGCCCCACGAAGAAAAAAAGGTCCCCGTTAAACCGGCAATTATTACCAAAAAGGCCCCGACTAAATAGAACCGGCCCCATAATATTATAAGAAAGCCCCGCCATTACCGCGGGGTTTTCTTTTTTTATGCCCGGCCCGTTTGACCAATAAAAAAGCCCCCCCGCCAAAGCGGGAGGGCTTTCAATTATTTTCCAAAACACTATGCAGGCTTCCGGCCTCCATGATGGTGATGCTTGTGGTGATGGTGTTTATGAACCGCGGACTTTGCTTTTCCAGCCGGTGTGGATACAGTGCTGGCCATCGCCAGGCCACCAAGAGATAAAGTAAGTACAGCGAGAAGAAGTAATTTTTTCATATAGTATATCTTTTTTACGTTGTAAAATCTGGATAAAAATTACGACAAACAATTCAGCCCGCCCCGCTGCGTTAATGATTTAACCATTGGTTAACCACCCCGGTACGGAAAGATAAATCCTTGCCGATTGGCCTCAGCCGTTAAATTTGCACATCATAAACCACAAATATGGATACCAAGACCGTGATTATTCTGGGCGCCGGCCTGCTCGTCGTATTGGGCGGCCTTTATTTTTACTTCTACCAAAAAGATAAAAAAAGCCTTGCCAGCGTCCAGCAGCCCACCACTACCGATGCCTCCCGCGCCCTCCAGTTACAGGCCTACGAACGCCTGGTCATCCTGGCCGACCGTATCGCCATTCCCAACCTCGTATCCCGCAGCAACCAGCCCGGCCTGACCAAAACCGAAATGCAATTGTTACTCGTACAGGTCATCAAACAGGAATTCGATCATAACCTGTCCCAACAGATATATGTAAGTCCCGAAGCATGGGAAGCCGTACGCAACCTCAAAGAACAAAACATCCATCTTATCAACCAGGTAGCCGGTATACTGCCGCCCGATACCACCGGCACCGACCTCAATAAACAACTGCTCGATTTTGTGGTGCACCAGCAAAACGGCTCCATGCACAACCTCGTACAGGAAGCCCTGAGCTATGAAGCCAAGAAGATAATGCGGTAATTTTAGCTGTAAGTTTTGAGCGGCTCGGAACTCAAAGCTCAAAAACATTGCTTATGCCGGAGAACAAAAAATACACAGACAGTGGCATCGAAATAAAAGAGATCTACACCGATCCCTCCCCCATGGAGGAAAAACCCGGTGAGTTTCCTTTTACCCGTGGCGTACAGCCCGATATGTACCGCGGCAAGCTCTGGACGATGCGCCAGTACGCCGGTTTCTCCACGGCCGAAGAAAGCAATAAACGTTATCATTATTTATTGTCACAGGGAGTCAGTGGGTTGAGCGTCGCCTTCGACCTACCCACCCAGATCGGCTACGACAGCGACCATGCGCTCGCAGATGGCGAAGTAGGAAAGGTAGGCGTGTCCATCAACAGCATCGAAGACATGCAGACCCTGTTCAAAGACATCCGCCTGCAGGACATCACCACGTCCATGACCATCAATGCCACCGGCTTTATCCTGCTCGCCTTTTATGTGGCCCTCGCCAAACAGCAGGGAGCCGATCTCAAAAAAATATCCGGCACCATACAAAATGATATTTTAAAGGAATACGCCGCCCGGGGCACCTATATCTATCCGCCCAAACCCTCCATGCGCATCATCACCGATATTTTTGAATGGTGCGCCGCCGATCTTCCCAAATGGAACACCATTTCTATTTCCGGTTACCATATCCGTGAAGCCGGCAGTACGGCCGTCCAGGAAATCGCTTTCACCCTCAGCAACGGCAAAGCCTATGTGAAAGCCGCACAGGAAAAAGGGCTCGACATCAACGTCTTTGGCAAACGCCTTTCCTTCTTTTTCAACGCCCATAATAACCTGTTTGAAGAAGTGGCCAAATTCCGTGCTGCGAGACGCATGTGGGCCCGCATGATGAAAGAGCTCGGCGCCACCGACCCCCGCGCCATGATGCTCCGCTTTCATACGCAGACCGGCGGCAGCACCCTCACCGCGCAGCAACCCCTGAACAACATCGCCCGCGTCACCATACAAACGCTTTCTGCCGTACTCGGCGGTACTCAATCCCTGCATACCAACGGCTATGATGAAGCGCTGAGCCTGCCCACCGAGGAAGCCGCGCGCATTGCCCTGCGTACACAGCAACTGGTGGCCTTTGAAAGCGGCGCCCCCGATACCGTGGACCCCCTCGCCGGCTCCTATTTCGTGGAAGCCCTCACCAACGAGGTGGAAGAAAAAGCATGGGAACTGATCAACCGCATCGACGCCATGGGCGGTAGCGTAAGCGCTATCGAAGAGGGATTCATACAGGATGAAATTGCGCGCAGCGCCTGGCTCTACCAGCAGCAGATTGAAACCGGTGAGAAGATCATCGTCGGCGTCAACAAATTCCAGTCGGAAGACAACAACGCCGTGCCCCCGTTTAAGATAGACGACAGTATCCGTGCGGTGCAAATAGCCAAACTCGTTTCCCTCCGCAACGGCCGCGACCCCGGCCGCTGCGATTCCATCCTCCAGGACCTCAACGACAAAGCCAGCAGCGGCGAAAACATCATGCCCGTGGTCATCGAAGCGGTGGAAAACAAATGCACCCTCGGCGAGATCGCCGATACCCTGCGGGAAGTGTTTGGGGAATATAAGGGATGAAAACAATTCCCAAATTCGCCCCCTCCATGACCCGTAGGTCGGCCGAAGGGAAGCCCTCAGGAGGCCGGACAAAGACGGGACTTAGACGGGAGTAAGAGGGGACTTAGACGGGACTTAAATCCAGGGCTTATTTTTCTGTACGTGACAGTAAGCAGGCAACTGCAAAATGCAGTATTAAACAGGTGTGCTAATCTCATAGATGAAGGTTTAGGCCAATTTACGAAATACAAAGGAAGGCTTTCCAAAAGAACTCACCTCACGATACTAAGGTGATACTTACAACACATCCACCAGCGTAATATCAAATACCAGCACCGAATTGGCCGGTATAGGCCCTGTGATCGTACAGCCATAGCCCAGCGCAGAAGGAATATAAAGATGTATCCTGCCGCCCTTCCCGATTAAAGGCAGGCCAATCTGCCAGCCCTGGAGAAGCGTACCCAGCGTCCAGCCCGTTTTGCTGGCGTCGGACACCGAATCAAATACCGTATTGTCGGTAAACTTCCCCGTATAGGTAACATACACTTTGGAAGAGGAATTCGGCGAAACAGCGCTGCCGAGCGAATCGATTTTATAATAAAGCCCGCTGCTGTGCTTCACATAACCCGTAATATTATTGGTAGCGAGGTAAGCCAGGATAGCCGGCTCGTCCACCGTCACGGCCTTGGAGGTGCAGGGAGATGAATTATTGCTTTTTAAACAACCGGCCAGGATCAAACCACCGGTACAGAGTAAGCCAATAACCACAGCTATCAACAGAAAATTGAATCTTCTCATAAGCACTGAACAGTATTTTTGCGAATTTAGGCTATACAATAGACTTTGGGACCATCCGATATGCTGCTTGGGAAGATTTAATCCGGGGTAGTTTTACTTTCCGTAACCTCATCATTATCATGCATTTTGGCGAGTATTTCCCGGTATTGCTGTTCGTACATGTCCCATTTATGCTGTTTGTAGAAAATCGCCACGAACGTCACGATAATCAGCGCCGCTACTGCCAGCACCACCCCCGTATTGTCCTCCGAATGCCCCCGGGCCCACATAGTAGCCCTTTTATGCCACCCGGAGGCAAAATTGAGGACAATGGGCACCACGAAAACCAGCCCTATAGGCAGCCCAATCAGCCACTGTCGGAACAACTTCTTCTCCCGGTCCCGGTTCCGGGCCCACCACTCCACAAACTCCTTTTCCTCCTTTGTCAGCATAACGAGCTTTCTGCAAAAATAAGGTTAGTTTCTTAGTTGTTTGCAACTCAGCGATTTATTTGTATTTTGGCAGTAAAACCAATTACCTAAAACCAATTACTTTGAAAGTCGATAACCTGCTCGCCCAATATCTGTACCAGTATAAAAAGCTGTCCTTAACCGGCATAGGCATTTTTACACTGGATGATTCCGCCGTACTCTCCGATGACAATGCAAAAACAAAAGCCCCTATTGAAGGCATTTCTTTTGTATCCAAACCAATCGGCCAGTTCGATGATTCATTGATTGAATTCATCAAATTGCAAACCGGCAAAATGAAAGCCCTCGCACAGGCTGATCTCGATTCGTACGTCATGCTGGCCCACCAGTTTTTAAATATCGGCAAACCCTTTTACCTCGAAGGGATCGGCACCCTGCAAAAAAACAGGGACGGTTCGTTTAACTTCCATCCCGGCACCTCCCTCCCGGTAAAATCGGATGAGAACGACCCAAAAAAGAAACAGGGATCGGCAGACGAAACAAATGCCGCCAATGAAAAAACCAATATCAATTACCGGGGACTGATACTGGGCGCGGGCATCATCGCCACCCTGCTCGTGGTCGCCTGGGGCGGTTACTACCTTTATAACAAGAACACCGACAATAACAATGCGGCCCAAAACAGTAATGTGAGGATTATGGCCGACTCGCAGGTGACCAAAAACATCGCACCTGATACCGCCAACCAGCAGCCGAATACAACATCGTCTGCTCCTGCCGCCACTCCGCCGGCAACAACCGCCAATCCACCCGCGACCCAGGCAACTAGCAGGCCCACCGTGAATCCGCCTACTACTATGATTCATGCCCCAACAAACCAAACCCCTGAAAACGGGTTTAAGTTTGTGCTGGAAACGCCTCATAAAAGAAGAGCCCTGAAGCGTTTCGAGAACATAAAAGATTCAAAGATGCTCGAAGACTTCGACAGCAAAATACAAATGGAAACAACCGACTCCGTTAACTTTAAAATATTCATTGTTGTGCCCTGCCAGGCAGCCGACACCACTCATTATAAAGATTTGCTCAACGCATGGTATTATGGAAATACCGACTTAAAAGTGAAAATTGAGCATTGATATGCGTTACCCGGCTGATTATTGGATAAAAACACTGGGACTCTCGCCACATACCGAAGGAGGCGCCTTTCGGAGGGTCTATGCTTCGGGTATCCGCATACCGCAGGCGCATCTTCCCGACAGCTTTCATGGCAGCAGGCCTTCCTCCAGTGCTATTTATTTTCTATTGGAAAAAGGACAGATATCCGCACTCCACCGCATCGCTTCCGATGAACTCTGGCATTTTTACTACGGCGACCCGTTGGAAATATATGAAATAGACTTGCGGGGCAAACTCACCAGGAGTATGTTGGGCAATGACCCCGAAAACAACGAAAGCTTCCAGCACCTGGTAAAAGGCGGTCACTGGTTTGGCGCCAAAGTGAAAGGCGACGGCGATTATTCCCTGGTAGGTTGCACCGTCTCACCCGGCTTCGATTTTGAAGATTTTGAACTGGGCCGCCGCGAAGACCTGATACGGCAATATCCTGCTCATGAGACCGTGATACGTATGCTGACCCTGTCACAGTAGCTATTGTTTATAAATTACGCCGCCCTTCATCACCAGTCTTATCTTACGCAACACACTTATATTCTTCGAAGGATCGCCTTCGGCCACGGTAATATCCGCCGGCAGGGCCGGCTTTATCCGTCCCGCTTTATTGCTGATACCAAACACATCGGCATTGACCGAGGTAGCCGAACGAAGTACATCGATCGCCGGCATGCCATAGTCCACCATCAATTCCATCTCCCGCACATTCTCTCCGTGCGGGAATACACCCACATCGCCACCCATGCAAATGGTCACCCCCGCCGCCAACGCCGCTTTAAAACTCTTCCGCTTTTCCTGCAGGCGCAACGGTTCCGGATCGATACCCTTTTTCCAACCTTTGTATTGTTCAATGGCATCGCTCGCCGCCAGCGTGGGACATAAAGCGATTCCCTTTTCTTTCATGCTTTTAAAAATAGTGGCATCCCCTTCGTCGCCATGCTCGATGGTGGTCACACCCGCCGCAATCGACCGGCGCATGCCCTCCGCCGTCGATGAATGCACGGCCAGGATGCGCCCGCCGCTCCGGGCCAGTTCCACTGCCCGGGTCAAATCGGCTGCTGAAAACGTAGCCCGCGCCTCTCCGTCCCTGCCCCATCGATAATCGGCGTATAGTTTAACCACATCGGCGCCCTTGCTGATTTGTTTGCTTATTTCTTTTAGTAATTCATCCGTATTGCCCACTTCGGCGGCCCCCTGTGGAAGATCCACATCCGCCGATTCCGATTTTGGTCCATAGGTCCCTGTTAGCACGATGGCCCGGGTGGCCACCAGCATGTTCGGACCGGGGATAACCCCTTTTTCAATGGCGTGTTTTATCCCCGCATCATCGTACATCGCCCCTTCTGTGCCGAGGTCCCGCATCGTGGTAAAACCCGCCAGCAGGGTTGCCCGAACATGGTTAACGGCCCTGGCCGTCCGCTCGGCCCGCGATTCTTTCAATACCTGGTCATTCCAGCTCGTTTCATTATATGCATGGAGAAAAATATGGCTGTGACCCTCGATCAGACCCGGCATCAGCGTACAATCCTTAAGCACAATCACCCGGGTGTTCGCCGGTGCGGTAACAGTGCTGCCCACCGCTTCTATAGATCCGTTCTTCACCAGGACCTGCCAGCCCTCGTGCATCTGCTCCCCGTCGAAGACCCGGGCCGGCTTTAAAAGATAGAAGACATCGGTCGAAGCCGGCTGGGCAAGCAGCAGGACGGGCAGTAAAAAGATAGCAGCCAGGAGTAGCCGGGTTCGCATGCAGGTTGGTTTTTGTAGTGCCAAACTTAACAAAAAAAATCCTCACTGTAGGACAGTGAGGACAAACTACAAGGATTAAGGGATGCACCCAAGAAATCACCAAAGCAACTTTCCCGCCTGTGAAACGGAACTAATGGGTGGGTTAATGCGTACAACAAAGATAAAAAACCACCATATAATAAAAGAAAAAACTTACTGAACAGCCTGTTTTAGTAAAGGCGCCAGCATGGATGACCATACCCGGTATTCCTTACCGGAGAAATGGAGCCCATCGCCCGCAATAAGCGTTGGATCGTTGGCCGCCTCGCGCGAAGCCGTGGTCACATCGAGGTATTGTACACCGTATTGGAGAGAAATAGCTTTATTGGCCACGTTGAATAGATCAACCTGGCTGGCGACAACGGCCTTGTTGAGGGTCGATGCAAAGGGAGTAACCGAATAATCGGGCACCGACAAAACGACTACATGCTGCACCCGGTTGCCCGCCAATTGAATGGATTCCTGCAGCAACTGCGTAAACTGCGTCTTGTATTCGTCCAGCGATCGCCCCTGGTACTGGTTATTAACGCCGATAAGCAGGGTCACCATGGAATAAACGGCGTTGGGAGACGCCGTCATTTTACTCTTGAGACCATTGAGCAGGTCCTGCGTGGTCCAGCCCGTCACCGCAATGATTTCGGGGTCCTGCACATGCAGCCCCTCTCCTCTCAACAACCCGGATGCCTGCTCCGGGTAGCGATCGCTCACCGCAACCGATTGACCAATCGTATAGGAATCGCCCAACGCCAGGTAATTCAGTTGGGCGGAAGAATCCGGGACATGGGCACTCGTATCCGGCTGCACCGGCCCCGCTATGCTGACCATGCTTTTGCTTTTTTCGCAACCCCATACCTGCATTAAAGTGCTGCTAATCAGTAAAGAGAGAATTATATAAGGAGTTATTCCGTTTTTCATAGCCTAACCTTCTGCTACTATGTACGTGTCCTTCCCTCCTTTGGTTCACTCCCAAAACAGGATATTGTTTTCGCTCAAGCCTTCTTCCTGAAATAGCCATACAGCGGTATCCCCGCCGCCGTAATCACCAGCCCCAGCAACGAATTGATCACCGGCGTCTCCCCCTTACAATAATTAGTAATATCGTTCCACACCGTGCTCACCACGTAAAAAGCGGCAAAGGCAATAAACAGGGCCGGCACCACCGGGTAACCCCATGTCTTATAAGGACGGGGAACCGTAGCCCATTTTTTCCGCAATATAAAAATACCGATAGCGCCCATCAGGTAGGCTATCCATGAAATAAACGTAAACATATCGGCCAGCATATCGAACGAACCGCTCATGATCAATATACAGGTCCACGCCGCATGCAGCCACAACGCATTTCCCGGTGTGTAAAAACGCGGATGCTCTTTGCCTGCCCATCTAAAAAACAATTTGTCACCGCTCATCGCATAGGTTACCCGCGCGACGGACATGATATTCCCGTTGACAGCCCCAAACGTACATACCACGATCAGTGCGGCTATGATGGCCCCGCTGGTCTTTCCCGACACGGCCGTAATGGCATCGGCCGCTACCAACGGCGAAGCCGCCATTTTTTCCACCGGCAATGCATACAGGTAAGCCTCATTCACGAGTACATAAATAACAATACAGACGCTAACGCCGATCAATAAGCTACGGGGTATATTTTTCTGCGGGTTACGTATCTCACCCCCAAGAAAAGTAAGGTTGACCCACCCGTCGTATGCCATAAAAGCCCCGGTCATGGCAGCCACCAGCCCGCTCAGCAAACCGATGCCATGTTTCGGGTGCAGGGCCGTAACCAAATGCTGCGCGGAACCATGACCGGAAAAGAAGATACCGCCGGCAAGTGCTATGATCACCAGCCCTTTTACCGCGGTAGATACTACCTGCAGCGAACTCCCTGCACGCACGCTAAAATAATTGAGCCAGGTAAGCCCTGTCACCAGCCCGATAGCAAGCGCTTTCACACCCAGGTTTTCCAATGGATACAGGTTGCCCAGCAACGGTATATGCCATGCCATCGCATGTTCCGCAGCCGGTGACAACCGCGGCAGGTGCAGGAAAAAATCAGCGTAGGCTGCACATACAAAAGAAATAGCCGCCACGGCGGCCGTATTGATAACGGCAATGCCTGCCCATCCATAAAGGAAGGCCATGAAATCGCCGTACATGTTGCGGAAATAAATATAG
This sequence comes from Chitinophagaceae bacterium, assembly GCA_036500065.1. Classification (GTDB taxonomy): domain Bacteria; phylum Bacteroidota; class Bacteroidia; order Chitinophagales; family Chitinophagaceae; genus JACMLD01. The sequence goes on along the minus strand of DASYCT010000271.1, from coordinate 7,096 downwards.
AGGCCACCGGTCTCGGGCATCATCGCCCCCGCTTCGGCATAAATCAGTGCACCGGCCAGCGAAAACAACCCCGCGATTATCCATACCGCCGCCAGCCACAAGGGCGAAGCCGTCTGTGCCGCCATCGAAGCCGGTTTCATAAAAACCCCCGACCCGATAATACTGCCGATAATCACCGCCACCGCGGATCCTATCCCCATATTTCGTTTAAGCCGGGAGGCGCTCATGGCCGCTCCCTCCACACATAATACAATACTCCTTTATAATCATCCGTAAAGAAAAAGGATCGGTGGTCGACCATCAGCACGTCGCAGGGCCTTCCCTTCCTGTCTTTCTCTTCTTTACCGGTCAGGAAGCCATTCACCACATCCGTATAACGGTTGCCGCCGATGATTTTCACGATGGCATTTCCCCGTTGCCGGCTTACCGTCGTGCTCCCATGCAACGCTACCAGGAATGCACGATCCAGTCGCGCATCTTCAAATCCCTTGAAATAATCAAACCCCAGCGGCGCTGAATGCGCCTTAAACCCACAAAAAGCAACCGGCGGTGGAGGAGGCACGGGTATATGCCGCATTCTTGCCGTGTCCTGCATTTTTTGATCAGGCAGGTACCTTCCCTCGTAGGGGACATAATAAGGCCAGTTGTATACCACGCCGCTGTCTACCCGCAGAAATAAATCTTCTGGTTTATCCGGGCCAATCAAATCCCTGCCCATACAGGTCACCCACAGCTGGTTGCCTACCCATTTAATACCGACCGAATTGCGCAGGCCCGTGGCAAAGAATTTCTTATCGCTTCCATCGGGGTTCATACTAAGCACGGTGGCCCGCACATTTTCCGTTTCAATACAGGCATTGCAACTGCTTCCCACGCTGACATACAAACGTCCTTCATGAAATGCCAGGCTCCGCGTCAAATGCCAGCCCCCGTATTTATAACTAAGCCCGTAATCAGGAAATTCAGCTATCACGACAGGCTTGCCCGCCGCTACTGTATCACCGGCATGGTATTCATAATAGCCTAGCCGTCCCGTTTCCGCCACGTAAATCAAATCACGACCCTTGTAATGATAAAAAGCCACCTGGTTGGGATTGTGCAGGCTATCCAGGTAGGTATATACTTTTTTAAACCGGTGCGTGGAATCGTCCCACCCGTCAAAAACATACAGCCTGCCCTTCCTGTTATCATTGATATCATGCATATCGGTGGCAAATAAACGCCCATCAGGGCTTTTGCTCATGAAACGCAACCGGTTCAATCCCTCGGCCGCCACACTGATATTATATCCTTCCGGTATATTCAGGCTTAGCGAAAGACCGCTTTTGAGATGGATGGGATGGGGCAGCAGCACAAACGCGCTGTCGCTGCTATTGATAAAGGCAGTGGAACTGTCCGGCAACACCGCCTCCGAACGCAGGGGCGCCGGTTTAGCAGCCGGTGGACTGGTCGCGGCAATCGTATCCTCTTTCACAGGTGTTGAAGACGGAGCGTTATTATTGCATGCCACAAAAAAAGAAACGCCTGCAATACACAGGGGCAAGATAAATCGCATATAAGCTATAGCGTATTTAATTATTTGGTAATTGTGTTTTTATACACCACTCCTCCCTTCATCACAAATTGTACATTCTCCAGCACGGTGATATTTTGCAACGGGTCCTGGCTCACGGCAATGATGTCCGCCAGTTTGCCCGCTACCACGGAACCAACTTTATCTTTCCATCCCAGCAGGTCGGCGGCGCTGATCGTAGCGCTCTGGATAGCCTGCATCGGCGTCAGCCCGTATTTTACCATGTGGTAAAACTGTTTGCCATTCCACCCGTGCGGGTACACACCGGCATCGGTACCAAAAGCTATTTTTACACCCGCGGCCACCGCCTTACGGAAATTCTCCCGCTGTGCCTTACCCACCAGCCGCTCTTTGGCAAGGATCTTTTCGGGATACCCGAGCCGGGCATATTCGCTCATGATATAATCGTCGTTGTAAATATCCGCCACCAGGTAGGTGCCATGCTGTTTCATCAACGCGATGCCTTCATCGTCTATCAGGCTTCCATGTTCGATAGAAGCTACTCCGGCCCTGACCGCCATCTTAATGGCTTCCGTGCCATGTGCATGTGCACAGGTCTTTTTCCCCCACAGCGTCGCCTCCGCTACGATGGCATTCATTTCCTCCTGGCTGTATTGCGGAGCGCCTACGCTCTCTTCCTCGCTCAGCACACCCGCGCTCGCCCCGAATTTGATGACATCGGCTCCATATTTAATATTGTAACGCACCTGCTTGCGGACTTCTTCTACTCCATTCGCAATACCGCTCATTTCTTTTGGCATCTGCCAGTCGAGAAAAGGTGAAAAGCCATTCAAATCACCGTGACTGCCCGTGGAACCGATAAATAAGGTAGCACATTCCATCCGCGGCCCGGGTATATCGCCGTGGTTAATGGCATTGCGCAACGCCACATCGAGAAATGCAGCCGAACCCACATCCCTGATAGAGGTAAACCCTGCTTCGAGGGTTCGTTTGGCATAGATATGAGCGACGATCGCATAATCAATCGGGGTCTTGCGGAAAATATCATCGTAGTAATTTTCACCCGGCTGCATGGTAATATGCGTATGACAATCGATCAGACCCGGCAACACGGTGGCTTTCGAAAGATCGATCACCGTTGCCCCGGCTGGTATCGCAATGCCGGCGCCTACTGCCCTGATCGTATCGCCCCGGATGATGATGACCTGGTTTTCCAGCACCCGGCCGTTCTCCGTATCGATAAGATGTCCGGCCTTGATGGCAATGGTCGTCGTAGCGGCGGGTGTCGCCTGGGGCCTCACTCCCGTACACAAAACCAACAGGAATACCGGTAACAATAGTATTTTCCTCATGAACCTAAATTTATTTTGAAGATAGGAAAAATCCACACCCGTCCCCGGCGTTAACAATTGGGTAGTTGTTCCGTGCCGGTGCTTATTGATATCGCTTCTTCATTTCTTTGTAATACTCCTGCAATACATAAAATGCCTTTTTCTTATTCCCTTTGTGATCAATCAATCCCTTGTTATTCCACCCCTCCTGGTACACCGGGTTGTTCCGCCGCGGCGATCGGAAGTCCGCCAGTATCCACGGCGAGATACCCGTAAACCCTGCCGGCATTTTTTTGAGCATCGCCACCTGTTCCCGGAAATACCATTCCTGGTATTCCTCACTCCAAAGCGTAAGCGAATCAGCATGAAAGCCGCCTAATGCCTCCGCACCGGTTTCGCTGATAAACAACGGCTTCTGGTAAATCGTCTCCCAGTTGGCCGTGCGGCAACTAATGGGCGTGGTGCCTCCATACCAACCCAGGTATTGATTAAATGATACGACATCTACATATTGCCCGAGCGGATCATCGATGATACGCAGGTTCTTATCGGACATGTAATTGACTTCCAGCGCCGCCGACAGCAGTCTCGTAGGGTCCTGCGCCCGGGCCGTTTCCAGCAGCGTTTTCATAAATTGGGTTCGCGTTTCGCTGACCGGCGTTTCATTGCCGACCGACCAGATGATGATGCTGGCGCGGTTATGATCACGCGTGATCATTTCGGTTAATTGTGCTTTGGCCTTGGCGAGTACTTCCGGGCTTGCAAAGTCAATCGTCCAGTACACCGGTATCTCCGACCATACCATCAACCCGAGCGAATCGGCCAGCCGGGTCATGGTTTCGTCGTGCGGGTAATGCGCCAGCCGCACCATGTTGCAGCCAAGCTCTTTGGCCCAGCCAAGCAATTGCGCCGCATCCGCCGCGCTGTACGCCCTGCGCGCCTGCTGGGGAATTTCCTCGTGAATGCAAATGCCACGCAGGAAAACCGGTTTACCGTTCAACAGCAGCTCCTTTCCTTTTACTGCAATCGTGCGGAAGCCTATCTTTTCACGCACCGAATCGGAACCGCTGGCGATTACCACCTCGTATCGTTTGGGTGTCTCCGGCGACCAGGCTTGAAATACCGGCAGGTCGAATGCCAGTTTTACCAGCGTTGCAGTGGCGGGAAATATCTTTTTTATCTTTAATTCAGGAATGGACACGGTTATATTTCCTCCCCCGGGAACTCCGTTGAGCTTTACCCATCCTTCGATGCTATGCGCTTCGGGGGACTTTAGCTGGACAAAATAATCGACAATAGCTCCCACGGCGGGCAGTTCTACCAGTTTCACATCGCGGGTAATGCCACCATAATTCCACCAGTCGGTATTGAGCGTAGGCACTTCGTCGGCATAGCGCTTGTTATCCACCTTTACTACCAGGTAATTATTGGCCGCTTTCAATACCGAATCCGGGATTTCAACATCAAACGGCGTAAACCCACCCTTGTGCATACCCAGTTTTTTCCCGTTCAGGTACACATCCGTACGGTAATTCGCGGCCCCGAAGTAAAGAAACAACTTGTCGGAAGATGCCAGTTTATGGTAATCAAATGATTTCTTATACCATATCGTGCCCTCGTAATAAGTAAAAGCGGGATTTTGTGAATTCCAGTCGCCCGGTACCTTTAACGTGTATTTATCAATATACCCATGCTCCTTGCGGTCAGTTTTATTGTCGGGCACATCCGTGCTCCAGTAGGCTTCCCGGTCGTTCTCCGCCCGCTCCTTGTAACGGTAATCGTAAAACCCGGTTTCGTAAGGGTCCACAATGTATTGCCAGGGACCATCAAGACTAACCGAACGACGGGCCGGGATATTGGTAATAAGATCAGCCTGCGCTGTGGCAGCACCCGCCGTCAAAAGCATTGCTGCTAAAAAAGCATTACGGAGTAATATAGTCTTATGATTCATGGCGCCTGGGCTATTTACCTGCAATATATATTTTTATAAAATAAACAATATCCCGGCACAACTCTTTTGCTTATCCACACGTTGTTAATAATATCAGGAACGGGAATGAATTTTCCTGGTTTATATTTGAAATGAACAGGAAATTCCGTATCTTCTATTCCTGACGTACACTATTTGTAAACAGCGCCTTGCCTGCCTGGAAATGTGAGCAGCGCTATAAACCTGGATAGAATTGACAGAAGCAATCATCAACCTCGAAAGCGTTAACCCTATCGAATTTTTTGGCGTTAACAATGGCAAACTCGATATACTAAAAAAGAAATTCCCCCTGCTAAGGATACTGTCCCGCGGAACACAGGTGAAACTTAGCGGCTCACCCGAGCAGGTGGAAACAGCCAAAGAAAAAATAGATCTGATCGTTCAGTACCTCGAACGCAACGGGCACATGAGCGAAAACTATTTCGAACAGATCCTCGGCGGCGACGATGCGGAAGTGGTCGATAACTTTATTGACCGCAACCCCAACGACATACTTGTATTTGGACCCAACGGCAAGACCGTACGCGCCCGAACGGCCAACCAGAAGAAAATGGTGAGCGGTATCGACAAGAACGATATCCTGTTCGCCATCGGGCCTGCGGGAACGGGTAAAACCTATACCGCCGTCGCCCTTGCCGTACGCGCGCTGAAAAATAAGGCGGTAAAAAAGATCATTCTTACCCGTCCCGCGGTGGAAGCAGGTGAAAACCTCGGTTTTCTGCCCGGCGATTTGAAAGAGAAGATCGATCCCTACCTGCGCCCTCTCTATGATGCGCTCGATGATATGATCCCCGCCGACAAACTCGGGTATTATATGAGCACCCGCACTATTGAAATCGCACCCCTGGCCTATATGCGCGGCCGCACCCTCGATAACGCGTTTATCATCCTCGATGAGGCGCAGAACTCGACCGACCTGCAATTGAAAATGTTCCTCACCCGTATTGGCGCCAATGCCAAAGCCATTATAACGGGCGACGTAACGCAGATAGATTTGCCACGTAACCAGCGCAGCGGCCTTGAAAAAGCCGTCCGTATCCTGCGCAACGTAGACGGCATCGCCCATATCGAACTCGATGAGGAAGACGTGGTTCGTCACCGCCTTGTAAAAGCCATCATCCGCGCCTACGACAAGGAAAAACAACGCGAAGAAGGAAATCCGCAATAAAAACCCATACTAAAAATCCGGAATTATTAAAACAGGGCGCCGTCTAACGATGGCGCCTTTTTATGGCCGCCTTCACAAAAATTTGTTCCTCCCAACGCCTTTGTTTCAATACATTTGCATCGAAATATATAAGCATGAAACATCTTATACTGGCCCTTACCATCTGTACCGTCCTTGCCTCCTGCCGCACCAACGACGTTCCTCAAAAAGCCGAAGACGCCGAAGACGCCGCCCGCGAATTCATCCGCGCCTCCCTTGACGGCAATTACGACCGGGCCGAATTCTACCTCTACCAGGATTCCGTAAAAGCCAACCAGATGATCATGGACAAATGGAAAGCCGATTACGACCACCTTTCCAACGCCGACAAGGTCAATTTCAAAGATGCCAGTATCCTCGTTAAGAACATAGAAAAAGTAAACGATTCCGTCAGTCATTTTACCTATTCCAACAGCTATAAGAATGTACAGCAAACCATAAAAGTCATCCGCTTCAAAGGCGACTGGCTGGTAGACCTGAAAGACATTCATTAACAATAACCATCTTCATGAACAAATTCATAAGGCCCGTTTTTCTTGTCCTTACCATCGCCGTGACCGTCACCCTGCTGTCCTGGGGCCGCTGGGGCCACCAGCACATCAACCGCGCCGCCGTCTTTGCCCTGCCCGACAGCATGCGCGTCTTTTTTTACAACCACATCGATTATATAACGGAAGAGTCCTCCGTACCCGATTCCCGCCGGGGACTCATTGGCGACAAAGCCGAACCCAATCGCCATTTTATCGACCTGGAGAACTACCTCACCCATCCCGGCGACAGCATGCCGCAAACCCTCAAAGAGGCTTCCGACAAGTTCGACGCTAAATTCATCGAGGCCAACGGCATCCTGCCCTGGTATATGGAGGATATGATGGAAAAACTCACCCGCGCCTTCCGCAATAAATCGAAAGTCGAAATCCTGTTCATCGCCGCCGACCTCGCCCATTATATCGGCGATGCCCACATGCCGCTCCATACCTCCGCCAACTACGACGGGCAATTCACCAACCAGAAAGGCATCCACTCGTTCTGGG
>DASYCT010000270.1:0-4193 GCA_036500065.1 Chitinophagaceae bacterium | reverse complement strand
CGTTGGAAGCGTTACCCACTTTTACCAGGTAATCTTCCGTTTCTCCTTTTGCGTACAAGCCACAGGGCGTAACCGAGGAGGGCGTGGAAGTTTCTTCAACGATAACCCGCATCACCGAAGTATTGCCGGGCACCAGGGTGGCGGGGGTAATAATCGTGGTGCTGAATACACCGCCGTTGCTAAGCGTGCCGCTTTGCGCTACCATCTCGCCGGGATCGGTAAAGACACCATTATTATTATAATCGATATATACTGTTGCAATTTTGGGATTGTCCACATCACAACTGCCTACTTTCACCGACAAAGGGATACTTTGACTGGGTTGTATGGCGGCTACCAGGTTGGTGTAGTTGTTATACTTGGGAGCGGTACAGGAAGCCGTAGGTGTATTTGTAAAACTGCCTAGCGTCACATTGCTGATATTGGCCCCGCCTGAATTGCTGGCTCCTGATGTGGTGCATATAGCTGTTCCGCCTACGCCGCTTACGATAAGCGAATAGGCCTGTGAACCCCTGACCAGGGCGCCCTTATTCGTTATAGTAATAGTGTATGCCTGGCCGGGTTGCGCCGTATCTACATTCACCCTTTCGACGTTGTCGATACTATTATCCCCCCGCGTGGCGGCATTGCCGGGATTGGCGGGGTCCAGTATCCAGGGCATATATACCGTGCCCGTACTGGTTTTGGTAATTCTCAAATCAAGATCATTCACCAGTTTCTTCGTAGGGTTGTTCAGTACATTCGTTGTTTCAACCGTTCCTTTTACATCCGTCCAGCAAATGGTAGCCAGCAGCGGGCCGTTGCCCGAAGCCACTACGTTATAGGTTTGCGGAACTCCACTGTTCAATGTGTTTTCATATACCAGGTGATTACTGGTAGCCGCATTGTTGGACACCACAGCAGCCGTAAGTACTTTTGATGCCTGCAACACGTCCAGCAATCCCCATCCAAACTGGTAATCGGGACCGGGTGCGAGACCGGCTTCATCGGCGGTATGAATGGCAAGACCTTTTAAGGTGGCGGAACGCATAAAGCTGCCGCTTTTCAGTTGGGAGTAATACTCCTGCAACAGGAACAGGGAGCCGGTGGTATTCGGTGTAGCCATCGAAGTACCGTCAAAAGTAGCATAAGCCGTATTGGAAGTAGCCACGCAGGAGGTTACACCAACTCCATCGGCCACGAGGTCTGGTTTTATCCGCCCGTCGTCAGTAGGTCCCCAACTGCTGAAGGAACTCATGACCACATCGCCGGAACTGGAATAACCGGCAGGGATGCCGTTTACCGCGCCGATCGTCAATATATTCTTGGCATTGGCATCCCAGGAAATAATATCATAACCATTGTTGCTGCTGATTGTAGCAGGGCGGGCACCCAGGTTCACCAGCGCGTTGGGGCTGCTGCTGCTGTATCCCCAATAAGTCTGTCCCACCGCGGGGCCATTTTCGTTCCTGTTATTACCCGCTGCTTTTACAATAAGATAATTCGGGGCATTATAGGCGATGGAGTCCAGGCTTTGCGCATCGACGCTGTAGTAGCCGAATTTATAATCCTGTGCATCGCCGGGCTTTCCATACCATTCCCAGCGGTTTTGCGTACTGTTGAAATTCCAGCCGGCCAATATGCCATACGAGTGATTGGACAATAACAGGTTATTGGCCTCGCCGAACATTTCGGAAATATCACCATTATACTCGTAACAAATCAGGCCCTGCGCCTCAAAGGCCATGCCTTTGGCAATAGGGTTCACACCGGTGGCGATCATGGTGCCCGCTACGTGCGTGGAGTGATCAACAGCCCCGGGATTGGCCGCATCCTTGTAATTGATACGCCCTACCAGCTCAACATGGGTAGTGAGCGGGCTACCCGCATCCCATTCTCCTATCTTATTCTTCATATTGGCCGAAGAACCGCTCAGGTTCAGTCCTGAACTTCCACCCGGCCAGAGCTGGTTGGCCTTTGTAGTGGCGGCGGCAATGGTATTGTTATACGCTACATAGTATTTGGGAAAACCAAAAACATCCACCCCGACCAGGGTGGCTATTTTGTTATTACGGCCGGTAATGACAAGGGGCCATCCTTTTTGTTTGGCCAGCAAAAGCGCTTTGGCATAATTATCGTTCTCTGAAGCCCTGAAGGCCTTTGAGGCCTGGCTAAGTATCGCGGTATTGGTCTGTACCTGCGCCTGCACAGCAATCGTCATAAAGCACAGAAAACCGAGTACGGTGAATAAGCAACATTTTTTCAACATAACCTGTTATTTTTAATGTAGGCTGCCTGGTTTAGTTTTTGGTAGTAGTATAAAAGAACCTCAATTTATCAAGTTTTATCCTCTTTTTCAACGAAATATGAAACAGTTTTTTGCAATCCCTTTGTTATTAAATTTAAGCATAATGACTTGTTACCCAGGCAAGACTTTGCAGTCTCCCGGCATAAAACAGGGCATCTCAGGGTTTGTGTACCTGGAAAGCGGTAACCGTATGCCGATGAAAGGGGCCGAGCCGCAGAAAGCCAGGGGTTTATCTACAACAATATATGTATATGAGGCAACCAACCTGGGACAGGTAAGCCGCGTAGGCGTTTCTCCTTATTACACAGCTATCTACAGCAAACCGGTCACCACGGTGCTTAGTGATAGTACGGGCGCATTTACGGTAGGGTTGGCTCCGGGTATTTATTCTTTATTTGTAAAACAGGGTAATCGCTTTTATGCCAATGCATTCGATACCAATAACAACATAGCCCCCGTAACCGTGGAAAAGGAGAAGCTGGCGAAGGCCACCATTACGGTTAATTCTTCTGCCACTTATTAAGGACACAGGGGTTATCTTTGCTAAAATTTTCATTGGGCAGGAATATTGTTGACAGGAGTAGTTATGAATCTGAATGAGTTGATGGAAAGGTACCAGGCTGATTCCCGCATTTTTTCGATTGCGGACAGGCTTACCATGTCCCAACCCCAGCAAATCTATCTTAGAAACTTACAGGGAAGCGCCTCCCAGTTGGTGGTAAGCGCCGTCTTTCAACACCCCGCCTGCGCCCAGGTAAACCACCTGGTAGTATTAAACGATGCCGAGGAAGCGGCTTATTTCCAGAATACCCTGGAAAACCTTACCCAGGCCCTCGACCTGTTTTATTTCCCCTCTTCGTTCAAAAACAAAAAGAATTTCCGGCTGCTCAACTCATCCCATGTGATGCTGCGCACCGAAGCATTGACCCGCCTGAGCGGGGGCGGCAATAAAAAAATTATCGTTACCTATCCCGAAGCCCTTTTTGAAAAAGTAGTATTGCCCAAAACACTTTCGGCCAATATGATCCGTATCAAATCCGGCGACCTGCTGGATGTGGATGCAATGCTGGAACAGTTTACGAAATATGGGTTCACACGCACCGATTTTGTATACGAGCCCGGCCAGTTTGCCGTTCGCGGAGGCATCCTCGATATTTATTCGTTTGGCAATGAAAAGCCCTACCGCGTGGAGCTGTTTGGCAACGAGGTGGACTCCATCCGGATTTTTGATCCCGAAACACAGCTCAGCGAGCGCAAGCTGCTGCAGGTAACGATCATCCCCAACGTAGAAACACAGTTCGACAGCAACGAAAAAATCTCCCTGCTGGAATTCCTCCCGGACAATACCGCCGTATGGATACAGGATTGGGACATCGTAAAAGAAAAGATCCTGGTGCAGGAAGAAGACCTGCAATTCTTTATCGAGTTGCAAAAAGCTCCCGAAGCTACCGTCACTACCACGCGCAGGCAGCAGGCCCTTGCCGATGATGAGGATAAGCTGGAAAAAGCAGTTGCCGGCGCAGATGATTTCAATAGCGCGGCTGCACTGGAACAACAGCTGCTGGCAAAACACCGCGTCGAATTCGGGCGGCAGCCTTCGGAACATACCCGCTTTGAAATAGTATTTAATACAAAGGAACAGCCCGCTTTTAACCGCCAGTTCGACCTGCTGATAAAAGACCTGAGAAACTGGGAAGCAAAGAAATACCCCATCTACCTGTTTGCCGAAAACCCCAAACAACTGGAACGTCTGCACAGTATTTTTGCCGATTTAAAGGCCGATATCCAGTTCACTCCCATTCCCACGTCTATCCATGAGGGATTTATCGATCACGATCTCAAAGTGGTCTGCTATACAGATCACCAGATATTCCAGCGTTACCATAAATACCGGGTGCGGCAGGCC
>DASYCT010000269.1:0-9967 GCA_036500065.1 Chitinophagaceae bacterium | reverse complement strand
CCGCACCGAAAATGAAAAAGCCCCGCGGAATAAAAGACATGGGGGACGGTGATTATAAGATTGTACCACAGAAGAAAGGTTCAGAACCCCGGTAAAAACCAGGACGGCCGGTCACCCATTTCTACCTGGCCCGTTTTTTATAAACACTAGCGGTATAAATGCGGCTATATGGATCTGAGAACTGATTACCCCTTCTGGCTGCTTGACAAAGGCATCATTCGTTCCTATCCCTCTCTTGAAGACAACACCAGGGCCGATGTCGTAGTGATAGGAGCAGGCATTAGCGGAGCGCTAACTGCCTGGCATCTTGCCCGGGCCGGCTACAATGTAATAGTGGTCGACAAACGGCATGTAGGCATGGGTAGTACAGCCGCCAGCACGGCCTTGCTTCAATATGAAATAGATACCCCGCTGATAAAGCTCAAAGAACTGGTAGGTGAAAAAAATGCCATAAGAAGTTACCAGCTTTGCCTCGAAGCCATTGATGGAATCGGCAATATCTGCCGCCGCTTGCCGGAAGCAGCCTTTGTACGAAGACCGAGCCTGCAATATGCCTCCACCAAAAAAGATGTACCGGAATTGAAACGGGAATACGAGGCCAGGAAAAAAATGGGCATTTCACTGCAATGGCTCAGCAAGCTGACGGTAAAAAATACATTCGGGTTTGAAAAGGAAGCAGCCCTTTTTTCCCGGCAGGCGGCGGAAGTAAAGGCCTACGCTCTTACCCACGCATTACTACGGTATTCCCGCAGCCGGGCGCTGCGCGTTTACGACCACACTGAAATAGCCCGTTATCATGAACACCCCCGCGGTGTAGAATTATTCACTACCGAGGGGTACAGCATCCGGGCCCGCAAACTGGTCATTGCCTGCGGCTACGAATCGGCTGTGTATATTCCTCAGAAAGTACAAACGCTTCAATCCACTTATGCCATTGTGAGCGAGCCGTACCCAACCAGCCGGTTCTGGCATCGAAATGCACTGATATGGGAAACGGCCAGGCCTTATCTCTACCTGCGTATCACGCCGGATCATCGCATCCTCGTCGGCGGCAGGGACGATGATTTCTCTGATGCCCGCTTGCGCGATAAAGCGCTTCCTTTCAAAACCCGCAGCCTCGAAACTGCCTTTCAAAAATTGTTTCCCGGAATATCGTTCAAAACAGATTTTAAATGGGCGGGCGTTTTTGCTTCTACCAAAGACGGCTTGCCTTATATCGGCGCCCTGCCGGGAAAGCCCCATACGTTTTTTGCGCTGGGCTTTGGCGGCAATGGCATCACCTTTAGCTATATGGCTGCAAAAATCATTACCAACTTAGTATCCGGTAAAAAAGATCCCGACGCGGGCATCTTCGGTTTTGACCGTTGAGGAAATCATTCTACGATCATACCGGCTTTACCAATGCTGTATGCCTTGGCAAGCATGGGAATGAATTTGCATGATACATTTTAAACTCAACTACTATGATAGCAAGAGACGGCGCCTGCACCAGCCTTTGGCAGGATACTTCTACCGCTTATAAACCCCGCAATTGGGTAAATGGCAGTAAGCAATACGATGTCATCATCGCCGGCGGCGGCATTACCGGCATCAGCACCGGCCTGCTCCTGCAAAAAGCAGGTTTGCAATGTGCCGTGCTGGAAGCAAACACGCTTTGCTTTGGCACCACGGGAGGTACGACGGCCCACCTCAACACCATTATGGATACGCCCTATCCCTCCATCATCAAAAATTTTGGAAAGGAAAATGCGGCACTGGTGGCACAGGCTGCCCGTGAGGCGATTCGATTTATAAAAAAGAATATCGATGACTATGCCATCGATTGCGGTTTCAAAGAAGTAGATGCCGGCATGTTTTCCCAAAACAAAGAACAAACGACAGAACTGAAAGAAATACAGCAGGCCTGTGCTGAACTGGGCGTGGAAACCCATTATATCGATATACTGTCGGTGCCTTTTCCATTTGAGAAAGCGCTTTGCATAGACCGGCAGGCAAAATTTCATCCCGTACGTTATGTGATGGCGCTGGCAGCGGCTTTTGAAAAAGCCGGAGGCGTTGTTGTAGAACATTGCCGGGTAAAGGCCGCAGAAAATAATGAGCCCCTTACCATTGAAACTACCAATGGTGCGTTTCGCTGCGATCACCTTATCTATGCTACCCACATCCCGCCGGGGGTCAGCCTGCTCAACCTGCGCTGTGCGCCTTATCGCACCTACGCCATGGCCGTTACGCTGGCCAACCACGATTATCCTCCCGGGCTTATTTATGATATGTATGATCCTTATCATTATTACAGGACACAGGAAATAGACGGAAAGAAATACATGATAGCAGGAGGAGAAGATCACAAGACGGCCCATGAAGAAAATACAGAAGCCTGCTTTCTCCGGCTGGAAAGTCATCTGCGCGCCAATTTTACAATAGAAGAAGTAGCCTACCGCTGGTCTTCACAATATTTTGAATCCGTAGACGGTCTGCCCTATATCGGCCACATGCCCGGGCAGCCGGGAAACATACTGGTAGCTACCGGTTTTGGCGGCAATGGCATGATCTATAGCAGTGTGGCTGCGCGTTTGCTCACTGATATTTTATTAGAAAAAGAGAATCCTTATACAGCCCTTTTTAACCCCAACAGGATAAAACCGGTAGCCGGTTTTTCCAACTTCATCAAAGAAAATTCCGATGTACTTAAACAATACATTGGTCGCCTTGCCTCGCACGAAGAGCTTCATGCGCTGGCCGACATCGCTCCCGGTGAGGGAAGGCTGGTTGAGTTTGAAGGACATTTCATTGCCCTGTCCAAAGACGAACAAGGCGAACTCCATGCCGTTCATCCCACCTGTACCCACATGAAATGCAATGTGGCCTGGAACAGTGCCGAACAATCATGGGACTGTCCCTGCCATGGAGCCCGCTACGATGCAGATGGAAAGGTGCTTACAGGACCGGCCGATATGGACCTGGAAGCATACAGTTATAAGCAGGTACTCGTTAAATAAGATACCGTGAAACAGGAGGATAACCTATGTCATTTAATGAATGAATTACCATGAAAAAGAAAGCAAAAAAACTCCCTGAACAAAAACAGCACCTGCCCGGCAGCGAACAAAAAATGCACCCACGACCGGTGTTCAACGATCCTGCCTATGTAGCCTCTGGCAGACTAAAGAATAAGGTCGCGCTGATCACCGGCGGAGACAGCGGCATCGGTAGAGCCGTAGCCGTACTTTTTGCCCGGGAAGGAGCCCGGCTCGCAATAAGCTATCTCAATGAGCAGGAGGATGCCCGCGAAACAAAAAGAGTGGCCGAAGAGTATGGCGCGCAGGTGTTGCTGATTCCCGGCGACATCAGCAAAGAAAAAAACTGTATTGCGCTCGTGAGTAAAACCATCCGCCAGTTTGGAAAAATAGATATACTGGTTAACAATGCCGGCGAGCAGCACAATGCAAAAACGTTGGAGGAACTGGAATCAAAAAACCTCGTGCATACATTCCAGGTCAATGTATTTGCTATGTTTTATATTACCCGCGAGGCATTAAAGCACATGATAAAAGGAAGCTGTATAATTAATACCGCTTCCATTACGGCCTACAAGGGAAGTCCTGAACTGCTGGATTATTCCGCTACCAAAGGAGCCATTGTAGCGTTTACCCGCAGCCTTTCCACCAGCCTGGTGCCGAAAGGCATCCGTGTCAACGGCGTGGCGCCGGGACCAATATGGACGCCCCTGATACCTGCCACGTTCAACAGGAAAAAAACCAGCAAGCATGGCTCCAATGCACCGATGGACAGGCCCGGCCAGCCCGTCGAAGTAGCGCCCGCCTATTTGTTTCTCGCTTCTGAAGCCGCTACCTATATGACAGGTCAGATGCTGCATCCCAACGGCGGCACCGTAGTAAACAGTTGAATTTAAAAGCTATGGAAAAGGAATTACAAACGAAACAGATTGCACGCTTTGCTTTAAACACCCGTTTTGAAGACATCGGGAAGGAAAATATCGACCAGTTAAAAAGGCATTTGCTTGATTCGCTCGGTTCGCTGTTGCATGCCACTACCAAAGCATCCGTGCAAAAAATGGTCCGGCAGATGGAGCAATTGGGAGAAGGCGGCGCGTGTAAAGTACCCCTGCTGAAAAGCCTGCCTCTCGATCGTGCGGCGCAGTTGTTTACCGCCCTCATACGCTATCCTGATTTTATGGATAATTATATGGGGAAAGAATCTACCTGCCATCCGAGCGACAATATCGGCTCGCTGCTGGCTGCCGCCCAATATAAAAACAGCAGCGGTAAAGATTTTCTTACCGCCATGGCCATCGCTTACCAGCTGGAATGCAGGTTGGTGGAAGAAATACCTGTGATGATGGAAGGCATCGATCACACGTTGTTGTTATCTTATTCCATCACCGCGGCAGTGTCCCGCATGTTCGGGCTTACCGAAGAACAGGCAGCCCATGCCCTGGCAATGGCGGGTTGTTCTATCAGCCCGATGGTCACCAGCCGCGCAGCCTACACCTACGAATGGAAGGGCTTTGCTTCTTCCTTCGATGCGCTGAACTGTGTGAACATGGTACTGCTCGCCCGCCAGGGCATGACAGGCCCTATCGCCATTTTTGAAGGCCCCAAAGGTTTCAAAGAAGTATTCCACATGAAGCTGGACTATGATTGGAGCAAAGAAACTTTTGAATTGATTCACAAATGCGTGCTTAAAAGCTACAATGCCGAAGTGCATTCCCAATCGGCCCTGGAAGCCATTATGGATCTGAGAAAAGAAAAAGATTTTTCCGCTACCGGCATTGAGAAAATAGACATCACTACCTTCCTCACCTGCTATCATATTATCGGCTCGGGCGCCTATGGCGACCGACAGGATGTAGCCACCAAAGAACAGGCCGATCATAGTTTGTTTTATCTCGCTGCCGTGGCGGTGCTCGATGGCGAGGTCTGGCCCGAACAACTCTTACCCGAACGAATCCGAAAGAGCGATGTGCAGGAGCTGTTGCGGAAGGTATTCGTACATACTAAATTCCCATTGCACAAACCACTGGTCATCGCCGGCATGCTGGACCCCTATACAGAGGCATACCCGGGCAAGATGAAGGCGAAGGTAGACATTCAATACACCGATGGCTGTAAGCTTTCGTGTTCAAAAGACGATTACCACGGCTTTTATACCCGGCCGTTTACCTGGGAAGACACTACCCGGAAGTTCAATCGTCTTTGCCGTGGTATTGTTAAAGCGGAGCAGCAGCAACAAATCATTGCATTGGTGCAGGACCTGGAAAACCGGGAGATAGCTTCATTACTGAAATTGATCTGTGTATAATATTCCACAATATGCCCTCCTCTGTAATAGCCGGTACATATTACGACATTGCAACTGCCAGGCTGCGCATCATTTTTGTACCGGGATTAATATATGATTACCTGGATGTTCCTGAAAATGTGTACAAAGAAATGAAAGCAGCCGGTTCCAAAGGCACTTTCCTGAACCGTCATATTAAAGGACATTACAAGGTTAAAAAAATTAAATAATACCTATGCAATTGGTTGACAGACAGGTTTTTTTTGCCAGTCATTGGAAGTTCGTTTATTTTGCTCCGACCGAAGCAGTTTTGTTCTGCTTTTTCTGTCGGCTATAAAAAATCATGCCAGCACCCCGAAAAAACAAACATTTCCCTATTGTAGCAATCGGCGCCTCTGCCGGGGGTCTTGAAGCCTTGACGGAATTGTTGCAGCACCTGCCTCCCGATACAGGGATGGCCTTTTTCTATATCCAGCATCTCAGCCCTACACATGAGAGCATGTTACCGGCCATTCTTTCCAAAGCCACCAAAATGAAAGTGCTGGAGGCCGCGCATAAAATGCTCATTAAAAAAAATCATTTATTCGTCATTCCTCCCAATAAAGATATTATTGTCGTCGATGGTGTAGTGGCGCTGAGTGAACGGAAGCCCAAGCCTGCCATACACATGCCTATCGATAACTTTTTTATCTCGCTGGCCGATAAGCAGCAGGAAGGCGCTATCGGCATTATTCTTTCCGGCAACGCAAATGACGGAACGGCGGGTCTTAAAGCCATCAACGCAGCGGGCGGCATTACCTTCGTGCAGGATGATTCGGCCAAATTTCAAAGCATGCCCAAATCGGCCGTCGCGGAAGGTGTGGTAGATAAAATTCTTTCTCCAAAAGACATGGCGCTGGAACTGGTGCATATCAGCAGGAAACCGGATGCCATCCGGTTTGCGATGCAGCATACCGAAGATGAAATCAGCAATACCGATGAAGACCTCACCGTCATTATACAATTGCTGAAAAAATCACTCGGCACCGACTTTACGCACTACAAGATGAATACGATAAAACGTCGTATCGTCCGCCGGATGCTTTTATATAAGCTGGAATCGCTGAAGGAGTATGCTCAATATATCAAACAGCATGCGGAAGAAGTAACTATTCTTTACCAGGACCTGCTTATTAATGTTACCAGTTTTTTCCGGGATGCGGAAGCGATGGAATACATTAAAAAGACCCTGCTGCCGCGCATCTTAAAAAACAAGTCACCCAACGACCCGCTGCGCATCTGGGTGCCTGCCTGTTCTACGGGGGAAGAAGCCTATTCACTGGCCATGATCATTACGGAAGCCCTGGGCGAGCGTTCCGCCAACACCGCCATACAGATTTTTGCCTCCGACCTCAGTGAAAAAGCAATTGCAAAAGCCCGGCTCGGCATTTATTCACAACATGAAATGGAAAATGTATCACCCCGGCGGCTACAGCGTTTTTTTATGAAGGCCGACAGCAGTTTCCGTATCGTGAAGGCCATCCGTGACCTTTGTGTGTTTGCGCCCCAGAATATTTTTAAGGATCCTCCTTTTTCCCGGATAGACCTCATAAGCTGCTGCAACCTGATGATTTATCTTGATACGGTATTGCAGAAAAAAGTATTGGCTACGTTTCATTACGCACTTAATCCGGAGGGCTACCTCGTGCTCGGCAAAAGTGAAACCGTTGGAAGTTCCATGCAGTTATTTCAGCAGGTCGAAAAAAAATATAAGATATACAGCCGGAAAAAAGACGCGGTAGTAAAGGCCATGTTCGATATGAACTATCGCCTGCCTGATGAAGACAAAAAGATAGCAACCGGCGTCCGCAACAATAAACCCACCAGCAACGCGCCTGATCTCGAAAAAATACTCGACACCATTTTATTGAGTAAATACATACCGGCCTGCGTACTGGTGAATTATGAACTGGAAATACTGCTGTCCAAAGGCGCTACCGGCAATTTCCTCGAACTGCCTTCGGGTAAAGCGAGCCTTAACCTGCTGAAGATGGCCCGGCCCGGCTTGTCATTCGAGCTGCGCAATGCCATTCATAAGGCGTCCAAATCGGGTAAGCTGATAAAGAGGCCGGGGCTGGAAATAAAGCAGAACAATGCAATTATTTATGTCTCTTTTGAAGTCAGGCCCCTTAAATCTGACGGCGATGATATGCTTTTCCTGGTAGTCTTTGAGGAACTGCCGTCGCCGCCCGCCACGATTTCCAAAACTTCTTTTTCGAAAGACGAGTTGGTCAAGCAGTTGCAGGACGAACTGAACCTGGCGCGGGAAGATATGCGCTCCATCGTGGAAGAGCAGGAAGCCAGCGTTGAAGAACTGCAAACGGCAAATGAAGAGATTGTATCAAGCAATGAAGAGCTGCAAAGCATTAACGAAGAGCTGGAAACATCGAAAGAGGAAGTAGAATCGGCCAACGAAGAACTGATGACCATCAACAATGAGTTGCAGGTGAGCAATGAGCAACTGGCCGAGTCCTACGAATATGCAGAATCGGTGTTTGCCACCATCCGCGAAGCCGTTCTGATACTCGATAAGGATCTCCGGGTGAGCTCCGCCAACAAGGCTTTTTACCGCATCTTCAAGTGCAGGCAGGAGGAGGTGGAGGGAGTGCTGGTATACGAGCTTCTCAACCGGCAATGGGATATTCCGCGCCTGCGCCTGTTGCTGGAAGATATCATACCGAAGAATATATACATAAATGCTTTTGAGATAACCCATTTTTTCGAAGAGTCGGGCGAAAAAGTGCTGCTGCTCAACGCCCGCCGGATAACCCAGAAAATACACCGCCAGCAGCTCGTATTGCTGGCCATTGAAGACATCACCGAGCACAAACATTCCGAGCGGTTGCTGACCGAACGCGAAGCCTGGTTTCGTAACATGGCCGACAACGCACCGGTAATGATTTGGGTATGCGGCCCGACGGGGCTGATGAGTTTTGTCAACAAAACCTGGTTGCATTATACCGGCCGCCCTTTAAAAGACGAGCAGGGTGACGGCTGGCGCAAATCTATTCATCCTGACGACCTCGATCATGTAGTACTTTCGCTTATCACGAATTTGAATGACAAAAAACCGTTTGTGATTGAATGCCGCATGCGGCGACATGATGGGGAATACCGATGGGTGGTCAACAGGGGAGAGCCCGCCTTCTCGGAGAAGAAATTTACCGGCTATATCGGGTCCTGCACCGACATTCATAACAGGAAGGTATTGCATGCCGACATGGAACAACTGGTGCGGCAAAGAACGCTGGCACTGGAAGAAATGAACCGCGAGCTGGAACGCTCCAACAATGAACTGAAGCAATTTGCCTTTGTGGCAAGCCATGACCTGCAGGAGCCGTTGCGAAAAATCATGACGTTTTCCGATCGCCTTGAGAAGATGAAGGAACAACTGCCGGATACCGGTAACACATTGGTAGACAAAATAAGCACATCTTCGAAACGCATGTCGGAATTAATAGAAGACCTCCTTAATTTTTCCGCTATTTCCCGCAATAACCAGAAATTCAGTAAAACCAACCTGACGCGTATTTTGAAAAAAATACTGGTAGATTTTGACCTGATAATAACAGAAAAAAAAGCATCGGTTACTATTGGAAAACTTCCTTCCCTGCAGGTCATTCCCCTGCAGATGGAACAATTGTTTCACAACCTGTTGAGCAATGCGCTCAAGTTTGCCCAAAAAGATGTCGACCCGGTTATCTCGGTTGACTCACACTACCTGTCCAAAAAAGAAATGATCAATTATCCAACACTGAATAAAAGAAGGCACTACTATGAGATCATTTTTAAAGACAATGGGATTGGCTTTGAAGATGAATACAAAGACCAGATTTTTGTCATCTTTCAGCGCCTGAACAGCAAACATAGTTTTCCCGGCACGGGCATCGGACTGGCATTATGCCGGAAAATTATTGAAAACCACCAGGGGCTTATTTTTGCGGAGTCAAAAGTCAGGGAGGGAACCGAATTTCACATTATACTTCCTGAAGTGCAGAAATAGCGGGCTATCAGGAGATTTTATATGGGTAAGCCTTTTCCAGGACTTGTAAAATCTTTTTTTTGATATCGTTCACCCGGTATGGCTTGGTAATAAAATCAAAGGCGCCGAGCGCTTTCGTTTCCTGTACATCATCCTCTATTTTGGAGGTGCTATAGATGATCACCGGAATATGTACCAGGTGGTCCATTTTTTTTATCTCCCCGAGGCATTGCTTACCACTCATCCTGGGCATATTCAAATCAAGGAAAATCAGGTCGGGTAAAACCGAAGTCTTTTTTAGATAAACCAGGGCTTCCAGGCCGTTGGCCGCAGGTATACATGCTATGTTTTCATTTATTTCGTGAATAGTTTCGCAAAATAATTCTGAATCGTCAGGGTCATCGTCAATGATCATAACTGTATGTATGGAAGATACAGGCATAGGAAGTTAATTTATTGAACAATTAAGAGGGGATCTTAGATCGGGAGTGTCAAGATAGGTGTTTTTGGCCGATAATGGTGGAGTCGTTGAGAGAAAAGGCTTCCAATATTTGGAAAAGCGCTTTCCTCCAAATAGAATAATGCGTAAGAGAGGAGATTGATAGGGGTGAAGCTTCGATATTTATAAGTCAAACAACCTGAGGG
>DASYCT010000268.1:0-9144 GCA_036500065.1 Chitinophagaceae bacterium | reverse complement strand
GAGGTTCTCCACCCCTACCTGTTCAATGCGGCCGGGCCATTGCAGCAGGGCCACGGTACCGCCTCCATAGGCTGTATCGAGCGCGGTGGTAAGAGGGGCGTCGAGGGTGATGGCCGTGCCATTCACCGCGGTGATCGTTCTTTCCCAGGTTATCTCCCGCTGGCCGGGTTTCCACCCGAGGGCGGAGATACCGCCGCCAAAGGTTTCCGTGCCCAGTTGTTTTATCCATGCCTGGGTACAGGGGCGGCGTATCAATAAGTGGTCACCGGTCTTCAGGTCCTGTTTTTCGGGCAGGTGGAGGGTAAGGGCGTTTACAGGTACATAGGCGTCTGTAATGGTAATATCCTTGTTGGTTTTTCGGTCATCTTTCCCGGCTATGCGGACAAGTGCCTGGCGATCCGCCCCGGCTGCTACCAGCGAAGTGCCGTTGCTGCCGGCGCCGCTGCCGCGTAACACCACCCCCGATGCCGTTATGGTCAGCCGGCCGTTGAGGGTGTACCGGCCTTTCTCCAGCAATACCGCACCGCGGATGCCGTCCTTACCGGGAGGCAGGGAGGATACATAATCGATCGCGGCCTGTATGCGTTGCGTGGCGTCGCCTTCTGTGACGGGGACCACTACGCGCACGGGCACATCGGGAACCGGTTGATCGCTTGCCTTGTAGCCACACCAGGAAAAATCGGGTACGCGGTTGCCGCGTTCATCGGCCACATAATTCAACTGGCCGCCTTCGAGGTAGACCGGCGGCTGCACTTTGGGCGCCTTAGCCGATTGCCCCAGCACGGTGGTGCAGGGGCAATAAGCTATCAGGGAACAAAGGAGGTATAGCGCTTTTCGTCTCGTGTCATTCATTATTTTCCGGGCGTTACATTCTTAACATTCACCAGGCTGTTCAGGTATAGTTCGATATTGGTATAGCCATCTTTGCCGGCGTATTTTGCAGCATCAGACGGGTCTTTCGGGTTTAGTCCATGTTTTATTTCCCAATCGTCGGGCATGCCGTCGCTGTCGGTATCCTTCCAGGGAGCGCCTTTGTAGTCGGGGTAACCGCCTACCTGGCTGATATCGGTGATAATGCCGATTTTATATGAGTCAAGCGGCAGGCGACGGTGAACGAATTGCGTTGTGGGTGCTACCACTTTGCTATCCCAGGTAATCTTGCCGCTGCGCACCTGTTCTACTACGCGGGTATCGACCGGGTCACGACGCGGAAGGGTGGCGCCGGCATTGTCGAGCACATAGGAATAAGCGTCTTTGGCAGGAATGATGGTAAAGGCAGGCATGGGCATCGGCTTGTCAACCTTCATAAAATCGGTGTATTCTCCTGTGTTGGGGTCTTCTTCCACCTGTACGCCATTGTCCCAGTTGTTTTTGGTGATAGCATCATATCCTTCCATGATATTCCCGTCCACATAACAGCGTCCGAACACATGGTATTTGAGCTTGCTGCGGCCGCTTTCGGGTTTGAGAATCCGGTGCCCCACGTTATTGTTCTTTGAGGTAGCGGGACCGGGTTTGAAATAGTTGTTGATGATATTGAACATAGCACGGTAATCGCCGCCATCTACCGAGCGGTGCACCCAGTTGAAGACGACGTTGTTGGCAAAGTTAAATATCCCGTTCCAACCCACGGAGGGGTTACGGCCGGTATTGTCGGCCCAGAGGTCGCGGATAAACGAGCAGTTCTCGCCGCCGAGCGTGCTGCCAAAGGCATGGTTCCAGGTATCGAGGGATTCGGCAAAAATAGAGTTCTGGATGGTGATGTTGACCGTGCCGAGCTTTTGATCGACGGTACCGGTGCTGTCGTTGTACTCGTGGCGGTACATCGACATGTTTTCATCGAGGCCCCAACCGGCCGATACATGATCCACCATGATATTGCCCACCGGGTTACCGCCGATGGCATCGTCGCGGCGGCCAACGTTGGTCTCACCGCGGCGGAAGCGCATAAAGCGTATTACCACATCATGGGTATTGACCCAAACGGTTTCACCGGCTACACAGATGCCATCACCGGGAGCGCTCTGGCCCGCAATGGTGACATAAGGCGCGCGGATGATAAGCGGGCTATGAAGGTGTATGATGCCTGCTACATTGAATACGATGGTACGTGCCCCACCCTGCTCGCAGGCATTGCGGAAAGAGCCGGGGCCGTCGTCGTTGACATTGGTGACCACGATCACGCGGCCGCCGCGTCCGCCAAAGCTGTACATCCCACCGCCTTCCGCGCCGGGAAACGCGGGTATGGATGCCTGTGGCAAATCGTACGGACGTTGCGCCCATGGTATATAGGGTTTGCCATGACGGGCTTCTTCTTCAACAATGGGTTTTGCCAGCCACCAGGCGGAATCGGAATGGCGGTTGGCCGCTTTTAACAGGGAATCGGACCAGTGCTGCACATCGGGTGGAATACTGGGATACTGTGCGCGGGCCGATTGTTGTGTGCCCAGCAGCGCCACCAGGCCAAGTACAGGGATCAAACGTTTGTTCATCTTGAGGTTATTTTTGTAAGCGGTGAGTTATGAGCTGTGAACTGCGTATCTTTTTTACCCGCAGTTCACAGCCCGTAGCTCGTGGCTGATTTAAAAACTATTGCGTCGGGTCAAAGGTACCGCTACCCCAGTTGATTGTTTGCAACAGGGCGGGGTCCTTGGCTATATTGGTAGAGGGCAGGGCGTAAGCGTAATAGCTGGTCAGGTAATTGATGACCAGTTCGCTGGTAATCGGTTTTACCGTGGCGGTGAAATAGGTGGTATAATCGGTGCCGTTTACATCCAGTTTGTCCCTGAACAAGACTCCATTGGCATCCTTTGCTTCCAGGCTGGCGACGGTAGCGGGCGATTTGGGAGCAATGGCGAGCTGCATGCGGACATTACCGTTGAGCTGGTCGAAGGTACGGGTACGACGCAGGTCGTCGTAACGTTTCCCCTCGAACGCAAACTCCACGCGGCGTTCGAGCAGGATGGCCGTTTGCATCTGGGCCTGCGTCATCGCAACGGCCAGGCCATAGGTAGGGTTGCCCGTAGCATTGATGCCGGCCCTTTTGCGGATGTTTTCTATCATCGTATAGGCTTCGGGCTGGCGATTGGTCATATTGGCGCATTCGGCCACGTTAAGCATTACTTCAGCCAGGCGCATTTCCACCCACCATGTTTTTCCATTGGTGGTGTTGGCGGCCAGTACAGTAGAGTCAATATTCTTCCGGCAATAGAAACCGGTGGTAGAGGGATTGCTTTTATCTTCGGTAATACCGGTATAAGTCCATTGTCTGCGGCCTGAAATGCTGCTCAGACCCCAATAGCAACCATTGTAGGCGATGGTGGCGGCAAAACGGGGGTCGCGGTTCTTCCAGTAATAAACAGAATCGTAGGTGTATAAGCTGGTAGGATCACCGGGGGTGCGGCCGTCGAGCATGGGGAAGGAACGCACGAGGTTCCAGGTGGGGTTATTGGTCTTGCCACCGCTGCCGGCCGATTGTGAATTGGGCCGCGTCACGGCATCATTGCCTTCATACTGCCCGGTGGTAGTGGTTCCATTGAACGACCGGAAAAGAATGACCTCATGGTTGGCGGTACTGGCAGCGTCCAGGAATATGCTACCAAATTTGGGATACAGGGCATAACCGTGATTGGTCAGTGAATCATAGGCCGCTTCGTTGGCCTGGTACGCATTTTCCCAGCGGGTAGCGTCATTGCCGGGGTTGAACTGGGGACTAGCCCAGTACAACAATATCTTTCCTTTCAATGCCAGTGCTGCATCGCGGGTGATACGGCCAATGTCGGGGCTGACCCATGTGGTCGGGAGCACGGAACAATGCGAGAGGTCGGCGAGCATGCTGTCGACACATTCGGATGTTTTATTTCTCGGCACATTCAGGTTGTCGGTTATCCAATCCTGCGGTGTGGTGATATAAGGAACGCCGCCGTACAATTTTACCAGTTCAAAATAGGCCCAGGCGCGCAGGAAATAGGCCTGTGCTTTTATTTTATCCCGGGTGGCCTGTGGCAAACCACCGCCATCGATGCTGGTGAGCAGGATATTGATCTTACGGATATACCCATAGGCAGTATTAGTGCCCGAGGTAAAGAAATCGGTGACGATTTCCGTTGTCAGCGTCCCGTAAATGACCGCGGTATTACTGCCGCCATTGGCATCGTCGGAAATATTGTGCAACGCGGTGGGCAGGGTGGCGCTGCTGTAGTTGGTGGGCCACACCGGCATAACCAGGTTGTACAGGTTGTTCAGGTACAGGGTGGCGGTAGACTCGTTGGCCCATACGGTAGCGTCGGGCACCCCGTTAAAATCTACCTTGTCGAGAATCTTTTTACAGGAGCCGGCGCCGGCTACGAGTATAAGAATGGCTGAATATATAGCTAATCGTTTCATTCGATAGTAATTTATTTTTATTGGACGAATGGAACCTCGCATCGGCATTTCACTATTGGGTGAGAAAATGGTTAAGCTCGGTTTCATACTTGTTTTTTTAGAAGGTCTTATAAGGTCACGTTAAGGCCAAAGGTGAATGTCCGCAATATCGGGTAATCCTGCGCCGTGTTGGCCCTTGAGTCCTTGAACGGCGTGGGGTTGATGATATTCCACAGGTTGAAACCGGTGATGTATATGCGGCATTCAGGCATTTTAAGCCTTGTCACCATATCCGCCGGCAGCGAATACGACAATTGCATATTGTTTACGTACAGCGAAGTCGCGCTGTGCAGCCAGTACGACGAAGCCTGGTTCACCAGCGGCGAATAAATGGCCGGCAATGGTGCATCGGGATTGGCCGCCGTGTAAGAGTTCTTCCACATATCGAGACTTCGGACATCCTTGGTCGGTGGCGCTATGTCCAGTTTCTTCCAGACGGTATAACCGCCCGCACTGAGGGACAGATTGGTACTGAACCGGAACGTCTTCCACGTGAAGCCCACGGTAAAGCTGGCCCCGAAACGGCTTGCGGCGCGGGCCACGATCTGGGTTACGTCGTTGGAGGTTATCTTACCATCGCCGTCGATATCTTTATAGTTAAGATCGCCTACCCGCAGCGAATCACCGTTGATCGTCCATCCCGGGTTTTTGGCGTAGAAGGCGTTTACATCCGCCTGCGTACGCACGATGCCGGTAGCTTCCATGGCGGTGATGCCCTGGTCGGAACGCTTGCCGATGGGATATTTATAACCGGTATCGGTGCCGAGGTTGTAATATTTGTTGATTACTTTATTATCGCTCATACCGAAGTTGACGGTGGCAAACACATGGAAGCTGCTGCTGATGGCGGCATTATAGCCCACCGATGTTTCGAGCCCCCAGCTATTGAGGATACCGTGATTCTGGTCGGCGATGCTGCCGCCAAAGGTATTGGGTACGGTAGTGTTGGGCGTTTCCAGCATATCAAACTGGTGCTTGTACCAACCGTCGATGGTGAAATTGAATTTACGGTTGAGAAAGGTACCGTCGATGCCCAGGTCTTTGAACAGGGCTCTTTCCCAGGTGATATCGGCATTGGGGATAACGGAGCTTTGCAACCCGTTGGTAACGGTGCTTCCAAACAGGTAGCCATAGGAAGTGGTGGTATAGCGCTTCAGGAAGCTAAAGGCGGAAACGGCATCGTTACCAGTCAATCCCATATTATAACGGAGTTTCAGGTCGTTGATAAAATGAACATTGTCCCGGAAGAAATTTTCTTCCGATACTTTCCAACCCACCGACACGGAGGGAAAGAAACCCCACTGTTTGGCATAAGGGAAATTGGGCGATGCATCATCGCGGAAAGCGCCTTCCAGCAGGTATTTGTTCTTATAAGAATAGGTGAGCCTTCCCATATAGCTTACGCGGCCGGTGGAAGAGCTCTGCCCGGCGAGACCCCATTGGGTGGGGTCGGCGGAGAACCCGAATATCTGGTCAACGCCCGGCACTACCTGTGTGTTGTCGGTGCTGGTCAGGTAATCGGCCGTTGTCTGGCTTTGTTCGGCGAGCAGCAATACGTTGATATTATGCTGTCCGAATTGATTGGTATAGCCGACGCCTTCCGTGGCCTGCCAGTTGGCGGAGTTATTCCATATCTCGCTGAGTGAATTGCCATTTTTAATCGTCTGTACCGTATTGATAGTCGGCGTCCAGATCACGTTTTGCGTACCGGTGGCTTTGTTGGTACCGGAAGCGATATTGGTGTGCACACCGCTTTTTACATAGTCATCCAGCAAATAGCTCACATAATATTGTTTGCTGAAATCGGTGTAGGTATTGCGCCCGTATTGCGCCCGGAGAACAAGGCCTTTTATAGCGGGCACCATATAGTTCAGGCTGGCATTGAGGGCCAGGGTTTGCGTCCTGTCGTTGTTATAGCTGCCCGAGTTGTTCAACGCGTCGGGTGACCATGCCAGTGGGGCATAGTACACAGGATTACCCTGGTAGTAGGTAGGCACCCATCCGGGCACGGAAAGCAGGCCGCCCACGGTGGCATTCAACTGGTCGGACTGTTCGGAAGTCGTCGTGCCTTTTGGCGCTGGACGATTGGAAAAAGCATTGTCGATGCCAAGGGTCATATCGGCCGTTAGCCCGTTGGCTATCTTGGCGTTCATGCCGAGGCGCAAGCCATAGCTCTTAGCGGTCACATTATTGAGGTTACCTTTTTCACTATAATAATTGCCGCCGGCAAAGAAGGTCAGCTTATCCGAGCCACCACTGATGGTCAGCGTATGACGCTCGATGGAAGCGGGTTTCCAGATGGCGGTAAACCAGTTGTAGTTGTGGGCTTTGATGGAATCCAGTTCGGCGGGCGTGTATACTTCCGTGGGCACGACGGCGCTGGGTTTATAGTTTTGTACCCAGTTGTTGAGCAGGAGGGCCTGGTCATAACCGGAGATCATATCAGGCACTTTAGAGGGACTTTCCGTCGAATAGGAGCCGGAATAGCTGAGACGGGGTTTGCCCGGTTTTCCTCTCTTGGTCGTGACGAGCACGACTCCGTTGGCGCCGCGGGCACCGTAAATGGTGGCGGCGGCATCCTTCAGGAAGGTGATACTTTCTACCTGGCTGGGGTCGAGCGCGTCGAAAGCGGTTTTGCCGGTAGGGTCTACCGAGCCGCTGGAGGCGATGATGGGCACGAGCCCGTCGATTACAAACAGGGGCGAGGTATTGCCATTGGAGGCAAAAGTGGTGGCGCCACGAATCGAAATAGTGGTCGTTGCGCCGGGTTTACCGGAGGTTTGCGAAATGCCCACACCCGATATCATTCCTTTTAAGGCGGTAGACATATTGGCGGTGGGAAGATCGACCACTTCTTTGGGATTGAAGGTCACCACGGCGCCCAGCACATCGGATTTTTTCTGGGTGCCATAGGCTATGACGACGACATCATCCAACTGTTTGTTGCTTTTGATCAGCGCAATGGTGATCAGCGTTTTCTCGCCGATCCTTACCTGCTGGTCCGCAAAGCCTACATGCGAAAACACCAGGATGGAATCACCGCGGTTGGCTTTGATGGTAAATTCGCCGCGTGAATCGGTGATGGACGTTTTATTGGTTCCTTTGGAAGAAACCGTCACACCCTCGAGGGCTTCCGTGGTCTCCTGGTTGGTGACCTTCCCGGTAATAATCCTTTCCTGGGCGAACAGGGACAGGCAGGGAGAAAGCAAAAGCAGTAAGAAAAGCGAACACCTTGTTAGTCGTTGGGGGTTCATATGGCATTTGTTTAAAGACGTATAAAAAATGAATGCAATCAGTTAAATGGTTATTTCTAAATATTTCAAATAGTTACTATATTATATAGAGCATGTCTATCCCCCCTTGGCTGCTTTCCGTCTTTTCTCCCATTCCTCTCCTGCTTTTTTCATATCGTAGCCGTTGGCAGATAAGTAATTATTAATCCGTCCCTTGTATTTGCCAAACCAGGCGTGCTTTTTTTCGGAGGACTCGGCATCCATGGCATATTCTCTTGCTTCGGTCAGCCAGGCAAGCAACTGGGCTTTCTGGGCCTCGGTCAGGTTGGGAAGCTCTTCCTGGTATGCCTTGTAGGTGATTTCCAGTACGCTATAGGTCATGCCATCCTTTACTTTGTCGACCTGCACGGGGTTCAGTTCCTTTCCCAGCTTCGCCAGGTACTCCCCGTGCAGCTTACCGGTGCGGAGGGTCGTGATGGAATCGATCGCCTTCAGCTTCTGGGCTGCGACCGACTTGTCCAGCGTGCTGTCGGCCCTGACGGCCTTTTTCTGCGCGTCGCGGGCACTGTAAATATTGTTCAGGTTGCGGTACTGGTCGGTAACGATGGCTCGTATACGGTAAAAAGCGGTGGAATCCGGCAGGCCGAGCGTGGCCACGATTTTTCCCGAGCGCTCAGTGATGGTGCGGGTATAGGCCGGGTCTTCTGCCGGGGTCAAGCTCTGCGCCCGGGTGGTCGTACAAAACAGGGCGGCGATAAAAAAAGCAGTGCAGGCCAATCGTTTCATTCGTTGCTGTTTAAAAATTGTTTTAACGGAACGCACACAGCGGACTGTGGGTTCCCGGTCGTTTTCTCAGCGATGCGTTATTCCGGCTGTACAGGAGAATGGCCTGCCAGGCGAACACGGTGATTGAATGATGTAAACTTTTCAGAAGGGGATAAGGTAGAATGAGTAAAACGGGCAGCGGCTAAAACAGGAATGCCCATCGTGCGACGTGTGCGGACGGCAAGCAAGTTCTGCGTCATAAGCTAATCGTTTTGGTCTCTTTTTTTACTGATCTAAAGGTAAAGGAGGGGCTATCCTGAAACAATGTAAGGTTTGACTATAATGATGGAACATTTTACTATTTTTCCGGCGGCGGGATTTTCTGTGTAGTGCTAACACAAAGGATTTACGGGCATGTGCGGCCGTGGACTTGGATTATACCGTTATCGGCGGCTGTTTTTGCGGGACGAAAATGGGCAGGATAGGACAGGATGCGGGGCGGGGTGCGGGCAGGGTGAGCCGCCCCGGGAGGGCGACCCACCCTGTGGATATATAATCAATGGGTTTGAAGAGTAATCGTGGCGGAAGTCAATCCTTCTGCCGCCGCACGCAATCGGATGGTTCCGGCATGGGCGCCCGGGCGGAGAATGACAAGACATTTTCCGTTGTATGCTTTGCGGTAACTGGCCCGGAAGGGTTCGTGGCTGGCTTCATAACCATT
>DASYCT010000267.1:0-5323 GCA_036500065.1 Chitinophagaceae bacterium | reverse complement strand
CGGACTGAGCCGCAGGAGATTGTTCATAACGACCGTGTCGCCGGGATGCAATCCCTTTACCACTTCTACGGAATACGGGCCGCGCTGGCCGATGTCGACAGGCGTTAATTCCACTTTATTGCTGCGGGCCACAAATACACTATATCCCTGCGAAGAAGGGATCAGCGCCTGGGAAGACACCATCAGCGCATTGTCCGACTCGTGCAACGATACATTCAGCCGGGCGCTTTGCCCGGGCAGGAGTATGCGCCCGGGGTTGGGACTTACCGCGCGCACGATCAGCGTACGCGTGCTTTGATCCAACCTCGATTCTCTTGCCACTACGCGGGCGGTATATTGTTTGGTGCTGGAAGCGACGGTAAACGGTTGTGTGCTGCCGGGCGTGATGATGGTGGCGTATTTTTCAGGAACGGAAAACTCCACTTTCACCACGCTGTTGTCTTCTATATGGGTCAGCACGGTGTTGACGGATACAATGGCGCCGGGGTATACCTGGATAATGCCCACCTGCCCGTCGAAGGGGGCCCTGATGCGGGTTTTGTCGATCATTACCTGCAGCTCGGCTATCTGCGCCTGCAATACTTTCAGATTGGTAAACGCCTGGTCGTAGTCCTGTTGCACCACGGCCTCGTGTTTGATAAGATCGCGCATGCGTTCTTCGTTCAACACCGCCAGTTTTTCCTGCTGGCGGAACTTTTCCAGTTGCGCCTGCAGGTCAGCGTCGTCCAGCTGGAACAACAGGGTGCCGGCTTTTACAAAATTGCCTTCCTTTATATTGACGCGAACGATCTTACGGGTCAGCTCACTCACAATATCCACCTGCTGGTTGGCGACCAGCGTGCCGGTCACTTCCAGGTCTTCGTGCAGGGAAGCGGGATGGATTACGGCGCCATCCACCGGGATGGCCATCGATACGGGAGCGGCAGGCGCCGGCGGCAGGTCCTTCGCACGGGCATAACAGCCCGTGAGCAATACCGCGAGGAAGAAATAAATCACAGGATGCAGCAGGCTTTGCCTGGCTGGTTGATATACTACTGGCATGATACGTGACATGGTATGGTGGTTTATTAATTGATTTATTGAAATACTTCGATAAATAGTAACGCGCGTTTTCTCAAAAAGTTCAAACCGGGGAACAAATATATAGAAGTATTGAAATATTTCAATAAATGAAATAAAAAAAGAGGGTTAAATCTTCAACCCTTCTATGAATTTCATGTAATCGTCCAGTATTTTATTGTTGAGGGAGTAGCGCACATTGCGCCCTTCTTTATCAGAGGTAACGAGTCCTGTATCAATTAGTTGCTTAACATGGTGGCAGATGGAAGGCTGGGCCAGGTCCAGCGTATCATTGAGGTCGGTACAATACAGGCAGTCCCTGCTTTTTTTTATTTCTTTCAGAATGGCCAGGCGGTTGGGATCGGCCAGCGCCTTTGAAATTTTCTCGGCCCTTTTTACGTCCATAGGGGAAATTTTACACAAAGAAACAATTTATTTATTGAAATATTTCAATATGTAAAAATACTAACTTTTCATTAGCAACCAAACAGGCGATGGCCCGGGCGGCTGTTTGCCGGCGGCAACGGTTGACGGCCCGTGGAATAAGGACCGGTGTAAAATACGATGGAAGATATTGGTGAGCAGAAAAGAATGGGATATTCAAGGATAGTGAGGAAGCCCTTCGATCGGGCGGGGATAGCTGTAATCAGCAGAAACGAAGCGGGCGGAACCCTTCTTCTACGTTTACATATTCACGAATGCGTTGTCCTTCTTCATAAAGAACAATAACTGAATGCTTGTGGTCGTCGGTCAACTGGCGAAGTTGCAGGATTTTGGCGATGATGAAAGAGCGGCTTACCCATGCAAAACGGTCGGCGACTTTTTCATATCCTTCCAGTGAATCAATGATTTCTCCGCTGCTCAAAACATGCAGGGTGTTGACCTGGCCCGGGGCAGAAGCAATAAATGGCTGGACAGATTTCATGGTTTTTATGTATATGACTCTACAAGCTACTTAATTGCTGTTTATGAGTAGTTAAAAATTATCCACATACACGGGTATCCCCTTAAAATAAGGCGGGTTACCCTTAACTTTTAATTTTGATTTAATTCGATTTTTTTTGTATATTCTCTACACAAAACAGTCGTTAGTAGCCTGTAATACGACCGGCCCGGCCGCCGGGCGGATATCCTCCCGGCAAGACGGCAGCCGTTACTTACAGGATACATTATGTGGAGAACTAATAAAGTCCCTGTTAAAAAACGCTCACCTATAAAACCACTATTGCTGTGTTAAATTTTAAAAGAACAGCCCCGACCCGGCGGGCTGTTCTTTCGGTAATTGCTGTGCAATCCGTTGTCTTTACGCCATCGCTACCTCTCCCGTATATGCGCTGCACGCCGTTTCCCCTTCCTCCGATACAAACGACAGCCAGGTGTGAAAAGGCTTGCCCTCATTGCCCGGAAGTTGAAATAGCACCGAAGCATCCGTGCGCCGCACATCGGATACCAGCGTATACCAGCTATTGATATCCGGCCTGTAAACCGCCACGATTGCCTTGTCGGTAGCAGCAGCTTTGCCGATACCCGAATTGTCGGCCCAGCAAAAACGAATGGCCGCGCCCTCGGGTTTTGCTTCCGGCAATACTGCGTTGGGCAGGCTGCCACGGCTGACCGCTACGAGGTCGTAATGCAGTTTGAAATCGGGCGAGGCGCCACTGACCGCATGGGACATGTTGCAGGAAATGGCTTTGTTGAACTCTGTCATGGCCGTGGCTTCCTCCTTAAAGCCAATCCTGATAAAATTCGACAACCCTTTCAGAACCCGGGTTACAAACGCCATTTTCTGTTGCTGGTTCACCTGCGCCGGGCTCCGCTTCTTATTCGTTTTGCGGGGAAGCGCACGCATGACCGGAATTTTCTTCCAGGTATAACCTGTTACCGTACCCACTTTACCAAAAAAGGGCCCGAGAATGCCAAATGGATGCTTTGCCATAGTGATAATTGATTGAATGGTTAAGAAATAAAATTCCATCCTAAGAACACAGAACGGGGTGTGACGCTGCACATGTTTCAGCAGCCAAAAAGGGTTGTCCCCCCTCCTTCCGGCCGGGTTGGCAAGGGGATTGAACCCAGTTCGATTTTACTCTTGCCCGTATATCATTCGGGGATCGTCCGTATTTCGTTCGTATTTCCTTCGTCCTTGGGGCCAAAGAAGAAACGGTTTACAGGCTGCTTTTTTACGGCTTAAAGCAGAAGCAGTCCCAGCTGAGAGCAGTCGATGTCCCCTAAAAAGTTGTAGGCTGTCCTCCTAATGTCCCTCTCACGGGTGCTGTCCCAGATTGATTTTTCCCAATAGCCCGGGAAGGGCTTCCTGTTTATGGCGCACAAAAAAATGCCCGGATTGCTCCGGGCATGGCCGTAAAATGTGTTGCATGAAAGCGGGATCGGCCTGTTGGCAATGCAATTATTCTCTTTATTCTTCCCCGTCTTCTTCCAGTATTTCTTCTTCCGCTTCTATCTCCGTTTCATCCGCGAGATAGACACGTTCAAAATCGGCCGCTCCTTTTTCATCCAGTTCTTCTACCAGTTTAACAATCGGTTCGCTGCCCAGTTTAAAAAAATCATCGGCGGCAGGAACATAACTTCTTAACAACACCGATTCTTTTGTCTTCATTACCACCGACACCAGCCTGATAACAGGAACAGCATCCGCCTGCAGCAGGTAATAGACACCGCTTTTCAATTCTTTATAGGTTGCCATTGTATTTTAGTTTGCCACAAGTTCAGGTTTTAATGTTACCTCAGCGTGAAGCCTTGCCCGGAAAAGCCTCCCGGTTCCTTGTTTCCCGGGGGCTGGTGATCATGATAAAAAATGCGGTAACTCCTTGCCTGTAAAGGGTTTTAACAATAAATAAGCTGTTTTGGGATAATAAAATTGGTTAAAACATGGTTTGTACCTGGATTTTATTGATAGTAGTTTTATGACCAGAAGCACAGCCACTGTTTACCAACAGTCCGCTTCTCTCCTTCTTGCCTCCGATGCTTCGCCCTCCTTTTGCCTGCCTTCGCTTTTGCTGCCTCTTTTAAAACTTGTAAAAAACAAAAAGATGAAAACTAAAAAAACAATCTTCGCAGCCGCATCGGCATTCGTTTTGCTGGCAGGAACCGCTTCTTACA
Source organism: Chitinophagaceae bacterium (assembly GCA_036500065.1). Taxonomy (GTDB): domain Bacteria; phylum Bacteroidota; class Bacteroidia; order Chitinophagales; family Chitinophagaceae; genus JACMLD01. The sequence continues at coordinate 1,144 of DASYCT010000267.1, read as the reverse complement.
GCCATGCCAACAACGGCAACAAAAAAACAGTGAACGCAAAAGAAACAGTCACCCCATTGAGTGAAAACCAATTGCTGGTTCAATATACCGGCACCGGTGACAACGGCGTTGTTTCCTTCAGGGTACAGTTTGACAATCCCGGCGCACAAAAATTCTGGCTTATCATTAAAAACCCGGAAGGTGAAATATTGTACCAGGACCAGTTCCACGACGCTCATTTCAGCAAGACCATCCAGTTCCTGCGGGATGAAGATGAAATACACCCGGTGTTCATCATCCGTTCCGGCAAACAGGAAATCAAACACAGTTTCACTATCAATCGTAAATTGATAGAGAACGTGGTGGTGACTAAATTATAATCGACGGGAATCGTTCCCGACAGACGTACAACGGTGGGTCGCTCTTCCCCTGGTTCATTCAGGAGGTGCGACCCACCTTTTTGCGTTAAATCCATCCCTGCTATCCTGCCCGGCTGGTGTTTTCTTTCTATCTTCAGTATATATTCAGAATCACCCCGGAATTTTGCGGTCGTACCGCACACAATATGAAACTCCTCATTATAGAAGACGAAAGAGCGCTATCTGACAGTATCTGTTCGTATCTGAACAACGAGAGCTTTATGTGCGAGTGCGCGTACGATTTTGAATCGGCCATGGAAAAAATATCGCTGTACGATTATACCTGCATCATCCTTGATATTACGCTGCCCGGCGGCAGCGGGCTTCAACTGCTACAGGAACTGAAGGCCAATAACAAACAGGACGGCGTACTGATCATCTCTGCCAAAAACTCCCTCGAAGACAAAGTGTACGGCCTAAAGACCGGAGCCGACGATTACCTGACCAAGCCTTTCCACCTGTCCGAACTCGGCGCACGGGTAGCCGCCATTATCCGCCGCAAATCATTCAACGGCAGCGATTCCATCCAGTTCGACGAACTATCCCTCGACCTGCAGGGCAAAACGGCCAGGGTCCATGATAAAACAATCGAGCTGACGCGGAAAGAATACGAGCTGCTGCTTTATTTTATCAGCAACAAAAACAAGGTGGTGAGCAAGGGCGCCATTGCAGAACATCTCTGGGGCGACGATATGGATGTAACCGACAATTACGATTTTCTTTATACGCATATAAAAAACCTTCGC
>DASYCT010000266.1:0-3038 GCA_036500065.1 Chitinophagaceae bacterium | reverse complement strand
ATGGAAGCCGATAAAATAAATGCGCTGATTGTAACCGCCTATAAAATACCGACCGATTTTCCGGAATCTGACGGCACCCTGGAATGGGATTCAACCACCATGATTTTGGTGGAGATCACGGGTATGGGCAAAACCGGTATGGGTTACACTTATGCAGACGAAACTGCAGCATTATTTATTGCAAAGAAATTGTCGCCGGTCGTCCTCGGACAGCATCCGTTTGCCATTGGCAAGATATGGAATGATCTATCTGTCGCGATCCGTAATGAAGGGCACTGCGGCCTGGCCAGTATGGCATTCTCGGCGATAGACATCGCTTTATGGGACCTGAAAGCAAAGATTCTTGATCTTCCGGTTTGCGATTTGATCGGCAGGGCGAAGGATTCGGCATTGATCTATGGCAGCGGCGGATTTACCTCTTACTCTGATGAACGGTTGGAAAAGCAATTGGGCGGCTGGGCCGATCAGGGGTTCACCGCCGTTAAAATGAAGGTCGGGCGGCACCCGCAAAAAGATATAGGGCGCATCCGTGTAGCGAGAAACAGCATTGGTGAAAAGACCAGATTATTTATTGATGCCAACGGCGCTTTTTCCGCCAAACCCTCACTGGAATTTGCGGACAAGGTAAAAAAATATGATATCAATTGGTTTGAGGAACCGGTGTCCTCGGATGACCCGGACGGATTAAAATTTATCCGGGAGCATGTTGCGCCGGGCATCAAGATAGCAGCCGGAGAATACGGCTATACGATGGACTATTTTTTAACCATGCTGCAAAAAGGCGCGGTTGATGTTTTACAGGCAGATGCCACCCGCTGCGGCGGGATTACCGGTTTTATAAAGGCAGGTCATCTAAGCGAAGCATTCCAGATCCCGTTTTCGTTTCACTGTGCGCCAGCTGTCCACTTACATGCTGCGGTAGGTTTGCCCGGATTTTATATCGGCGAATATTTCCACGACCACGCACGCATAGAAAATTTATTTTTTGACGGGGTGGCCCAGCCAGTCAAAGGTTATTTAAAACCCGACCTCTCCAGGCCTGGATTGGGCTTAATTTTTAAACACCAAGATGCAAAACCCTACCAGGTATGAGAACTGAAATTATTGCAGGCGAAGTAAACGCTATAGATTTAAAATTACTGGAAAGAGAATTAAAAGAAGCCGTAAGCGGCGAGGTGCGTTTTAATAGCGGCAGCCGGGCCGCGTATGCTACCGATGGCTCCAATTACCGGCAGGTGCCTATCGGCGTGGTGATCCCCAAAACCCGTGAAGATATCATTAACACGGTTGCTATCTGTCATAAATACAAGGCACCCGTGCTTTCCCGCGGCGGCGGTACCAGCCTCGCCGGACAGTGCTGCAACATTGCCGTAGTGATGGATATGTCCAAATATTATAACCAGGTTTTGGAGATCGATACGGAAAGTAAACTGGTCAGGGTTGAGCCAGGCATTGTACTGGATCAAATGAAGAAATGCACGGAAGAAGATCACGGGTTGACCTTCGGGCCCGATCCGGCCACGCATGACCACTGTACCATTGGAGGTATGATGGGTAATAATTCCTGCGGCTCGCATTCCGTCATGGCCGAGTTTGAAGGTTATGGTGCCAGGGTTTCCGACAATACGGAAAGACTGACGTTGTTAACCTATGATGGTTTTGTGATGGAAGTAGGCCCTACGACGGAGGAAGAATTGGAGGGTTATATTAACGAAGGCGGCCGGAAAGGCGAGATATACCAAAAGCTAAAAAATATACGTGATAAATATGCGGACCTGATCCGTGAAAAATATCCGAAGATACCGCGCCGGGTCTCCGGCTATAACCTGGATGACCTGCTGCCGGAAAAAGGCTTTAACGTTGCCCGTGCATTGGTGGGTTCGGAAGGCACCTGCGTGGTGATCCTGGAAGCCACCATGAAGTTGATGAAAAAGCCAAAGGCGCGCAGCTTACTGGTGCTTGGCTACCCGGACGTCTATTCAGCAGGGCATCATGCCCCGATTGCGATGAAGCACCAGCCGACCGCGCTGGAAGGTATCGACCATGAACTGATCAGTTTTATGGAAAAGAAGGGGCTGAATGTTGAGGACCTGTCCATGCTTCCAAAGGGTAAAGGATTTTTACTGGTAGAATTCGGCGGCGAAAATAAAGCGGAAAGTGACGGCAAAGCAAAAGCGTTAATGGCCGAATTGAAGGCAAGCAAAGATGTGCCGAACATGAAGCTGTTTGATGATGCCAAGCAGGAAAAGAAATTATGGGAGGTGCGTGAATCCGGCTTGGGCGCAACTGCATTTGTGCCGGGCATGAAAGACGCGTGGCCGGGTTGGGAAGATTCTGCAGTTCCGCCCGAAAAGGTCGGTGATTATTTGAAAGACTTAAGAGACCTTTTTGATAAGTTTGGTTATACCGCAGCCTTATACGGGCACTTTGGCCAGGGTTGTATCCACTGCCGGATTGATTTCGATCTGCTGACCAAAGAAGGGATTGAAACCTATAAAAAGTTTACTATAGAGGCCGCCAAACTGGTATTGAGCTATGGCGGGTCTTTGTCCGGTGAGCATGGCGATGGCCAGGCACGCGGGGACCTGCTGGAAATGATGTACGGTCCGGAACTGATGCAGGCTTTCCGCGAGTTCAAGGAAATATGGGACCCGCAATGGAAAATGAACCCGGGGAAGGTGATCGATCCTTACGGACAAACCGCGAACCTTCGGCTGGGTGTAGATTACAATCCACCCGAACTGAAAACACATTTTCATTTCCCGGAAGATAACGGCAGTTTTTCACATGCCACGCTGCGTTGCGTGGGTGTCGGCAAATGCCGCCATCATGAAGGCGGTACCATGTGTCCCAGCTATATGGTCACCCGCGAGGAAGAACATTCTACCCGTGGCCGCGCGCATCTTTTATTTGAAATGCTGCAGGGCGAGGAAATTAAAGATGGCTGGAAAAGCGACGAGGTGAAGGATGCGCTTGACCTTTGCCTGGCCTGCAAAGGCTGCAAAGGCGATTGTCCCGTGAATGTGGATATGGCCACT
>DASYCT010000265.1:0-7965 GCA_036500065.1 Chitinophagaceae bacterium | reverse complement strand
CTCCTCCTACCATGATGATCAGTCGTTGCCAGGCTGGCTTGGCCCTGAACTCGTACGGTTGGGGCGGCAGTTTCAACTGCTCCTTGTCCATACTCTCGTCTATCATGCCCGATATCTTCACATAACCGCCAAAGGGTATCCATCCGAGCCCCCATTCCGTCTCGCCTATTTTCTTTTTTACAAGGGAAAACCAGGGGTTAAAGAAAAGATAAAATTTCTCCACCCTGCACTTAAACCATTTGGCCGGTAAGAAGTGCCCCATTTCATGTAAGACCACTATAATGGAAAACGACACAATAAACTGTGCCGCCTGGATACCTGTCTCTGCCCAATTAATAGCTAATAATGTCATATTGGTGAATTCCCGCCCGGAAGGGCGCTGTGTTTAAAATGGTAGCAAATATCTGCTAAAAACCCTAGCCTTAACCAGAAATTTTGCCGGGCCACCCCCGGGCCGGAAGAGCGGGACTACAGGTGTATCAGCGATGCCGCATAGCTCCTTGCCTCTCCGTCGCTTTCGAAATATTCGTCCAGCGTAGGGTTTTGTATAAAGGGGATCTTACTCATGGTATTTTCAATCAGGTCGGTCATATCGAGAAACCCGAGCCTGTTTTTTAAAAAAGCAAACACGGCAATCTCGTTGGCTGCATTCAGCACGCAGGGAAGGTTACCGCCCCTGTATAATGCATCCGTCGCCAGCGTAAGGTTGCGGAACGTTTTGATGTCCGGCTCTTCAAAGGTCAGCGTGGACGGCTTGCGGAAATCGTACCGGGGGAAACTGTTCCTGATGCGCTGTGGGAAAGACAACGCATATTGAATCGGCAGCTTCATGTCAGGCAACCCCATCTGGGCCTTGATACTGCCGTCTTCGAACATTACCATACTGTGAATAATACTTTGGGGGTGCACCAGCACCTGCACCTGCTCGGGTTTTAGATTAAAGAGCCACCTGGCTTCAATCATTTCAAGGCCTTTATTCATCAGTGTGGCGGAATCGATGGTTATCTTCGCTCCCATGGCCCAGTTAGGGTGCTGCAGCGCATGGTCGCGTTTTACGTTCACCAGGAAATTCGGTTTTCGCCCGAGGAAAGGGCCACCGCTGGCCGTGAGTATGATCTTTTCAATCCGGTTTCGCGTCTCGCCGACGAGGCATTGGAAAATAGCGGAATGTTCGCTGTCGACCGGTATTACCGGCACCCGGTGCTCCACCGCTTTTTTCATCACGATATCACCGGCCACCACCAGGGTTTCCTTATTTGCCAGCGCCACTATCTTGCCGTTTTCAATGGCCCGGAGGGTGGGCCGCAAGCCGGCAAAGCCCACGATACCTGCCAGCATCATATCATAGCAATCCATGGAGGCCACTTCTTCCAGCGCCTTTTCACCGGCAAACACCTTAACATCCGTTTTTGCCAGGGCGTCTTTTACTTTGGCATATTTGCGATCATCGCCAATCACAACGATATTGGGGTTGAACTGAAGCGCCTGCTTTACGAGCAGCTCGTCGTTGCTGTGTGCCGTAAGTACTTCGGCGGAAAAAATGCCGGGGTTGGCAGCAATGACTTCCAATGCCTGCGTACCGATGGAACCGGTAGAGCCAAAAATTGCTATTCGTTTTTTATTTGCAGATTCCGACATGCGTAGTCACAAGGTTCCTTGTTTATCAAATTGCCTTTCAGTGGCGGCAATTTAGTGCAATAATTGCTCCAATGCGCGGTTCACTTTGCTAAAATTAAAGCTTTGAAGGGTATTTTGCATCATCCGCCGTATTTCGGGGTGGCACAGGTTGCCGATGGAGCCCTCATGGGTATGGTGAATATGGGTGGAGTATTCAAATTTGTCCTGCTCAATGGCTATCCCTACCTGCTTGTACGCATCACGGAAAGGCAGCCCCTGCAACACCAGTTTATTCACTTCCTCCACGCTAAAAAGGTATTTGTATTTTTCGTCCGCAAGAATGTCCTTTTTGACCTGCATATTGCTTAGCATCAGTCCTGCCATCTCAATACAACTTTTCAAGGTAGCAAAGGCCGGGAACAGGTGCTCTTTCAGCAACTGCAAATCGCGGTGATAACCGGAAGGCAGGTTGGTGGTCATGAGCATGATTTCGTTGGGCAGGGCTTTGATACGGTTGCAGTGGGAACGTATCAGTTCAAACACATCGGGGTTCTTTTTATGCGGCATAATACTGCTGCCCGTGGTCAGTTCCGGCGGAAAGCTGATAAAGCCGAAATTCTGGTTAAGGTACAGGCAAGCATCCATGCTCAGCCTTGCCAGCGTGTCGGCCAGGTTGGCCAGCGCCATCGCCACGATCCGCTCCGCCTTGCCCCTTCCCATCTGGGCGTAGACCACGTTGTAATTTAAATCGTCGAACCCGAGCAATTGCGTGGTCATGCTCCTGTTGATGGGAAAGGAAGACCCATAGCCTGCGGCCGAGCCGAGGGGGTTTTTGTTAACTACCTCGTAGGCTCCTTTCAGCGTGATCACATCGTCCACGAGGCTTTCGGCATAAGCGCCGAGCCAAAGCCCGAAAGAGGAAGGCATGGCCAGTTGCAGGTGCGTATAGCCGGGTAATAAATCATCCTTATGCTTTTCACTTTGTTGCAGCAGCAAATCAAAAAACGGCTGGACGGCCGTCACCAGTTCTTCCAGTTCGCTGCGAAGGAACAGCTTCACGTCTACCAGCACCTGGTCGTTGCGGCTGCGGGCGCTGTGAATCTTTTTACCAATATCACCGAGCTTTTCTGTCAGCAGCAATTCCACCTGCGAATGAATATCCTCCACATCGTCCTGCAGCCTGAACTTGCCTTGTTTTATTTGCTGGTATATATTCTTCAGGGCTGCCTGTAGCTGTGTTAAATCGTCTTTCGTCAGCAATCCCACCGATTCCAGCATCTGCGTATGCGCCAGCGAACCGAGCACATCGAATGCGGCGAGGTATTGATCCATTTCGCGGTCTTTTCCGACCGTAAACTGTTCTACCTCTTTAAGTGATGCGGTGTTTTTTTGCCAGAGTTTCATGGTGAATGGTTGATAGTTTGCAGCTTATACTATGCATCCGTTTAATAATTGAATATACGTCTCAATCCCCTGCTTCACTTCGTCCAGGTAAATAAATTCATCTGCCGTATGGCTGCGGGCGCTGTCGCCGGGACCGCATTTCAGCGAAGGCACGGGTATCAGGGCCTGGTCGGAGGTCGTGGGTGAACCATAGGTGGTTTTTCCCAGTTTCAACCCGCAGCGCACGATGGAATGATCCATGTCTATCTTCGACGAGCGCATGCGCATGCTCCGGGGCTTTATGTCGCTGGTAGTATAGCGCCGGATAATATCCAGCACTTCTTCATGTGTATAGGCGTCGGTTACGCGCACGTCTACCACGAAGCTGCATACGGCGGGTACCACGTTGTGGGCTTTATTCTCCGTTTGAATCACGGTCACGCTCATCTTTACCGGCCCCAGGCAGGGCGATACCTGTGGGAAGACAAAGTTCCTGAACCAGTCAATGTCCTTCATTGCTTTGTAGATCGCGTTCTCTCCTTCTTCCCGTGCCGCATGACCGGCTTTTCCATGCGCGGTACAGTCCAGTACCAGTAATCCCTTCTCGGCAATCGCCAGGTTGGTCAGCGTAGGTTCCCCTACGATGGCAAAGCTCAGCGAAGCTCCTTCCATCGTTTGCAGAAATTCATGATGGGGTAACAGTGCTTCAATGCCATTGGTGCCCGAAATCTCTTCCTCGGCCGTAGCTGCGAGCACGATATTATACCGGAGACCTTTTTGGTCAAAGAAATAAAGAAAGGTGGCGATAAGGCTTACCAGCGCACCGCCGGCATCGTTGCTGCCCAAACCATAGAGTTTACCGTCTTCCACCAATGGCGCAAACGGGTCCTTCGTATATTGTGGGTTGGGTTTTACGGTGTCATGGTGAGAATTGAGCAGTACTACCGGTTTTGCCGGGTCGAAGTATCTATTCCTGCACCAAATGTTGTTCAGGTAACGGTGTACCGGAACATTCCTCTCACGTAAAAATGTTTCAATGAGTGTAGCCGTAGCATCCTCTTCCCTGCTCAGGGAGGGAGTAGCTATCAACTGCTTCAGCAGTCCTACTGCATCATCGTATAATATTGCTGTTTCCATATCATAGCGCAAGCAACACGGTTCTGTATGGTTATTTAATCAAAGTTCCTATTGTTTCATGGGTCACATTCCGCGGCAGATCACGGGCATCTCCTATCAACACTTCTTTTACGCCGTTGCCGATAGCGGCAAAAGCATTGTCGATTTTGGGCAGTATGCCGTCGAATAATTTGTTTTCCGACAGCAATTGCGCATAAATTGTTTTTGTAATCAGGGGTATTACGGAGTTTTCATCTTCCACGTTTTCCAGCACGCCTTTTTTCTCGAAACAGTAAACCAGGCGGACATCGTAGCCGGCGGACAATCCAACGGCCAGCGTGGAGGCAATCGTGTCGGCATTCGTATTCAGTAGCTGACCCTTTCCGTCATGTGTCAGGGACGCCATGACCGGTGTCAAACCACCTTTCAGCAACAACTGTAAACTATCAACCGACAACTGCGAACTGTCCACGTCGCCCACGAACCCGAAATCCACGTCTTTCACCGGGCGTTTGCGCGCCGGGAGTATATTCGCGTCCGCGCCCGTGATGCCGATGGCATTGCATCCACGGGATTGCAATTGCGCCACCATTTTCTTATTCACCAGCCCGCCATAGACCATCGTTACCAGGTCAATGGTTGCCGCGTCGGTAATGCGGCGGCCGTTCACATATTTCGATTCGATACCGAGCGTGTCGCCGATTTTGGTGGCTATCTTTCCGCCGCCGTGTACCAGTATCTTATGCCCCTTTATCGCTGCAAAATCATCGAGGAACGACGAAAGGTTCGCTTCATTATCGATTACATTACCTCCAATCTTTATGACAAATAATTTCTCCATTTTTATTATTGAAATAACCCACGAAACGTTCCTACGGAACGAAGGAGGATTATGCCATGGCGCTACCCACCAGATGTCCCTACGGGACAAAACCCACCATCCATCGCCAACCATCAGCTATCATCTATCAACCATCAACTTACAATCCTCTCAGCACTTCGCTCAATACCGCCTGCGCGGCCCACACGCGGTTACCAGCCTGCCTGGTCACCAGGCTGTGATCGCTGTCCAGTATTTCATCGCTCAGTTCGACGTTGCGGCGCACCGGCAGGCAATGCATTACTTTGGCGTTGTTGGTCAGCTGTATCTTTTTATCGGTAAGCATCCATCCCGGGTCATTGCTGTATATTTTGCCGTAATCGGTATAGGTGCTCCAGTTTTTTACATATACATAATCCGCTCCTTTCAATGCTTCGTCCTGGTTGGTGATGATGGGCGCCTTGCCGGTAAATTCGGGCGACAGCTCATAATCTTCCGGGTGCGTGATCACAAAATCGGCTTCTCCCCAGGCATTCATCCATTGTGCAAAGCTGTTGCCCACGCATTGCGGCAGCGGCTTCACATGCGGCGCCCAGGTAAGCACCACTTTCGGGCGCACCCCCTTGCCCCCTGAAGGGGGAGTGGCAAGTCGCTGATCCTCTACGATCGTAATGACGTCGGTAAGGCTTTGCAGCGGGTGCAGGGTAGCGCTTTCAAGGCTTACGATGGGCACGCCCGCGTATTGTAGGAACGATTTCATGACCAGTTCGCTGTAATCATCCTCCCTGTTTTTCAACGAGGGAAACGTACGGATACAGAGAATGTCAAAATACTGTCCCAATATCGGAGCGGCGTCTTTTACATGCTCCACTGTATTGCCGCTCATGATGGCCCCTTCCTCGAATTCCAGTGCCCAGCCTTCCTTGTCCACGTTGAACACGATGGCTTCCATACCGAGGTTTCTCGCCGCTACCTGCGTGCTTAACCGCGTTCGCAGGCTGGGATTTAAAAACAACAAACCAATGCGCTTATCGGCGCCGAGGCCGCGGTCGGCAAATGGGTTCGCTTTGTACTTTAGCGCCAGTTTTACCAGCACGCTGATGTCCGGGACATCATTTACGGATATAAATTGTTTCAAACCACCCCCAACCCCTAAAGGGGAGTTGGGCGGCTGCGTGCTTTGTTTCGGGTCATTCATTTTATACGTCGGGCTTTAGAACAATCAATAATTATTGACTCGTAATTATTTCTTGCTATAATAATATCACCCCCCGCCGAGGCGGGGCAGGCTCTTCGGGGTTTGTTTAACACCGATTGGTAATATTATTATTTCACTGCTTCTTCCTTCTCTTTCGGTTGCGGGTTTTTCATCTCCGCGATTTCTTCCTGCAACGCTTCGATAAATTCATCCACCTGTTTACGGTTCACGGCCAGCGATGGCAGCAGGCGGATTACATTCGGTTTTGCTTCGCCGGTAAAGATATTATGCTTGTACAGCAGGTTTTTCCGCAGGTCTTTTAATGCGGGTGGCACATCAAATCCAATCATCAGGCCACGGCCACGAATGTTTTCAATACCGTCCACCGTCTTGAGCCGGTTCTTGATGTACATGCCCCGTTGTTTAGCCATCTCAATAAGGTTCTCCTTTTCTATCACTTCCAGTACGGCCAGTGCAGCTGCGCAGGCCAGGTGATTGCCGCCAAAGGTAGTGCCGAGCATACCGTGTTTGGCTTTTATATGAGGGGCTATCAGGATACCTGCCACGGGAAACCCGTTGCCCATGCCCTTGGCCATAGTATAAATATCAGCGTTTACGCCGGCAAAATCATGGGAGAAGAATTTACCGCTCCGGCCATAACCACATTGAACGCTGTCGGCGACGTACACCGCCTTGTGCTCATCGCAGAGCGCGCGGATTTTTTGCAGGAAGGATTCTTCCGCGACGTTGATGCCGCCCACACCTTGTATGCCTTCGATGATAACGGCCGCAATTTCATTGCCCTGCGCTTCAAAACATTTTTCCAGCGCTTTTTCATCGTTGAAAGGCAGGAAGATCACATTGTCCGTTTCGTTTACCGGGGCTACGATGGCAGGATTGTCGGTTACCGCTACGGCCAGTGATGTCCTTCCGTGAAAGGACTTCTTAAACGCTACCACTTTTTTCCGGCCGGTATGAAAAGAAGCCAGCTTCAATGCATTTTCGGTCGCTTCCGCGCCACTGTTGCACAGGAAAAGCTGGTAATCTTCCTTGCCGCTTATCTTGCCCAGTTTATCCGCCAGTTCTTTCTGGATAGGAATATGTACCGAGTTGGAGTAAAACGCTATTTTGTTCAGTTGCTCTTCAATGCGGCGCACCCAATGGGGATGGGTGTGGCCGATGCTGATGACAGCGTGTCCGCCATACATATCTAAATACTGTACTCCATTGTCGTCCCATACATAGGACCCCTGGGCTTTCACGATGGTAATATCGTTCAGCGGGTAAACGTCGAATAATTGCATGTTATGTGGTTTTGCTGTGTTCTTTTAAAAATAGTTTGCTTTCAGCCGCAGACCGGCGGTTTCTTCCAGTCCGAACATGATATTCATGTTCTGTACTGCCTGCCCGCTGGCCCCCTTCAGTAAATTGTCGATGGCCGAATGCACCACCAGTTTATTGCCTTCTTTCTCCAGCTGGATAATACATTTATTGGTATTCACCACCTGTTTTAAGAATATGCTCTGCCGGCTCACTACGGTAAAGGGGTGATCGGCATAAAACGTTTCATAAAGGTCTACCAGTTCTTCCAGCGATACGGCGCAGCTCATCTGTGAGCTGACAAAGATACCTCTTGTAAAATCGCCGCGCCAGGGAACAAATGACAGTTCAATATTACTGTTACCCTGCAGTTGAATTAATGATTGAAAGATCTCTCCAAGGTGCTGATGCGTTAATGTTTTATAAGCCTGAATATTGTTTGCACGCCAGCTAAAATGTGAAGTTGCACTTAATGATTGTCCTGCACCTGTTGAACCGGTAATACCTGTAG
>DASYCT010000264.1:0-13365 GCA_036500065.1 Chitinophagaceae bacterium | reverse complement strand
AAGGCAAAGCCCGCTTGAATATAAAATGTCTCATTCGAGCCAAAAACAACTGGAAAATGAAAGCGCTTAAAAAATGTATTACCCTTGACGGAGGCCGGCTACTGCCGGATTGTAATTGAACCCAAAGTATCCAAGCTGAAGCAGCAATACGCGGACAAGTTTATTAACGATTAAGGTAGAAGTCGATCCGGATCCCCTTACCGTCGGACCTGTTGTGAGCTCGCGGACCGAGCAACAGAAGGCCGACATCAATAACTGGTTTAAAGACGTGATTCCAGCCAAAGAGTTGCGAACATGGTATCAACGTAATTCTGAAAAAATTCGCCTGTTTCGACAAAAGAAAGCGACAAGTTGATTGCAACCAAGATTTTTGGCTTTATTGTAAGGATTTGATCGTCAATTCGACCAATCCTATAAAAAGTATCGGAAATGGATTTTGAGAATAAAAAAATTTTGATCACTGGTGGCTCCAGCGGTATCGGCAAGGCTATTATTGCCCGGTTATATGAACTGGGTGTACGCGATATCGCGGTCATCGGCCGTGAACGGCGTAAATTAGAGGCTTTAGGTATGGATTTCCCGGATGCCCATTTTATTTATCTGGAGGGTGATGTGGCTGATCCGGCGCATATTAAAGCGTCTGTGGCCCGGGTGGAACAAGCATGGGGCGGCCTGGATATGCTGATCAATAATGCCGGCGTCGTGAGCGCGGGCCCTTTGGAACAGATCAGTGACGAAGACATCATCGCCATGCAAAACATTAATACCACCGGTCTGATCTTGCTAACAAAACATGCGCTGCCCTTATTGAAGAAGAGCCGTGCGGCGGCGATCATGAACGTTTCTTCGGGATTAGGACTGATCGGCATGGCTTTTTATGCGCCTTATGCTGCAACAAAGGCGGCGGTTCGCCAGTTTTCCGAAGCGCTCCGCCGAGAATTGGCAGGTTTGTCCATCCATGTTATTGGAAACGTAACAACGATACCTATTCGATAACTTTTTACGGCTACACCTTAATGTTTTGTTTATTTAATTTGGCACGTTTGTTGGATTTTATTAATTTTAATCGTCAAATACCTTAACTATAATTCTTAACCTTATCATGACTATTCCATCAGGTATGCTTAACTAAGCGCTGTATCTCAAAAAATTGCAGCCGTCGAATTAAATACTCCACGGTGTTTACGCAGGCAACTTCATTTAAAACCTTATCCCATTTTGTGAAAAAAATTCTACTTTTCATTTTTATCGCACTCATTTTTCTGCCGACACTGATTTGTGCGCAGGGGCAAAAACCAGCGATCAGCTATCAAAGTCCGCAGACAGCTTTTATAGGTCAGCCACTCACGCCGGTCAGAGTCACCAATACGGGTGGCGCAGTTCCGGTGAATATCAATCCGCAGTCTTCCGTGCTGGTTTCAGTGATAGGTGGTGATGCGCCTGACCCGTTTGTCAGATCAGCTTCCGGCGATATCTACGCTTACGAGAATTACGTGATCTATCATATTGCCGCAAACGGAACGGAAACGGTATTTGCAGGCGGCAAACCGGGTTCAGTTGACGGGACGGGCAGTTTAGCCGGATTTCAGCCAGTGGTAGCATTGGCTATAGATGCTACAGGTAATATTTTTGCACTTGAAGATAATAACGAAGACGTTATCAATTGCAAGGTAAGAAAAATAACACCAGCGGGTGTAGTGACGACCTACGCTGAAGGAATAAGAAGCCCGGTTGCGATCGCCGTAGCAAAAAATGGCATTATCTATGTCACAGAGGCATCGGGACGGATCATGCAGGTCGCTACTGACGGAACGACTTCTTTGCTCGCAGGACAACTAGGCTATGGAAGAGCAGATGGAACGGGGGCCAATGCCGCATTTAATAATCCACAGGGCCTTACCACCGATCAAAACGGAAATGTTTATATCGCCGATTTTGGCAATAGCCTGATCAGAAAGATCACACCCGCAGGTGTTGTTTCGACCTTTGCCGGCGCCCAGACTTTCGGTTCGGCAGACGGGGTAGGTACTGCTGCCTCTTTTTTTAATCCGCGTAATGTAGCCTGCGATTCCAAAGGCTACATCGTGGTGTCAGACCAGAACAATTACCTGATCCGAAAAATTGCTCCGGACGGAACAGTTACAACACTTGCGGGGCCTATGGTATATAATCAACAGAACCAATCTACCGGGGTAGACGTCCCGAATGTGTTCTTCCTCGATAAGAATGATAATATTATTTATGCAGGTGGATTTAACAATCAATATTTCAAACTGACTACCACGGGATACAGTATTTCACCCGACCTTCCCCCGGGACTGAACTTTAACCCCGACGGATCAATAAGTGGTACACCTACCGCCTTATCCCCTACCCGGAATTATATAGTGAGAGCATCCAATGACAATGGCGTGAGCCAGGCTTCGGTCAATCTGCAGGTTGTTGTCCCTGCAAATCCGCCGGTGATCACTTCTTTTACACCCACTGCCGTTCCTGCGGGTTCAGAGCTTACGATAACGGGTAATTATTTTACCGGGGCAACAGGGGTAACGATCGGAGGTAAACCGGCTGCTGAATTCAATGTAAATTCCCCGACCAGCATTACAGCTACCGTGGCGAATGGTGCCGCCTCAGGAGCGCTAACGGTAACCAATACTTATGGTACGGCTACTGCTTCGGGATATACCTTAATTCCGCCTCCGGTAATCACATCCATTTCCCCCACCACGGGTTGGAAAGGTTCAACAATAACGATCAACGGCACTAACTTAACCGGCGCTACCAACATACAGATCGGCGGTAACTATGCAACAAGCTTTACGGTGGTTTCTTCAACTAAAGTCACTGCCACTGTGGGCGATGCCAGTTCAGGAAGCGTCTCTCTTTATACGCCAGCGGGTTTAGCGACTTTTGCGGGATTTATTTTCTTAAATCCGCCTTCCGTGAGTTCAATCAGCCCTGCCAGTGCGGCAAAAGGTGCCACAGTAACTATAGGTGGAGCGAATTTCACCAATGCATCTGCGGTTAAGATCGGTGGTACAGACGTAACCAGTTTTACGGTCGTCTCTCCTACCAGTATCTCTGCTGTTGTGGGTAACGGTTCGTCGGGCCAGGTCTCCGTGACTACGCCGGTCGGAACGTCAGCGGGTAGCAATTTTACCTTTATTTTGCCGCCCACGATCACCAGCGCAAGTCCTTTGAAGGGTGGTTACAATTCCAGTATCCTGATCAATGGTTCTAATTTGACCGCTGCCCAGGTAACCATTGGCAATGTCCCTGCTGCGATAACTTACAGCACTCCGGGTCAGATATTGGCAACTGTGGGCGTCGGGGCGGCATCCGGTGATATTGTAGTAACAACAGTTGCAGGCACAGCTACTCTTTCCGGCTTCATCTTTGTTCCGGCCCCGCAAATAACTTCATTTACTCCCCTGACCGCCGCGCAGGACGATATAGTAACGATCACCGGCAGTAATTTAACCGAGGTGACCAATGTGAATTTTGGGAGTGTTGGAGCGACGTTTACCGTCGTGTCACCCACCTCGATTAAAGCAACTGTTGGCTATGGCGCAAGCGGTTCGCTGCAAGTCGTATCTCCCGGCGGCACGGCCAGTTTAGCCGGGTTTACCCATCTGGGGCCGGCCATCACTTCCTTCGCACCGGCACAAGCGGGTCCGGGACAAGTGGTCACTATTAATGGCAGCAATTTTTCAGGAGCTACCGGGGTTGATTTCGGCGGAATACCCGCAACATCATTTACGATTGTTTCTGCTACCCGGATCACTGCCGTTGTCGGCGCCGGCGCATCCGGAAATGTGACAGTAACAACACCCAGCGGTAAGGGTGTGCTGTCAGGATTCGTTCATCCGGGGCCCTCGATTACTTCGATCAGTCCTAACTATGCGGGACCACAATCATCAACCGCTATTACCATAAGCGGGACAAACTTCAATAACCTAACATCCATCACCTTTGGCGGTATCCTCACAACTGCCTATACCGTCTTGTCATCAACGCTCATCACGGTCAGGCCGGCTAATGCAGCCTCGGGTGATGTTGTAGTGACCACGACATCGGGTTCGGCTAAATATTCAGGATTTACCTGGGTACAGCCGCCTACGATCACGCTGGCTACACCGCTGTCACAGCAAAGCGGCGGAACAGTAACTATAACGGGAACCAATTTCACCGGTGTTACCGATGTGAAATTTGGCGGGGTACCGGCCAACTTTTTTACCTCCAACGCCAATTCAATCAGCGCGATTGTCGGCAACGGGGCAAGCGGTGATATTACAGTTTCGACCGCAGGAGGCTCGGCTACGTTTAGCGGTTTTAACTATACCTCTCCTGTACTGCAATCCATCAGCCCTACTGTGGCTGCTGCAGGCCAGACGGTTACACTTGCGGGAACTAATCTTGACGCTGTGCAATCTGTAAAATTCGGCAATATTAATGCTGCCTCATTTACCATTATATCCCCTCAGCAAATTACTGCTGTTATGGCTACCGGCGCATCGGGGAGTGTTACTGTCACGGGTACCAGAGGTTCTGCCGTTATTCCGGGATTTGTTTTTTTACCACCCCCGGCTATTTTTTCTTTTACGCCGACGGAAGGCGGAGCAGGTACTACTATTTCGATTAACGGGCAAAACCTTTTAACCACTTCTTCGGTCACGATCGGCGGGACCCCAGCAACTATTGTCTCGATAGCTAACAATGTCGTTCAGGTCAAAGCGGGCGCGGGCGCAACAGGCATGGTCTCGCTGACCACCTCGGCGGGTACTACACAGCTCGATGGGTTTACCTGGTACCTTCCACCTGTGATAACCGCAGCCAACCCGATGGCAGCGAACGCAGAAACTGTAGTTACAATCACGGGGGCTAATTTTACTGGCGCTAACCAGGTAAAATTCGGCAATATGGTTGCAGGTTTTACGATTGTCTCCCCTACCAGTATTATTGCTACGCCGGTTTCCGGATCAAGCGGCGACATTACGGTTACCGGGCCAGGGGGAACAGGGACGTTACCCGGATTTATTTTCCTGCAGGGCCCTGTTATTACTTCATTTAGTACGTTGGGCGAAGGCCCGGCCGCAAGTGTAACCATATCAGGCAGTAACTTTAACCAGGTCAGTGATGTCGAATTCGGTGGAGTGCCTGCCAGTCAATTCACCGTTTCGTCTCCAGGTACAATTATCGCATCTCCGGGAGCCGGTGCAACAGGGTTGATCACAGTGAAAGCAAACGGAGGCACGGCTACTTTCCGGGGCTTTTTATACCGGCAACCGCCGCAGGTCAACTCGCTTTCTCCTTTGTCCGGCCCGGTGGGGACAACATTAACGATCACCGGAAATAATTTTGATCCCAGCGCGGACCAGAACGTCGTTTATTTAGGGGCTGTTCAGGGAAAAGTGCTCAATGCAACGAAGACACAGCTGCAAGTCAGCGTCCCTGCCGGGGCTTCCGGGCAGGTCATCGTAGAAAACCTGAATTCCAAACTGCTCGCCTATGCTGATCTGCCATTTTTGATCACCAATAATAACGGAGCTCCGGCTTTTTCAAATAAACTGGAACTTAGCTTCAGTTCTACGCCAAACCGCTATGCAATAGAAGATTTCGACGGCGATAATAAACCTGATCTTTTGATCGCCAAAGAAGATTCCCTGTATATATTAAGGAACAACGGCGATAAAATATTATCCCACGCTTCTTTTGCTGAAAAAATCGATCTCAAATTAGGCAGGCTGGTTCAATCTATGGTGGTGGGCGATGTCGATGGTGATGGTAAAAAAGATATACTGATCAGTATCGCCAACAGCGTGATGCTGCTGCATAATACCAGCGTAAATAATGTCATATCATTCGATCTGCAATCGCTACCCGCGGTTACTAACTCCCTGGATGGCATGAGCCTCAGGGATATCGATATGGATGGAAGACCCGATCTTATTATGGGCGGCGCTGATCCGGTATATTATCCGAACACCACTATGGGGTCCCAGGTTTCTTTTGGCGGCAGGATGTACCTGGCCAATACAAGTAGTAGCAGCAATATATCTTTTGCCCTGGCCGATATCGACGGTGATAATAAACCGGATCCGATCAATGGCAGTTCCTATACAGGGTTCAGCGTTTTTCATAACCAATCGGTTCCGGGAGGTTTTTCGGCTCTGGATTTTCCACTTGCCTATATTCAGCCATCCGGATCGTATACCCCATATGCCATTGCCACTGCAGACTTTGACGGGGATAAGAAGCTGGATGTTATCACGGATGATTTTTCATTTAATTATTTCCAGGCTTTCAAAAATATAAGTACCCCAGGGAACATCACCTCTTCTTCTTTTGAGGTGGCAAAAGATTTTCCCTGCAGTTTTTATATGCAATATGAATTCTCACCTGCTGATCTAGACGGCGATGGAAAAATTGACCTGGTTTCTTCATCAGGCGGCACGGTTTATTACTTTGCGAACCAATCGTCTCCCGGGAATATCTCCTTTGGAAGTGGTATTCCTTTAATAAAAGGAAACTCTGGTGACTTACTGGCAAAGATCAATTTGGCCGACTTTGATGGGGATGGCAGACAGGATCTTGTACTACTCGATGTTTCCAACAAAAAGATTACTATTTATAATAACAGTGCTCCAGCTACTCCTGTGATCACAGCATTTAGTCCACAGTCTGCCGGGAAAGGGCAAAAAGTAACGATAACCGGCAAGTATTTTGACGGCGCTACCTCGGTAAAATTCGGCGCAATGAGTGCCGATTCTTTTGTGGTGAAATCTTCGGGGTTGATCGAAGCGTTGGTGGGCAATGGCGGTTCAGGTAATGTCTCTGTTCAAACTTCTTTGGGGACAGCCACGTTGTCCGGCTTTGATTTTATCGGGGTGCCGTCAATATCGGCTGTAACCCTTCCGCCGGACGGCTCAGGCATGATCACTATTAACGGTATGAATTTCACTGGCGCGACCGGGGTGGAACTTAGCGGATTACCGGTCACGTCGTTTCAGGTTATTTCCAACACCAGTATCACTGCGGTCCTGAGCACATTGACCGGAGGCACCCTGACTGTGACCACTCCTTCCGGTCATACCAGCTACACGCTCAATTTAAATCCGCCCGAAACAATTACCTTCGGGGCCATACCTGATCATACTTATGGAGATGGGGATTTTACACTTTCGGCGACAAGTGATAATTCAGTTACTCCGGTTACTTACAACTCAGACAATACTGCCATCGCAACTGTTAACAATGGCACTGTTCATATTTTAAAAGCGGGAACGGTCACCATCACCGCTTCGCAGGCTGAAGACGGCTCGCACCGCGCGGCTACCGATGTCAAACAGGTATTGAACATCGAAAAAGGCGTGCTTAACGTGGCAGCAGATGACGTCAGCCGGCCATATGGTCAGTCTAATCCGGAATTCACGCTGAGCTATACAGGGTTTATTAACGGTGATGATGAATCCAAACTGAGCAGTAGGCCATCGGTTACAACTACAGCTAATGCCAGCAGCACTACCGGCCAATATAATCTGGTACCTGAAGGGGGTGCTTCAGAAAATTACAATTTTGTTTTTTCCGGGGGCACACTGACGGTAACGCCGGAACCGGACAACTTCAAGATCGCGGCCACGAGCATAACCTGTAAAGGCGAGCACAACGGCTCGATTACTATTACAGCCGTCCGGTCAGATAATTATACGGCTTTACTTACCGGCAGCGGATTAAACAAGAGTTATCCTTTTAACTCTTCGTCAAGCATCCATGACCTGGCTCCCGGAAGTTATCATGTTTGTATAACAGATGCAGGAGTGCCTGGATACCAGCAATGTTTCGACCTGAGCATTACCGAACCCCAGGACCTTTCTGTGTATGCTATTATAAATAAGACAGATAACACGGTCATGTTAAGCTTACAGGGCGGAAGCAGCTATTCGATCCGGCTCAACAACAATACCTACATCACCAATGATCAATCTATTACCCTTCCACTGGAACATGGCCAAAATAAATTAAGTGTGACCGCGGACAAGATCTGCCAGGGCACATTCGAACAAACAATCAATTCCAGTCCGGTACCTTATCCCAACCCTTTTCAACAGACGTTAAACTTAGATATGGGGAATAAGGCTTTATCCGGTATGATTAGCATCTACAGCGCAACTGAAGGCAATTTGAAATTCCGTCAGGCATTTAATAATCAGACCGGCGCGCTCACCCTCAATTTGTCAGGGCTTGGACTGGGAGTGTATTCACTTCATTTGAATATTGATAATAAAGAAAGTATATATAAGATCATTAAGCAATGAAAAAACAAATAGTTCTTCTGGTCTCGGGCATTCTTATTTTAACGGGATGCGGAGGGGCGGGTAAAAGTGACCCAACCCCGCCACCTCAAAAGGCTACGCTAGTTTCTCCGGCGCTTAATGAACTCTGTAACCAGGGCATACAGACAGCTGCAGGTGAAAGCCGTGTTACTTTTAAATGGAATACTGCGGTAAACGCCGATAGTTATGAACTGACCATAACCAACCTGTTAAGCAACGCGGTGATGTCCCAGTTAACATCCGGCACTGAGCTGGTTATTACGCTGGCAGAGAATACTCCTTATTCCTGGTCAGTTATTTCCAAATCAGTCAAAACACCAGAAACTGCGGCAGCCGATACCTGGAAATTTTATAATTCTGGACCGGGAACTGTAAATTACGCCCCATTCCCTGCCAATCTTGTGTCACCTGCTTTAAATGAATCGGTCAATTCCTTAAATGGTGGAACAACTTTGAGCTGGGATGGCAGCGATGTTGATCATGATGCCCTTACCTATGACCTTTATTTTGGCACATCTTCTAAACCAACGTTACTGGAGAAGGGGATTACTGCGTCTAAATACGATGTGATCATTTCCTCTGGAACAACTTATTTTTGGAAAGTAGTCACGATAGATGTTCATGGAAACTCATCAGAATCTTCAATATCGAAATTCGAAGTAAACTAATGCTATAAACTGCAATTAGCAGGAACTCAAAATAACTGTATAGCGGCGTGGCACCCCGTTGAGTTACGATAGCACTAACTTTTGAAAAGATATAATTTCTATTGAACCAGCAAACCGGTACTTCCTTTGTTTTGAAATAATTTTCCAGCTGTTCCACAGCCATTCACAAAACTGTCGAATTTATATAAAATGCTCATTGTTGAAAACGAATATTTAACTGAAAATTCTTATTTTAGGATATTAATTTTATCACAATGAAATTATTTATCGCAAATGTGCCCCACCAGATGGATGAGGGAGAGTTAAAGCAAATGCTGACACAGTTCGGGCAGGTAGCATCCGTTAAGCTGGTGGCGGACCGGGAGACAGGCAAAAGAAAAGGATTCGGCTTTATTGAGATGCCGGTTTACGAGCAAGCCATGACGGCTATTCAGGCACTTAACGGTAAAGAGCTTTATAAGCGCAAGCTGGTCTTAACGATTTCCGAAGATAAGCACACAAACAGCCGGGAACAGGTAAATGAAGAAGCGCATTAAACGCTTCCCATAAACCTGGCTTTTACTTACTGCATGCTTTATTCACTTGTTATGGTCCAGCAAATATTTGATCTCTTTATCACTGAGGGACCTGTTATACAACCTAACTTCATCGATGGTACCATCTAAGAACCTTATCGGAAAGCTCCCTGCGGTCGCCCCAATGTGAAAATTATCAAGGAATCCCCCTTCAGAAAATGAAGTCGTTTTAGAGCCGGTTATTTTGCCATTCAGGTAAAGACTTAACTTAGCGTTGCTATAGGTTAGTGTGACATCGGTCCAGCAATTGGCACGGACAATATCTTTGCCCGTTACTACATCACCCTCGCTGGCAGTATTTTTTATGAAATTCCATTCGAATTCTGCGTTTTTTGCAGCGTTGATCGTCAATGCCGCGGAATAAAAGCTAGCGTGGGCATCGCCAAACTGCACCAGGGTCATCAGGTTTCCTACAGTACGCGGTTTGATGCGCAGATAAATGCTGAACTGCTTAACCTTTTGTCCGGGATTGAATAACGGGTCAGTAGTGGATCCTATCCATAAGGGATTATGTGGAAGGGAGATGAAGTTGGACACGCCGTTGAACAGATAGGCCGATTTTTTGCTCCCATCTTTGCCATCGGTAAGCACCGGCAAACCGAGCGTATTCATTTCCAGGGCATTATAGTCCATTAAGGTTCCGTTATTCCCATTGCCGCTGGCGTCATTTGCATTTTTTAAAAAAGGATAAAAGCCAACGAGGCCATTATCGATCGAATTTTTGGGGTCCGGAGCACAAAAGCTGTTTAAAGCTTTGGTAATGAATGGATTATTTGAGGGTACAACTTGTGGTGTCGGACCGCTATCTTTTTGACAGGAGCCGACGAATAGGGACATCGTGATGCCCGTAATAAGGAATAGTTTGGTTTTCATTTGAAATGGTTTTAGGTTTTCCTAAAACTAATCAATAAATCCTGGTATTATACCAATTAAAACACGGTATTTTCCCGGGTATTTACACCTATACGACAATGCATCAAACCGCTTTGATTTATTGCCAGCAAGTAATCATTGTTTTTAAAACTTTAAAATAAACTTTTTTGTATAAACATTTTTGTTTATTATTCTATATGGATAGATCGATCGAGCTATTAAAAGGGGTACACCCGGGAGCTGTTCTGGAGCATGAACTTAAAAAAAGAAAGCTGAGCAAAGGACGACTTGCCTTAGCGGTGCAGGAATATCCACAAACTATTGGTGCGATCACCAAAGGGCGGCGCGACATGCACACTTCACTGGCGCTCAGGATCGAACGGGAATTAGGGTTAGAGGAAGGCTACCTGATGCTCTTACAGATTTATTACGAGATCAGGAAAGAGAAACAGAAGCAACAGTTACAACCAGACCTTTCCAGGATCCGGCCGGTTATTTTTTGTGCCGGGCGTACTCACGACGGTGGTGGGTTATACGGGCGGTCATGTGCAGCACGCGACTTACCGGAATCACGGCACGCATGCCGAAGGGATTGCGGTGACTTTTGACCCCGAAGTACTCTCCTACCGGCAACTGCTGGAATATTTTTTCCAGATCCATGACCCTACGACTAGAAATCGGCAGGGCAATGATATCGGGGCCTCGTACCGCTCGGCGATCTTCTTTTTAAGTGAGGATCAACAAAGAACAGCCGTCGATTTGATCGCTGAATTGGATGCCTCGGGAAAATGGCCGGGAAAGATCGTAACAGAAGTTGTTCCGGCAGGTGATTTTTGGAATGCGGAGGCGGAGCACCAGGATTATTTGCAGAAGAATCCTGGAGGGTATACCTGTCACTACGAAAGGCCGGACTGGACATTATAACCTATTATTCAATGGTGAAGTCCGGAAGTGTGCTGAACTATAGAATTTTAAAGCAGCCGCCTGATTTTTTGTTCGAACTGTTTCAGGTCGAAGGGTTTGTAAATGAAGTCGTCTGCACCGCTTTTTTTGGCGATCTCTTCCACGGAGTTGAGGGCAGAAAAGACAACAACCGGTATATGTTGTGTTTTGGGATGTTGTTTAATTTCGGTGCAAAGTGTACTGCCGAAGCTGCCATTGAGTAGATAATCGACGATGACGAGTTCGGGATTTACTTCAATGATGTCTGTCAGGGGTATGAGCTGCCCCGAACTTTTAACTTCGAAACCTAAATGTTCGAAAAAAAGACTGGTCATTTCCAGCGTGTCCGGATCGTTATCGATGAGTAAAATCATTTAGTTGCCTTGGATTAAAACTTCCTGCTCAGGAACTTTATACCTGATACGAAAACTGTCACCTCAACGTTGTTTCAACGATGAATTTGATAGAAATAGATTCCTGACATCCAGTCAACAAATTTTGCGTCATTCCTGCGTATATTCGTCTGCTAAATACTTAGCATTTTCCTTCGTCAGCATCAGCTCAGCAGCTGTACTCCCATCGAAAGCCATCCGGCGCAATAAGTGTTTAGCATTCACAAACAAAATATTTTCTGATATATGAGACAACTTAAAATAAGTCAGTCAATCACGAACCGTGAGTCGGCGTAATTGAATCAATATTTATCGGACATCGCAAAAATCCCGATGGTGACCCCTCAGGAAGAAGTGATGCTTACCCAAAAGATCCGTGAGGGCGACCAGGCAGCGCTTGAGCGTTTGGCTACCGCAAATCTAC
This sequence comes from Chitinophagaceae bacterium, assembly GCA_036500065.1. Taxonomy (GTDB): domain Bacteria; phylum Bacteroidota; class Bacteroidia; order Chitinophagales; family Chitinophagaceae; genus JACMLD01. The sequence continues at coordinate 1,158 of DASYCT010000264.1, read as the reverse complement.
GCTTCGTAGTATCGGTCGCTAAACAATATGAAAGTTCCGGCATGACGCTGGGTGATCTGATCAATGAAGGTAACCTCGGTCTCGTTAAAGCGGCAAAGCGGTTTGATGAGACCAAAGGCTTCAAATTTATTTCGTATGCGGTCTGGTGGATACGGCAATCGATCATGCAGGCTATTGGGGAACATTCAAGGATGATCCGCCTGCCTGCCAATAAAGTAGGCGACTTGAGCAAGATCAGTAAGGCAGCCTCCAGGCTCGAACAACAACTGGAGCGCGTCGCTACGACCGAAGAGATAGCCGAAAACCTGGAGTTATCCGAGGATAAAGTTATTACAGCGCTCGCCAGCGGAGGACGACATGTGTCTTTTGATGCACCATTCTCCAGCGAAGAAGACAACACCTTACTGGATGTACTTCAGAATGATGAGCCGGGAACCGACCGTGTGGTTTTGGAGCAATCGCTCCATAACGAAATTGTTAGGGGATTAAAAGTGCTGGAACAGCGCGACAGGGATATTGTCGAGCTTTTCTTTGGAATCCAGGGCGGCCAACCAATGAGCCTCGAAGAGATCGGCGACAAATACAACCTGACCAGGGAAAGAGTTCGCCAGATCAAAGACAAAGCCATTACCCGGCTGCGCCAGGATCCCAGGACATTGCGGGAGCTGCAAGCTTATTTATAAGTTTACTGTTGACAGGCGATAACGGTAGCAACGATCTTTTTGGTCTCTTCCGGGTCACGGACCGGGATACAATCTACCCCGGTTGCCCGGGCGGGGTAATCGTTGCCGCCTTCGAATAGCGCATCCCCGACAAATAGCATATCATTTACGTCAATTTTTAGAATGTCGCGCAGCTTTCTAATTCCATAGGCCTTGTCAATCCCTATCCTGGTTATATCGACCGATGTAGCCCCCCCGATGTTAATGGCGAATTCAGGAATGAGCTTTTGCAGGGCTTTTTGAATTTTGCGTCGTTTGATATATTTAGGATCCCAGTCCTTTTTGGGCTGCAGAGGCGCTTTTTGGCCGAGGGCTGAAAAAGTGATCTGGCTGTCGCGGTCATCTATCTGGTCACCCCAGGTTTTGCGTACACTGATACCGGCTACAGACTCCTGAATAGCATGGATGATCTTTTGCTTCTCCCCCGGCGTAAAGT
>DASYCT010000263.1:0-20916 GCA_036500065.1 Chitinophagaceae bacterium | reverse complement strand
ATACGACACGGAAAAAGGTCCCAGGACGAAAGTGTACAGCCGCTGACCCCGGTATTGCTGCAATGGTATGACAACATAAAAAGCAATTAGCCGGATTAGTTTTTTATTTCGTAACACAGTTCCACCATTCCGCTTTTGTAGGCTATCACATCTTTCAGGTGCAATGCCTGTTCTTGTCCTACCTGGTCAAAAAACAATGTCCCGTCACCTAAGATTATAGGCATAACCGACAACCTTATTTCATCTGCCAGTTTTAAACGAATGAACTCTTTGACAAGCATTGCTCCGCCTACGAGCCAGACATTCTTGTAGTTTGGTTTTAGCCGTTCAGTTACAAGTTTGTTGAGGTCGCCCGAATAAATTTCGATGTTCTGCCGGTCAATTGGCAGGTTTCTGTGTGAAACTACAATCGTCGGCGTGTCTCCATAGGCCCATCCATACGATTTTGAAAGTTCCAGGGCGTGTTCGTATGTCCGGGCACCCATTACATAGCAATCTATTGTTTTAAGAAATTCCTCCGGGTTTTGTATAGTAATTCCCTTTTCGTAGTAGTCGGGTGTCTCAAACCAGGAAACACTATTGTCTTTTTTGGCAATAATTCCGTCAAGACTTGAAACCATATGTATCGTTACTTTGAGCATTACCGTTGCAAATTACGTTAAAGTCGATAGAATTTTGACAACATAGCTTTTTGGGCGGGGATAGGATTACCTGCGGGCGCTTACCGAAAGTAATTGTTCACTGCAAATTCAAATTGGTCGATAAACAATTTCTTATATAAAGACACGCTGTTCTGCTCATAAAACAGAATCATAGCCTTTTTGTAATCTATGGGCTTAATGCTCCTGTAGGAAAGGGGACAATAGCCGTTTTCAATCAGGATACCATTACCGGTAATCCGGCCTGTTCTTTTGTTTCCGTCCTCAAAAGGTTGGATATAAGAAATGAACAGGACGGCCAGCAACGCCTTTTCAAATACCCGCTTGCGGTTATTTATCACTTCACAGGCACGTTCAAGATGTTCACGTATTTGGAACTCATTATCGGGAGGCGTATAACTTGTACCCGTGATACCCACGATGCGTTTCCGGATGTTTTTACTAATACCGAGGTCTTCCATTAGCAGGGAGTGAATATTTTCTATGGCTATTGTGTGCAGCGGCGTAAGCTGTATCCGTCGCTCATAAATGTAATCAAGCGCTTTTTTGTGGTTGATCAGCATTGTTGCTTCGCTTTTATCCTTGCCTTCCGCAGGGATATTTTCGGAAAGTAGTACCTCTGTTTCCAGCAGGCTATAGGTATTGCCTTCAATCTGCGAAGATTTCCAACTTAGTTCAATGGATAGGCGATTACGTTCTTTGCGAATAATTTCTTCCGGCAGAGTTTGTATTCTTTCGTTGAATGCCTGCTGCAAACCTTCCAGGCGCAGGAGCTCGGCGGGTGTGAAAATGTCAATTTTTTCCAGGTGGGCAAAAACATCGGGGTTTAGTCGTTTCAGCCCTTTTCGCTCGTCAATATCTTTGTCAAAATAGGAATTACCGATGCTGGCATTCACCAGGCGATAGCCTGGGGCGACATGGTACACAGTGGTCCTGCCACTTCCGCTTTTAACCAGCAGTTGTTCATCCACAAAGGCCTTTAGGTCCCGGTTTAAGGTAGAAACAGCCGTACTGCCGGGAGGCAATTTTTTCAGGATATCTGAAATACTGCTACCCGGCTCCTGCAGAATAATCTCCAAAACCTTCTTTTTTCTTTGGGTGGATGTCATAAATTTGTTATCCTCTCAAAAATAGTAATTTTTCCTCTCACTCTGAGAGGGAAAATCGATTGTAATGAGAGGAAAGCCCTTAATGGGAGCCTTTTCTTTTGCTGACTTCCCAAAATTTTACGAAAAGCAATCATCGAGATACAAAAGTCGGAGAGAGCTTTAGTGGCTAGACATAAAAAAGCCTTGTAAATCAGTGACTTACAAGGCTATAAAAGTGCCCAGAATAGGATTCGAACCTACACATGATTGCTCACGCTGCGACCTGAACACAGTGCGTCTACCAATTTCGCCATCTGGGCATCGTGTTGATTCAGGGCGGCAAATATAGGAAAAGAAGGAATTATACCCCAATAAAATAAGGTTTTTTATTCTATGGGCTGGCGGCTTTGCCAGCCAATCAGTAATATGCCTATAATTACCAGTACCGTGCCTACGACCTGCTCCATAAATATCTTATCGCCCAGTATAAAATGGGCCTGCAGGATGGTGGATACGGGTCCGACGCTGGTCACGATGGCGGCGTTGTTGGGTCCTATGCGTTTCATGCCCGCCGAAAGCATGAACGAGGGGATAACCGTGGCAAGGAGGGCCAGCAACACGCCATACATCCAAAGCCCATTGCTGAAGATGGTAAGATGGTAATCGCCGCGCACCGCACTCCGCACCATGAAATGGAGCAATACGGCGCCGGTGGCTACGAGCATGCTCCAGGTCGTAAACCGGGCAGCACCGAGTATGGGTATCATCCTGCCCGTTCCGGCCAGGTAAAAAGCGTAGGTGATGGCACATAAAAAGATCAGGAAGCTGCCCCAGTAAAAATGGGGATTGCCGGTATCTATTTTCAATTCGCCGAAATAGGCTATCCCGATGCCGGCATAAGTCAGCAGCAGTGCCCAGGATTGGGCGCGGTTGATGCGATGTTTAAATACCCAGGCATTGATAAGCACCGCGAGACTGGGATAGATAAAAAGAATCAGCCTTTCCAGCCCGGCGGATACATATTGCAGTCCCACGAAATCAAAAAAACTGCTCAGGTAATATCCCAGCAGGCCGAGCACTACTATCCATATCCATTGCCGCCTGTTCATTTTTACATAGCCTTCCCTGCTACGGCCCCAAAAGGCGGCGACGAGGTAAAAAGGCAGGGAAAACAACATGCGCAGCATCAAAAGGGTGAGGGCATCCGCCGAAGTGGAATGAAAGGCTTTTTTGATGATAATAGCCTTGGTGGAAAACAGGATGGCCCCGGTAAACGAAATCAGGAATCCTTTTAGTAATACCTTCTTTTTATCGGTCGGTTGGGTCATGTTATGGCATACCTCACGTATTAAACGGCTACATTAAAGTCCCTCAACGCATCGTTCAGACTGGTCTTGAGGTCCGTACTGGACTTCCGCCGGCCAATGATCAGTGCGCAGCTTACATTGTATTCGCCTGCCGGGAATTTTTTGATATAACTGCCGGGTATCACCACGCTGCGGGCGGGTATCCTTCCTTTGTATTCGATGGGCTCATTGCCGCTTACATCGATGATCTTCGTTGATTTGGTGAGCACCACATTGGCCCCGAGCACCGCTTCTTTTTCTACCAGCACGCCTTCCACCACGATACAGCGGCTGCCGATAAAACATCCATCCTCGATGATGACGGGGCTTGCCTGCAGGGGTTCCAGCACACCGCCAATGCCCACACCACCACTCAGGTGCACTCCCTTGCCAATCTGTGCACAGCTACCTACGGTGGCCCAGGTATCGACCATGGTGCCCTCGTCCACATAGGCGCCGATATTGACATAAGAGGGCATGAGCACTACGTTTCTTGCGACATAGGCGCCATAGCGTGCTATGGCATGGGGCACGGCGCGCACACCCAGCGAAGCATAGTTTTTCTTCAGTTCCATTTTGTCGTGAAATTCAAAGGGGGCGAGTTCCCAGGTCTTCATCTGCTGGATGCCGAAATAAAGCAGGATAGCCTGCTTCACCCATTCATTTACTTCCCATCCTTTTTCGGAAGGAGCGGCGGTACGTAGTCTTCCCTTATCTACTTCTTCTATGACGGCTCTTACTGCATCGGTATAGCGGGTTTCTTTGAGCAATCCGCGGTCGGCCCATGCTTCCTGTATCAACGACTGGTAATTCATCAATAAAAATTTTTGCAAACATACAGCATGAGGGGGAATTGTGAGAACTCACTACTCACTACCTGATTATCAGCACCCAACTGCTAAGCAGGGGAAACCCGTTTTTGCGATCGATGATATAGTAATAGGTGCCCACGGGCAGGGGCTTGCCGTTGTAGGTGCCATCCCAGGGTTTGGGATAGCCAACGGAACGGAATACCTGCTGCCCGTAGCGGTTGAAGACTTCCGTCACCGATTCGGGATAGGTGTCAAGGCCGCCAATGACCCAGCCATCATTAATTCCATCGCCGTTGGGGGAGAAGGAATTGGGGATCATTACTTTTTGGAATACGCGCACGAAAATAGCATCGATGGCATTGCCACAGCCTTCGGCGCTGACGACATGCAGAGTATAGGTAAAATCAACCGGTGGACTTACAACAGGACTAAGCGAAGTCGCATTATTGATAATGTACAACGGAGGCGTCCAGTAATACGATATGCTGTCGCCGGAAGCGGCGCCTTCGAGTTGAACGGTTTGTCCTGCTACCATTTGCTTATCCGGTCCCGCATTGGCCGCGGGGGATTTGAAAACGGTTACCAGCACGCTGTCTGCAGCGGTGCAGTTGAACTGATCATACACCTGTACGATATAGGTAGTGGTCGTGGCCGGGGAGGCAAGGGGATCGGGAATGCTGGTATTGGAAAGACCGGCTGCCGGTGTCCAGGCATAGATTGTGCCGCCCGTTGCGTTCAACAGGGTCGTATTACCCGAACAGATGGAGGCATCAGCCCCGGCATTGGCTACCGGGAGCGGGTGAATAACGACTACCGTAGAATCAAGCGCCGTGCAACCGCCGTTGGTCTGTACCTGCACATAATATTTGCCCTGGCTGGCGATGCTGGTGGGGGTGATAACCGGGGAAGCCGCCGCGGCGCTAAAGTTATTGGGACCTGTCCATGTGTATAGCTTGGCATCGGATGCTACCAGGGTAACCGGTTTCCCTGCGCATACGGGTGAGTTGTTGCCCGCATTGGGTTTTGGAATGGCATCTATCACGATCGTTAGCAGGTTGGAAGCTACCCGGCAGCGGGGGATGCCGATATTGGCAGCCTCGGCCGCCGTAAGACGATAGAGGAAGCTGCCCGCGGAAGAGAATGTATTGGTATAGGTGCCGGTCGTGGCGCCGGGTATATCGGTCCAGGTGGCCCCGTTGTCGAGGCTCTGCTGCCACTGGAAGGCGGGATTGATAAAACCCGTCTGGGCGGACCCGCTGAGGGTAATGGACTGGTTGTCGGTGACGCAATAATTAATGGTATCGCTGGTCGCAGTGGCAAAACCGGCATCCACTTTGGGGCCGCAGGGCCGGAACTGGATATCGTCCAGCGCCAAATCATTGCCGCAGCCGCCGGGGGCGTTGTTGACCATGCGGATCACAACACTGCTTAACCCGGGTGGCAAGCTAAAATAGAACCCGTATTGAGTCCATACAGGCGCTGATAGATTAGGAATATTGCCGGTGGGATATGACTGGATAAGGCCGCCGGTGGTGGTTTCTATCCTGAAGGTGATATTGGGACTAATGCCAGCCCCGTTACAGGCGCTGGATACCAGCAGACTCAGTATCCAGGCAGAAAACTGGTAGGTAGTGCCACTGCAAAGGTTGTTGACGGTATCGACATAAAAAGTGCCGGGATCAATCGACGCATTCACCAGCATCATATAGCCGTTGGTATCGCCCGGGGTATGATCCTGCGCGAGGGTATGCCAGGTGTTGCTAAAGCACCCGGATGTGCTGTTGGTAATCGTATAACTACCGTCGTTCGGGCAGATGGAAGAACTGTAGGTATAAGTGGTCACGGAAGAAGGGAGGGGAGGGCCGGGGTTATTACCCGAGCCGAAGGTGATGCTTACGACCGGGTCGCCGAGGCTTCCATTGCACAACTGGGCCATACCCGCCAGGGTATGCAGGACCAGGATAAGACTGATAAGATAATATTTAACAACTGCTTGCGACACTCGTATTGGTGATCAAATATAGGGTAAAACATTTCTTTTTTGCATTCCCTATATTTGCAGCGTTCCGGGGAATAGTGTTGCCCGGTTTTTAATACAAACAGCATGTCGTTACTTACGGATCACCTGGATGAGACCATCAGCTATATAAAAGACCAGTATGCTACCCGGCCCCGGGTGGGCATTGTACTTGGAAGCGGGCTGGGCAACCTGGTAAAGGAAATGCAGGTTGAAAAAGAAATTGAATACGACGCCATTCCCCATTTCCCGGTATCTACTGTTGAAGGACATCACGGCAAGCTGATCATGGGTGAGCTGGGAGGGAAGAAAATCGTGTGTATGGCGGGCCGTTTTCATTTTTATGAAGGATACAGCGCCGCAGAAGTGGCTTATCCCATCCGCGTGATGAAAGGACTGGGCATCGATACGCTTCTCATCAGCAATGCCGCCGGCGGTGTAAACCCCGGATTTAAGGTGGGCGACCTGATGATCATAGAAGATCATATCAGCTTTTTTGTGCCCAACCCCCTGCTTGGTAAAAATGAAGGTTCACTGGGGCCGCGTTTCCCCGATATGAGCGAACCGTATAAAAAAGATCTTATTAAAAAGGCCGAAGCCATTGCTGCGCAGCTTGGCTTTGCTGTCCGGAAAGGCGTGTACTGCGGCGTTACCGGTCCCACGTTTGAATCGAGAGCAGAGTATAAGCTGATCCAGAAACTGGGCGGCGATGCCGTTGGCATGAGCACCGTGCAGGAAGTGATTGCTGCGGTGCATGCGGACCTGCCGGTGTTTGCGGTGAGTGTGATTACGGATATAGGCATCCGCGAGGAAGAAAATGTTATTACCCATGCAGAAGTATTGCAGGCGGCCAAAGACGCTGAACCAAAACTCAGCGCTATCTTCCGCGAAATGATAGCTTCTTTATAAGATTAACTTTCTTCTATCACTACCGGTCATTTTTGATAAGTAATTTGCCCCATTAAAACCAAGTTGACGAAATATTTCTACATACCATTTTTATTGTTGCTTCTGGTTGCCGTACGATCCACGGGTCAGCAAAACATAGCCAACCGGCTACAGAATGCAGGCGGTGGATTCTCGGGACCGGGGGGAGCGGGAGGAAAGGGGGGCAGCAAGGACAGCCTGAAACACCGTACCGGCCTGGAAGATTCCATCACCATCAACTACCGCTATCTTGACAGCAGCCGTTACAAGCGCTTTGATTCATCCATCAATGATTTTACCAAATGGTATCCCATCCCTGCCGATTATTTTTGCCTGGGTAATATCGGTACCGCCGCCAAATCACTTCTTTTTACGCCTAATATGAAAGCGGGCTGGGATGCAGGGTTTCATTCGTTCGATGTATACCGCTTTACGGTTGACGGCACGCGGTACTTCAATACCACGCGTCCCTATACCGAGCTGGGCTACCTGTTGGGAAGTAAAAATGAACAGATGGTGCATGTGTTGCACACACAGAATATCAACCCCAACTGGAATTTTGCCTTTCAATACCGGTTGCTCACCTCGCCCGGCTATTTTGAAAATCAGAATACGGCACAGAATAATTTCAGCATCAGTAGCTTTTACCAGTCGCCCAACCGGCGGTATCATTTGTTTACGGTCCTGCTGAACAATTTTATACGGGCTTCTGAAAACGGGGGTATTGTCAATAAAAGCGATCTCGACAACACCATTACCTACAGCGATCGCAGTACGATACCCGTGTACCTGGGCCCTACATCACCCGCTACTCCCAACCCCTTCACCACATCGGTTACGACCGGCACCAGGTACAAGATTTTTAATTTCATGCTGCGCCAGCAATATGACCTGGGGATAAAAGATTCTATCGTCACCGATTCCAGCGTCATACAATTGTTTTATCCAAAGCTGCGGCTGGAATATACCGCCCAGATCAATAATTATACGTACACTTTTGCAGACGCCAGTATAGCACTGTACAACGATACCCTGTTCTACCGCCAGTTTTATAATTTTATTTCCATGCCGTCCACCTACCAGGTGCAGGATAAATGGAATGAAACGGTCAACGATTTTTCCATCTACCAGTTTCCCGACTCCAAAAACCCCCAACAGTTTATTAAAGTGGGAGCCACCTTGCAGAACCTGAAGGGGATATTCGACGCCAGCACCTCCAACTATTATAATACCTGGCTGCATGGGGAGTACCGTAATAAAACGCGTAACCAGAAATGGGATATCGAAGCCACGGGTGAATTGCATACAACGGGGCTCAATGCCGCCGATTACAGCGCCTACGCCAGTCTCAAGCGACTGGTGAGCCGGCAGATAGGCTACCTGCAGATAGGGGCGCAGAACGTGAGCCGTACGCCATCGTTTATTTTTAATCCCCAAAGCAGTTTTAACTTTGGCAATCCCGGTAATTATAAGAAAGAAAATACCCTTCGCCTGTTTGCCGTTCTCGACCAGCCGGAACACAAACTCAGGTTGTCGGGCAGCTATTATCTTGTTACCAATTATACCTATTTCAAAGACTATTATCATACGGACCAGGCCGCGGGCGTGTTTAATTTATTGCAGGTCACGGCCAACAAGGAAACCCGCCTGCGCAAACACCTGCTATGGATTTCAGAAATCACCCTGCAGCAAAAGGCGGGCAATGCGCCGGTCAACGTGCCGCTGTTGTTTACCCGTCAGCGCATCGGTTATGAAGGCACGCTGGGTTTTCCCAACCTCCGTATGTCGACCGGGCTGGAATTCAAATACAATACGCCTTATAAAGCAGATGGCTATTCACCCCTGATGGGACAATTTTATTACCAGGACACGAGCACGGTCAGCCTGCGCGTGCCCACCATCAGCGCTTACCTGCATTTCCGCATCCGCAGCTTTACCGCGTATGTGCGGCTGGAAAACCTGAATACGGCCACTACAAAAGGCGGTTTTGGATTTACCAATAATAACTTAGCTATCAACGGCTATCCCTACCCGGGCATGCAGATTCATGTGGGCATTTTCTGGAGTTTTGTAAATTAAAGCGTTAAAAATAAACGTATGGGTATTACAAGAATTGTTTTTTCTCTTGTCCTGCTGATCATGGTCGTCACGGTGCAGGCGCAGCATAAGGCGGGTGAAATGGCGCCCGATATAGCCCTGAGGGATGTGAACGGCAAAACACTGCACCTGTCCGATTTAAAAGGGAAAGTAGTATTGCTGGACTTCTGGGCTTCCTGGTGCGGACCCTGCCGCAAGGCCAATAAAGGTTTTGCCTCCCTGTATGCAAAGCTGAAGCCGAAAGGTTTTGAGATATTCAGTGTAAGCATCGACGATGAAAAAGGAGCCTGGCAACAGGCCATCGCTGCCGATAAGATCACCTGGCTGCAGGTAAATGATAAAGGGGGTTGGTATGCGCCCGTGGCCACTGCATGGAAGATAGAGCAGATACCGGCCACTTACCTGCTGGATAAACAAGGTAAAATAGTAGCGCTGGACCTGGAAGGCCGTGAACTGGAATACAGGGTCAACAAGCTGCTGAAATAATAAGGTTGCTAACTTACTGCCCGCTGTCGTTACCTGCCAGGGCCTGCGTTTCTGCAAGTTTTACTTATTAACACAGTGTTAGTTCTTTCTTTGCAATAAGGGGGCGGATAAAGAGTTTTAGCAAAGCAGTATGTGCAGAACTTTATTTAAACTTGCAGAAAATCTAACCCCAATGAACAGATTTATGTTTACGTGTGTTGCTCTCATAGCAGCAACAGGCGCATGGGCACAAAACAGTTTTACTTCCCACCGGGAAGAACCGTTTTCGCAGGTGATGGAAGCGGTACTGCATGATTTCCCCTATAATTACCGCAACATTTCAGGTGACCTGGTGCTGGACCAGGCGGAGATAGAAAACTATGCCTCGCTGGTACAACTTCCCGGTGCTTCCGAATGTATCGTGACCCGCTATCATTCGGAGGAAGACAGCACGGCAAGCTGGCAGGCAAAGATGTTTCGCAGCGAAGATTTTAAAGCAGTTTCGGCACAGTACAGAGACTTGTACCGGCAGTTAAAAAACTGTTACCTCCGGTTGGTAGATGGCAGTCTTATTTATCTCGATGCCGAATGGGAAGCGCCCACGGAAGAAAAGTCTTTTGTAATGAGCAGCTTCCGGCTTATTACCGGCGACGAGCGGTACAAGGAAATGAAAATAGATTTGGAGATGGTGTACCAGTTCCCCGAATGGACCATCAATATAAATGTAGCAGGTAAGAAAGATGATTCATTGAAAGGATATGCCAACGAGAACGGGAAATAAGAGAATCTACCGGTAATCATCTCTTGCCGGGCTGAAAAAATCAATCACTTTTACATCGGTCTTCGCCACGGCCGAATGGGGCATATTGGATGGGATTACATGTACCATGCCGGGGGTAAACAAATACCGGGTGCCACCGATGATCATTTCCAACTCACCTTCCATTACATAGGTTATTTGCTCATGTATATGCTGGTGCGTTTCCAGTACACTACCTTTTTTTATATCCCATACGGTCACGCTTCCTTTATCGCCGTGGATGAATTTGCCAAAAAAGCCGGGTCTCAGTTCGCGGACGGGAATATCGTTCAGGTGCTGCATGGCGTATTCTTTTACCAAAATTACCTAAACCCCTGTTCCCGGGATTGCCGTTTATAAACTAACAGGCCGGTTCCGTCCTGCTGATTCCGGTCTTTGCACGTATCTTTCCTTTTTGTATAAGACGCTATGATAAAAGTTTTTCAATACGGGGCGGTTTCCCTTTTGCTGCTGCTGGTGCTGTATATGGCCGCCAGGGTGCAAAATGCTTTGTATAAGCCTTACCGCCGTATAAGACTGGGCGATTACCCGCTCTGGGAATTTATGGCGATAGATGAGGCGCGCAGGCATTTGCTGGTAGCCTCGTTTAATAAAGTGCTGGTGATTGATATGGATACGGATGAGATCATACATTCCATTGCTTGTGGCAAGGAGGTATATGGCATTGCCGTGGCGCCCGGTCTTGGGAAAGGGTTTGTATGCCACCGGGCGGAGAATGCCGTCACCGTTATTGATCTGCAAACGCTGCAGGTGACGACCTGCCTGGAAGGAACAGGACCACAACCGGAATTTGCCTTGTTTGATGCGTGGAGCGGCCGCTTGTTTGTATTCAGCAGCAGGAACAATATCGTCACGGTCATTGATCCCATCCATGAGAAGGTGGAGACGATAATAACATTGCCCTATAAACCTGCGCTTGCTACCAGCGATGAAAAGGGAAATCTTTTTATACAGGCAGGAAACAGCGACATGCTTTTGCAACTGGATGCCCGCACCCTTGCCCTGGTAAAACAATGGTGCGTAGTGCCCAACCAGTCGGCCGGGGGCCTGGCTACGGACAGTGAAAACAATTTACTTTTCTGCGCCTATGATGGACAGCTCATCGTCGTGAATACCGTCAGCGGCGAAGAACCGGCCACCGTTGCCGTGGGCGCTCACCCGGGGACAGTGGTATTTGACCCGTCTACCCGGCTGCTCTTTTGCGCCAATGGTGAAGGAACGATATCCATCATAAAACAGCACAATCCTTCGGTGTATAAACCGGTACAGCGGCTTGCCACGCAAAGCGGTTGCCGGCTGATGGTGCAGGACCCGGTCAGCCGTAAGCTGTATCTTTTGGGGGTGAAATCATTGTCCAGCCGTAAGACGGTGCAGGGAAGTTTTGAAGTATTGGTATATGGATTGGCTTAATGCTCAAATAAACATACGCTGCCACCTACCCAATCCTTGTCTTTGTTGTACCGGACACCAATCATCTTGCCCTTGCTCAGGCGGGCCAGGTTAATAACGGCTTCGGGTCTCGCGTCTCCTTTTTTCCAGGTGTACATAATGCGTAATTCCGCTTTAGCGGGTATGTCGGGGGTATCGATTACATCGGCATATACCACTTTACGCTGCAATATCCAGTTGGAAGGATCTTTCACGCTTTCTATATCCTGCCGTGTCACATCAATCACGACTCCCTGGCCGGCAAACGAAAACAACGGCTTCAGCACGTAATTCTCCAGGTCGGCAGGAAGCTGTTTTACCTCATCGAGGTAAAACGTGGATGGAATATAGGGATGGCGCAGCAGGGGCAGGGTAAACTTGCTGATGCGGTAAAACCAGTTGGGGTGTGGCACCCATTGTACGTCGAGGTCCTGCGTAATGTCAACATAGGAACCCAGTGTATCTTTCTGTGCGTTCAGGTCGTCGAAGATGATGCGGTTATAAATACGGAGTACCGGCGTTTTCTTCCCGGTCTGTTCGTTGATATAATACAGTTTTTTTCCTTCCTGTATAAGATCCGAAATGCACACGGGTTGTATGCCCAGGTAATCCTGTGTGCAATAAAAGTCGATACGGGTTTTTTGCTCGTGGGGTTTTATTTCCAGCAGGATCACATTTTCAGGTGGTAAGCCGTCCAGGACCACTTTGCTGAGATTGGCCAGGTAGCTTTCCCGGTTGTAAGGCGGCAGGTACTGCGTATAGTTGGCGGGTATATCAAAATGCCTGCGCAGTACTTCGGGATGATATACCTGGAACCCGAACAGGGTAGGGAAGCCCTGCATTTCAATAAGCTGTGGCTCCAGCTCGTTTTGGTTGTTGATACATATACCAAAATCGAAGGCAATCATGGGACAGTAATCGTCTTCGTTGGGTACGTTCTCCCCGGGGGGTATGCTTCGACGGGTAAGCTGTTTGAAGGTCGGGTCGGTAATCAGGTCTACAATATGCTCGCAGGCGTCAATGACTTTTGCAGTGAATGTCCGTGGTATGAATACGGGGGTTTCGGCTACGCGGAATTCGATGGCGCCCGGGTGCCTGCTGTTCAGGTCGTCCAGGAAGGCCTCATACTTTTCTTTTGTAAAAGCTGCATTAAATGCCTGCCGGAGCGCTGGTACCATACGATGATTTCTTTACTGAAAGTTACGTAATTCTTATGCTTCAACAGTGATTAGCCTGCCGGCGGCTTCGTTTAGAAAATTGGGAAGGACGTGTGAGTAGGTGTAGGATATCTTATCCGGGTCGTTCAGTTGTTCAATCATACTTTGCCATTTGGCAAAACCGTGGTTTTCGATCACCATCTGCTTTTTGTCATTGCGCAGCAGGTACATGGTCATGCCCACGGCATCGGCTTCGGGGTGAAACTGCGTGCCAATCATATACTGGTTGAAGCGGATGCCCATGACGGCTCTTTCAAGCGGAACGTGCGGCCGTTCTTTTTCAAGACATAAAACAAAAGCGCCCAGTTCGCGCAGTCGCTGGTGATCGGGTTCTATGACCTGGTAATCGCGGCTGTCAACGGCATAAAAGGGGTCGGGCATACCATTGAATACGGGTTCTTTCTTGCCGGCGGGCAACACGTGTATGGGAAATACGCCAAAAGCGGTTGACTTGCGTTTGGCGACATGCGCTACTTTATAATGCCTGCAGGCCAGTTGGAACGAATGGCAGATAAAGAACACGAACTTCTTTTGCTTATGGGAGGAATGGTTGTTCCAGTCTTCTGTTTTCTGTACCCAGTCGAAATATTTCTTTTCCCATTCGCTGTGTTTACTTTCCAGTGGCGAGCCGGGACCACCGGTGGAAATGTAAATATCATAACTAAGATCGGGCAACTGGCGTTCCAGCCGCACTTCAAATTCATCCAGTTCCAGTTCAAGGTTGTTCGACCGGCAAAACTGGTCGATGATGGTACGTATGCACCGCATTCCCTGGTTGGCCTGCCCTTCATAAAGGTTGAGGATAGCAATTCGTATGGTGTGTTTTCCCTGCATAGTTATAGCCTGCAAACATACATTATTTTCATTGTAAGGCATAGTTATACACCCGTATGCCACCGAGCCAGGTCTGTAGTATCCGTGTTTGCAGAATGCTGTCCGGGGCGGTTTTCATGAGATCACGGTCGGTCACGATAAAATCCGCCAGCTTACCTTTTTCGAGACTCCCTTTCTCCTCTTCTTCAAAGCTGGCTTTGGCTGCCCATATTGTCATGCCTCTTAGTGTGACTTCGCGTGATAATGCGTTTTCGGGTTGAAAACCGTCTTTTGGCCAACCCTTTGCATCCTTGCGCACCACTGCCGCATAAAAGGTTTTTATCGGTGATATATCTTCCACCGGGAAATCAGTACCGAGTGGAAGCCATCCGTTCTGGTCCAGCAACTGTTTAAAAGCATACGCTGTTTTTATCCGTTTGCTGCCGAGTCTTGTCGTCGCCCAGTACATATCGCTGGTGGCGTGTGTAGGCTGTACGGATGGAATGATGCTGTAGTTGCCGAATAAGGCAAAATCTTCCGGCGCTATCACCTGTGCATGTTCGATGCGCCAGCGCAGATCGTTTTTACCTTTCAGGTATTTGGCATAGGTATGAAGAATGACGCGGTTGCCGCTGTCGCCGATGGCATGGGTACATAACTGGAACCCTTTATCCACGAGCAATGCCGCTACCGAATCAAAATGGGCGGGGCTGCTCAACAGGAAACCCTGCCAGCCGGTCTTATCAGAATAGGGCTGTAGCAGGCAGGCGCCTCTTGAACCGAGGGCCCCGTCGGCATACATCTTGAAGGAGCGCACATCGAGGCTTCCCGTTTTTATCTTTCCTTTTTTAAAAGCGAATTCAAAATTCTTTTTATTGTCGCTCAGCATGGCGTAGATCCTCATTTTGAGTGCGCCGGCTTTCTGCAGGCTGTCGATAAGCAATACGTCCTCCCAGGCAAGCCCGCAGTCGGACACGGTGGTCAGACCGACGCTGAAGCAATTGTTTTCTGCTTTGTGCAGGGCGAATGCCAGTTCCTGGACAGAAGGCGGGGGAATATGCGCGGCTACGAGGCCTACGGCGTTGTCGATCAATATACCGGTCAGCCGGCCGTTCTTTACTTCTATAAGACCGCCGTTTATCTTATCGCCGGCTTTTATACCGGCAATGTCCAATGCTTTTTGGTTCACGATAGCTGCGTGCCCATCTACGCGTTTGAGGAATACGGGACGGTCAGGACACAATTCGTCCAGTTTTTCCTTGTTGGGAAATTCCTTTACCGCCCATTGATTCTGGTTCCAGCCCCGTCCAATCAGCCATTCGTCTTTGGTTATGCCTTTAGCGTCTGCCAACTCGTCTTTCATGCGATATACCACTTCATCCCAGCTTTTCGTGTTCGTCAGGTCGCGGCTTTGCAGGGCCATGCCATAGCCCACAAAATGAGAATGCGCGTCAATCAGTCCCGGGTAAATGAATTTGCCATGCAGGTCTATCTTTTGTGTTGCATCGTATTGGTTCAGCAGGTCGGCGTACCTGCCGGTAGCCAGTATCTTTCCGTCCCTGATGGCCATGGCGTCCGCCACGGAGAACGCCGCATCGACGGTATAAATAGTCGCATCGTAGTAAATGATGTCTGCCGCCTCTTTGGAAGGACGGGCGACGATTGCAAACAAAAGCAAAGCTGCTATGCATGTCTTTATCATAATACCGAAGGGTTATTGTCAGTTATTGAATTTATCGGGGTGACGTTTTACAAAACCGCTGGCATCCTGGTAGGCTTTGGCCACGGCCAATATAGTGGCTTCATCATACAGGTTGCCGATAAGGGTGATGCTGTTGGGCCGGCCGTTGGCATTCATGCCGATGGGGATGCATACTACCGGGTGGCCGGTAAGATTGGTCATACCCAGTTGATTGCCGGAAAAGGAAGGCACGATGATCACGTCATACTGTTTCATAAAATCATTCATGGCCTGCATGAGTGCGTAGCGGTAGCGGTTGGCGTTGATGTATTCCGCGGCGGGTATCAGGCTGGCTACCCTGAACCCGTTGGGCCAGTCTATTTTCCGTTGCCATGTCATCTGGTCATCGAGGTTGCCCCGGGTAAACGCATCAAAGGCAGCGGCAGTCTCGGCTCCGATAATGGGACGCATGATATTGAACGGGTAGATCGCGGAATCGGGGAAATTCACTTCCTGTATATTGGCGCCTGCTTTTTTGAGGGTCTCCATCACGCCCCATTGCTCCATCGTTTTGGGCAACTGCCTGAAATAATTGACGGCATAGGCAATGCGTAGTTTTTTCCAGTCCACCTTACCGGTATAGTTAAACGCCCTGTTGATGGCATCGCCGTCTTTTCCGTCGGTGCCTTTGATATAATAGAAAACAATCGCATCGTCTTCCGCGCTCCTGCAAATCGGGCCTATCTTATCCAGGCTCCATGCGAGCACCATCGCGCCGGAACGGCTGATGGAACCGAACGTGGGTCGCAGGCCGGTTACCCCGCAGGTATGCGATGGGGATACGATCGAGCCATACGTTTCGGTGCCGATAGCGAAGGGCAATAGTCCCGCGGAGACAGAGGCCGCAGGTCCAGCAGAAGAACCGCTGGACCCGGTCTTCAGGTTCCACGGGTTTTTTGTTTTGCCGCCAAACCAGTTGTCGCCGCTTGCCAGCGCCCCCAGCGTGAGCTTTGCACAGAGCACGGCGCCGGCTTTTCTTAATTGCTGGTACACAAATGCGTCTTCGTCGACAACCTGGTCTTTATAAGAAGCCGCGCCCCAGGTGGTCTTATAGCCTTTTACGGCAAACAGGTCTTTAAGACCATAAGGGATGCCTTGCAGCGGACCGCGGTAAATACCTTTTTTAATATCATCGTCCGCCTGTTTTGCCTGTTGCAGGGCGAGATCTTCCGTCAACGTGATAACACACTGAAGCGTATCGCCCCATTTCTTGAGGCGGTCCAGGAAAAAGCGGGTCAGTTCCACCGAGCTTATTTTCCGGCTCTTTATCAGCGAGGCCAGTTCCGCAACGGTATAGAAAGCGAGATCATTCCGGTTGGCCGGCAGCACCGTGTTGACAGGAAGATTCCAGTTGACCGGTAACTGCTTTACCGGCACGCTGTAGCCTGCCGGAGCGGGATTGAAATGCAAAGGGTAGGGCTGGCTGTTGGCCAGGCTGAACTGGTGCATTTTCTGGAAATTGCGCTGGTTGTCGCGCACGCCGTCCAGCATGGAATCTTTTTCCGCCGGGGTAAACGACAGGTCGAACAACTGGCCGGCGGCCGATAGCCACGCCGTATCGATCTTCTGCGCATGTACCGCCGTGAAGGGGAGTAATAACAATAATAATAAGTGTCGTAATTGCCTCATGTTAGCATTGGTTTTGAACCTGAATGTACAACCTTCAGCATAAACAACTATGCCGTTTAAAAAAGAGAAGCCAGCGATGGTAAAATACCAGGCTGGCTTCATCACTACAACCGTCCCTGCGGTCCATAATTTATAAGTGAACAGTTGCGCAGCTATGCGTCAATCAGTACTACTAAAACCAGGTTAATTAGCTTGTTTTTCCTTTGCAAGGATTAATGCCTTTGCGAGGTACACGGGGATAAGAAAATGCCCATCAGAGATATGACAAAATTACCGAATGTAACACGCAAATGCAATAACCTTATAGTGGTATTTGCTCACCGTATTTATCCTATCGTAAATGCTGCAAATGGCCTGTGGGCAAGGGTTTTCAGGCAGAAAACCAGGGGTAATTGGGTAGAAATAAAGGGCTGTTGCCGAAGGCTGTCAGGAAAGGAGTTTTTTCAGGAATTCATCCTTCCGGCGGGTGGATACCTCGATCTCCGAATTGTCGCTCATGAGTACAAAACCGCCCTTGCCTTTGTTGTAGCTTTTGACGCAGCCAAGGTTGATAAGATGCGAATTGTGTACCCGGTAAAAATTGTACTCCGACAAAAGTTCTTCGAATTCCTTGAGGGTTTTCGCCACGGTTATTTTTTGTTTTTCCTTTAAGAAAAGGGTCGTGTAGTTGATATCCGACTGGCAGTGTATAATATCATTCACCTGCAAAAAGGTGAACCCGTTGATGGTAGGGATGCCGATCCTTTTTGAGCTGCCCTGCATGTCCTTCAGGTTGTGAAAAAGCGTTTCCAGTTTGCCCGGCAGTTCGCTCTTTTCCATTTTCCGGACCATTTTCCCGATGGCCTGTTTCAAATCATCGGGGTCGATGGGTTTTAATAAATAATCGATGGCGCTGAATTTGAATGCCTGCACGGCATATTTTTCAAAAGCAGTCGTGAAGATTACGTCAAAATGGATGCGGGGCAATTGCTTCAATAAATCAAACCCGGTTTCTTCGTGTATCATCACATCCAGGAATACCAGGTCGGGTTGCTGGCGCCGGAGCGCTTCCAGGCCTTCGGGCACGGATGACCAGGTACCGGCAAGCGTGACCGTGTCCGCGCAATGCTCGCGCAGCAAGCTGCCAAGCCGGTTGATGCAATGTTGTTCGTCGTCGATGATAACAGCGTTTATCATAATGGTAATGCTAAAATCTTGATTCCAATGGCAGTCTCAGCTCCACTCTTGTTCCCTGGTCCAGGTCATACAGGGCAACGGTAGCCTTCGATTGCCTGAACTGGTTGATGATTTCGATGCGCGCCATCGTTATCTTCATGCCGAGTGATTTTCTTTCACCGGGTGGCTGGTTGTCTTCCCGGGCCGATTGAACGCGGCCAATCCCGTTGTCTTCCACGATACAGTTGATCATACTGCCTTCTTTTTTTATGCGCACCTGTATTTTTCCCCCGCCTTGCTTTTTTGCCACGCCATGCCAGATGCTGTTTTCCACGAAGGGTTGCAGCAGCAGCGGCGGCACAAGAGTGGATTCAGGGTCGAGCGAACCGTCTGTCGTTATTTCATAGGAAAACCGGTGGTTCAGCCGAAGCGCTTCCAGTTGCATGTATAATTCCAGCGCCTTTAGATCTTCGGCCAGGCTTATTTCCTTTTGTTCCGAATTTTCCAGTATCATGCGCATCAGCCGGGCAAAGCGCGTGGTATAAAGGGTAGCGTTGGCCGTATCGTGGCGGTCTATATAATCGTTGATGGAGTTGAGCGAATTAAAAATAAAATGGGGGTTCATCTGGGAGCGCAGCGCTTTCATCTCGGTGCCCGATACCTTTGCCTGGAATTCGGCTGCTGTTTTTTGTTCTTCCGCGTCGCGTCTTCTTTTGTAGAAAACAAAGATGATGGCTGCCGATGCCAGCAGCAGGAGGGCGCCGGTCAGTGCCGCATTTTTTACTATCCGCTGCCGGTTGAGCGCTTCGGCCGACACTGCCTGTTCTTTTTCACGATCGGCTTTTTCTATCGCCGCTGTCTTTTCAAACTCAAACTGCATTTCCTTGCGGGTGACTTCCTGTTTTGTTTTTGCGTTCATCACGCTGTCACGCATGACGACGTATCGCTTGTAGGCAGGGAGGGCAAGAGCAAAATCTTTTTGTTTTTCATAAATATGATAGAGGCTTTCCCATGCATCGCGCTGTATATCCGGGCTGCCAATCGCTTCGGCCATGCTGAGGCTGCGGTTGGCATAGCCGGCAGCCTTGTCGTACCGGGCGGAAAGAGGGATGCCCTGCTGCCGTAAAAAAGCGTCGGACGCATTCAGGTACAGGGTACTGATTTCATTGAGCGCCTCTGTTGTCCGTTGTTTGTCCCCCAGTTGTGTATTGAGGTCAAGCGCCTGTTGCAGGTATTTCAATGCGTTGGGAAAATCGGGCAGGCGATTATAGGCAATTCCCATGTTGCCGTAAGCACTGGCAATACCGCGCTTGTCGCCGATGCTTTCACTTATCGCCAATGCTTTTTGATAATATTCGAGGGCCTTGTGACTGCTGTCGGTGTCCTGGTATACATTGCCGATATTGGCAAGTGCATTGGCCATACTTTGCCTGTTACCTGTTTGCTCATAGAGCGCGTATGCTTTTCGCTGGTATTGGAGTGAAAGCGGGAAGTTCTTCAGGTGGTCATACACCAGCCCGATATTGCTGTAGGTGCTGGCTGCCAGTTGCTGTTTCCCTATTTGTTCAAACAGGCGCAACGCACGCAGGTAATATTCCAGCGCTTTGGGATAATCTGCTATGTACAGGTAAATGACACCGGTATTGTTCAGGGAATTTCCCATGCGCAGTTTATTGTTCAGCGATTCAAAAATAGCATAGGCTTTGGCGTGGTATTCGAGCGCGGCCGGATAATCGGACAGGTTGACCAGTTCAATGGCTATATTGTTATTGGTAGTACCGATGTGCAGCCGGTCACCGCGTTGTTCATGAATGTGCAGGGCCTGCCGGTAGTAAAGCAGGGCTATCGAGTCTTCTCCTTTTCCTGCAAAATTCATTGCCTTGTAATTATAGGCGGCAGCCAGTTTGCCCTGGTCGTTTAGTTTTTTTGCCAGTGCGATGGCTTCATCAGACAGGGCCAGGCCTCTGTCGGGATTGATGCCGCTGCAATCGAACGCAAGGCTGTTAAGCAGGTTCAGTCGCGTCGTATCTTCTTTGGAATATTGTTTTAATACAGCAGTAAGTGAGTCCAGTTCCTGTTGCTGTGCAAGACACGAGGGGGTAATAAAAGCAGCCACAAGAATAAAAACGACTCTTGTCATTGTCCCGGGGGTTTGAGTAAGGGGTAGCTAGTCTGCAAAAAGGTAACACTTATTAATCAATTATAATACGTTTTGTCGCAAAAAATAAATAGAGCGCAGCGGAAAATAAACGGTGGTCGGGGCCGGCATCGGGAAGTGTTAGATTCGTAAGGCACTAAAAATCTGTCTAAAATATGAACTTTCAAACACTGAACAAGCAACGCAAATTCATTTTGATTGCTGCGCTCGCCGGCATTATTGCCGTTTTTCTTCCCTGGGTGACCATATCCGCGGGTTTCCTCGGTAGCCAGAGCGTCAACGGTTTTCGCGGCATCGGCATCCTGGCTTTTTTATCCTTTGTCCTGGCGGGCGCTTTTTCATTGGTGGGCGAACAGGCGAATGCGCTGGACAAAACCATGTGGGTGCTGGCCCTGGGCGCCGGGGCGCTGTCTTTATTATCGGTCATCATTGCCGTTGCCAATACCCTGGGCGGTAGCGGCGGGTTTGGCATTGTGGAGGCCGGCGTAGGTTTTGGGCTATGGATCGCCATCGCGGCATCAGTGGGTGTAGTGCTTTCCGCCTG
>DASYCT010000262.1:0-4600 GCA_036500065.1 Chitinophagaceae bacterium | reverse complement strand
GAGACCATAAGCGGCGGCAGTACCGGCATTAAACATCAGGTTGCGGTAACGGCTTTCATCGTGTGAATCGTTGAGGGCAAACAGTACACCGGCTTTCTTCAGCATATACGGTGTTTTGTAGGGCTGGTCCACATCGTCGTCTTCCGTAGCCGGCAGGCTGTGTTCTTCTTGCAATATCACGGCCACATTGTTTTGTTTCAGCAACGGGGCTATCTGCCAGCTTTCGGCTCCGCCCACGATCACTACGTCAAAACCGAACTCTTTTACAAAATCGATTGCTACCAGCATCTGCCTGATCTGTTCGCCATGTACAAACAGTTTTTGCTTTTTGGTAAACAATCCTTTTACGGCTTCGTATTTAAGATTGGTTGCCTTGTGCGTGGGCTCCTGCAGGTAGGCGTTGGCTTCGCGGAAAAACGTTTTTATTTCCTCTACTTTTTCCAGCGCCAGCTTTACGGGATCTTCTGCTGGTTCCGCTCCAAAACCACCGCGACGGCCCATGCCGCCACCACCACCACCGCGACGTCCGAAACGGGGCAGGAAACTCGGCATGTTCAGGTGGATACCGTTTTCCATTTTATAGGCAGCATCCTCCCAGTTCCACGCATCCAGCTGCACCACGGTAGAAGAACCGCTGATGACGCCGCCTTCAGGCGTTACGCCAGCCAGCAAAATACCATTTGCCTTGAGCGTATTGATCACTTTTGAATCGGTATTGTACGCAACGATAGAACGGATGCTCGGGTTGTATTCGCCGATTTCCAGGTAATCGTTGGCGCCGCGTACGCCGTTGGCAACTTCTTTCAGACCAAGATCGGTCACCGAAAGGATCAAACCGGGATACACCTGTTTGCCTTTGGCATCGTACACCTTTGCATCGCCCTGCGGCGTCACATTGGCGCCTATCTGTTCGATCTTGCCGTTGTTTACTTTAATGGTCCCTCCGTTTATTACCTGCCCGTTGCCCACGTGAATGGTGGCATTGGTAATAAAGAATACCCCTTTATTGGCCGGCGCGGGGTACACGTCTTCCTGGGCCTGGCTGAATACAGCCGCCAGTAAAAGGCCCGCAGTTATAAAGATTATCTTCCTCATTGTTATAATAAGTTTAGTTGTTAGCATTTATAGCATCTGCATCGTCTCCGTCCAGTTCAACCGTGATAAGCCCGTTGCTGTGCGTACCGTGGTCGCCGCATCCCAGTAATACCTGGAAACTCGGTGTGGCCGGGGCCATCGGGGAGCCGCTTCTTTTTTCATTCAGCAGCTTCTGTATAAGACGGTTACGTTCGGCTGCAATCTGCTTGCGCAATTGCATATCATGGTCGAGGTCAAAATAGACAATGCCATCCACGATTGTCTTTTCCGGTTTGGCATAAATGCTAAGGGGATGATCGCTCCATACAACGATATCGGCATCCTTACCAACTTTGATGCTTCCTACCTTATCGGCCACGTGGAGCGCGATGGCGGGATTGAGCGTCACCATTTTCAAGGCGTCTTCTTCGCTCATACCGCCGTATTTCACGCTCTTGGCAGCTTCCTGGTTAAGACGGCGCGCCTGCTCGGCATCATCGGAATTGATACATACGTTCAATCCCACGTTGTGCATGATGGTAGCATTATAGGCGATGGCATCGATAACTTCATTCTTGTAATACCACCAGTCGGAGAAGGTGGAAGCGTTGGCTCCATGCTCCTTCATCTTATCGGCTACCTTGTATCCTTCGAGGATATGCGTAAAGGTGTTTACACGGAAATTGAACTTTTCAGCCACCCGCATCAGCTCGGTGATTTCACTTTGCACATAGGAGTGACAGGTGATAAAACGTTTCTTGTTCATGATTTCCACCAGTGCATCCAGTTCGAGATCCCTTCTCACGGTTCCTTTCTTTTCCTTCATCGCTCTCTCATAGTCCGAAGCGCGGGTAAAAGCATCCATGAACACTTCTTCCACACCCATACGGGTATCGGGGAAACGGTTATTACCCTGCGTAGACGTAGTGCGTTTTACGTTTTCACCCAATGCGAATTTGATAAAAGGATCGGCACCCTTGAACTTCAGGTCCTGGTCGTTTACGCCCCAGCGCAATTTGATCAATTGTGTCTGGCCGCCGATACTGTTGGCCGAACCGTGCAGGATATGAGAGGAAGTAACGCCCCCCGCCAGCTGACGGTAGATACTGATATCTTCCGGGTTCAGGTTGTCGCCGATGCGCACTTCGGAAGTAACGGACTGCGCGCCTTCATTGATAGAGAAAGCAGCGATATGCGAGTGTTCATCGATAATGCCCGCGGTCACATGCTTGCCGGTGCCATCGATTATCCGGGCGCCTGCATCGGAAAGGTTTTTACCTACCTGTGCGATCTTGCCGTCTTTTATCAAAACATCCGCTCCTTCCAGTTTGCCCTCTTTTTCATTGGTCCAGACGGTAGCGTTTTTAATCAATATCGTTTCCTGTTTGGGCATTTCTTCCCATCCATAACCATTAAACGGGTACGTAACCTTGCCAAGACGTAAAGGGGGGCGCCTGCGCGCGCTGTCGGATTTATCCACCGCTGCTTTTACAAAGCTGGCGGTCCATAATACCGGTGCGCCGGCTGAATCTTCGCCATTGCCCTGCCATACGGTCCCGTTGCTCACACCACTCAGGCGAACTGTACTGCCGCCGCGTCCGCCACCAAAACCGCCACCCGGTCTACCGCCACCGCCACCGCCGCCCATGCCTTCGCCGGGCGCCATGCCTCCACCACCTGCTCCGCCTCTTCTGCCGCCGGCGGAAGTAGAGAAACTCAGTTTCACCAGTTTACCGTCGTAGCTGAATTTACCCGTGAGCGTATCCCTGCCAATTACACTGGCTGCGCTCGCACTTTTCACGTCCAGCGTATAATCGCTGGTTGCGCCATTGGCGTGGGTGAGAACAAGATTATAGGTACCGGCGATATTGTTCCAGCCGGATTCATTGATAGCATATTTTTCTCCTTGTACCCAGTTCTGGTAGATAACCGTCTTTTCATTGAATACCGGGCCGGAAGTAATGAGGAAATTGGCCAGTTTGCCGGCGTCCAGGCTACCTACCTTATCATATATACCCAATAAGGTAGCGGGTGTTTTGGTAAGCGCTTCAAAGGCCTTGCCCTCGCTCAGCCCGTATTCGATGGCCTTGCGCAGGTTGGCCAGGAATTGCCTGGTATCACGCAGATCGGATGCGGTGAGACAAAACGTAATACCCGCTTTTTCAAAAGCCCCGGGATTGGTGGGCGCCAGTTCCCAATGCTTCATATCGGCAAGGGAAACAAAACGCGCATCATTGGGATCGTCCACATCCATTGCCTGCGGAAAATCCAGCGGCACGATGAACGTGGCCTTTGTTTCGGCAATTTCTTTTATACGCTGGTATTCGTTGGTCCCTGCCTTAATAATGTATTGTACGCCGAACTCCTTGCCGATACGGTCGCCGCGGAGATCGGTCCATTTATCATTGCCGTCAAAAATCTGGGGCAGGCTTTGTTCCTCGTTGAACGCTTTCAGCGAAAGGTTTACCCCTTCAGCCGTAGGGTTGCTTTTATACCATTGCGCGTCCAGGTAGGTCTGGCGCAGCAGCGCCACACAACCCATCATAGAGCTGGGGTACGACTGCGTGGAAGTGCCCTTATTGAGTGAATAATGCGCCGAAGCCTTTTCTTTTACGATGGACAGGTTTTCTTTTTTGCCTGTCAGCGTGACCACGGTGCCGGTACCGCGTGCGATACCGTCTTTCTGGTGGGTAAGCACGGTGCCGAAACCGGCATCCCGCAGGGGCTTCGCCTTCGCATCATCGGCGACAAAAATATCCGAACCAATCACATCGCTGCGGATGGCCTGGTTCCAGCCATAAGCGCCCTTTTGGTTGGACGTAAATTGCTGGGGACCGCCGAAATTGAATCCTCCCTGCGCACGCTGGGGAGGCGCAATTCCGTAATCGCTGTAGATGTCGATGAAAGAAGGATAAATATATTTACCGCTGCAGTCAATGACTACGGCATCTTTGGGGACCGCTACTCCCGTGCCGATGGCTATAATTTTGCCATCCCGCACTACCAAAGTAGCATTGGCAATGGTTGTCTGCCCGTCTTTAACAATGGTTGCATTGGTAAAGACATAACTGCCGGTTTTTGGCTCTGCCACCCCGTTTACAGGAAACGTTTCCTGCGCGATGGCCTGTTGCATAAAAAGGAGAAATAAGGGAAACAGCCAGCCATACTTCCCCGGCGGCAAAAGAAGTTTTCTCATAATTGCGTTGGTTTTGTTAGAAGAATGTTAAAAGGCTCAAATTAATGAAATGAGGTAACTTCGCCCCATTAAAATGACCAGCGGTTGAATTTATTAAAAACTTATTAATAAAGGGGAATCAACGGATGAATATCGCTTCTTATATCGACCATACTGCTTTAAAACCCACCACTTCCGTCCCGGAAATCGGGCAATTATGCGCCGAAGCGGCGGCCTATGAATTTGCCGCCGTATGCGTGCCCCCGCCTTTTATAAAAAGGGCTAAAATCCTGCTGGAGCCCACCCGGGTAAAAACCGCCACCGTTATCGGTTTCCCCTTTGGCTATTCCG
>DASYCT010000261.1:0-2188 GCA_036500065.1 Chitinophagaceae bacterium | reverse complement strand
ATCGATATCAGCGGCCAGCGCGCCCGGCAGTTTACTACTGCCGACCTGGCGAAATTCGATAAGATATATGCGATGGCCGGCGATGTCATCGGTGAAATGAAATGGATAGCAGGCAATAAATACAATGGAACAAAAGTTGACCTGCTTCTGAATGAAGTGTACCCCGGCCGCAACAAAGACGTTCCCGATCCCTGGTATGGCCCCGAACCCGGCTACCACCAGGTATTTGACATGATAGAAAAAGCCTGCGATAAAATAATAGAAAAGTATACCCCCGCCCCTAAAGGGGAGTCGGGAGCCCGCTAAAAAATCAGACATTAATGAAGCCATCATTGCCACAGGGAACAAGAGACTTCGGACCGGACATCGTTCGCAAACGCAATTACATTTTCCATACCATCCGCCGCGTTTTCGAACTCTATGGCTTCCAGCCGCTGGAAACCCCGGCCATGGAAAACCTCGACACCCTGATGGGCAAATACGGCGAAGAAGGCGATAAACTCATCTTTAAAATCCTCAACAACGGTCTCAACGACCCGAAAAATACCGGGAAGGCCAAAGCCGCTTTTGAGAACGTGTTGCAGGGAAAGAATGATAAGAATCTTACCGAAAGGGCGCTGAAATATGATCTTACCATTCCGTTTGCGCGTTATGTAGCCATGAACCACGGCCAGCTCAGCTTCCCCTTCAAACGCTACCAGGTGCAGCCCGTGTGGCGGGCCGACCGCCCCCAAAAGGGCCGTTACCGCGAATTCTACCAATGCGATGCCGATGTGGTAGGCAGCAATTCCCTGCTCAATGAAGTAGAACTCAGCCTGATCTATACCACCGTATTTCAACAACTGGGCATCGATGTCACCCTCAAAATAAACAGCCGGAAAATATTGACCGCGCTGGCGGAGCTTTGCGGGGGCGCCGGTAAAATGATCGACATCACCATTGCTATCGACAAACTCGATAAAATAGGAATCGACAAGGTAAAAGAAGAGTTAGCGCAGCGGGCCATCACTCCCGAACAAACCGGCATTATCGAAAAATACCTGTCGATAGACGGTAGCAATGCCGAAAAGCTGTCGCAAATAAAATCCCTGCTGGCCGGTAACGAAACCGGGCAGAAGGGCATTGAAGAAATTGAATTCATTTTGAACTACCAGCAACCGGCAACCAGTAACCGGCAACTCTCGATCGACTTCACCCTTGCCCGCGGTCTCAACTACTACACCGGCATCATCTTCGAAGTAAAGGCCAACGGCGTGCAAATGGGCAGTATCGGCGGCGGCGGCCGTTACGACGATCTTACCGGCCTGTTCGGCGTGCCCAATATCCCCGGCGTAGGCATCAGCTTCGGGGTGGACCGTATCTACGATGTGATGGAAGAATTAAACCTGTTTCCGGCTGAAGTACAGGCAGGCACGCAATTGCTTTTTTTCAATCTCGGCGATGCCGAAAGCAAAACCGCCTTTGGCCTTTTGCAGGAACTGCGCGGCAAAGGTATCCCTTGTGAAATCTACCACGAACAGGCAAAATTTGACAAGCAATTTAAATACGCCGAAAAGAAAAATATACCGTTTATTGTTATCATCGGCAGCAAAGAATTGGAACAAGGCACCTGCATGGTTAAAAACCTGGCCACGGGCGAACAACACAGCATCAGTCAACAAAACATCATACAATTCAAATTCTAACAATGGCAGCTAATATTTTTTTAGTCATAATGGGGCTGGCACTTTGCATTATAACGGTTTACCACAAAGCGAAAAACAATCACCTGGTGAAGCATGGCGTGCGGGCGGAAGGAGAGATTGTGGACGCCGGAACATCCGGCATAAAAAATGATTCCAATAAATACCCGCTCGTCCGTTTCCTGGACAAAGAGGGCAGGGAGGTTACGCTCCAGTCGAAAGAAGGCTTCTTATCACAGCGGATAAAAAAAGGTAAAAAAGTGACCATTTTTTATGACCCGGCCCAACCAACCGAATTCATGCTCCGGTTCCAGCACGATATGACGACATTCACCATCATCATTGTTATGGCTGCGCTGTTTACGTTGGCTGGCCTGCTGTTATTGTTCAACGACTTACACATCATTCATCTTTTTAAAAAATAGCTTACCGGGGTACGGGGACTTTCATCTTCCAGGCAGTACTCTCCAGGATAAAGTCACACCGCTTTCATGCAACGACCTCCA
>DASYCT010000260.1:0-4203 GCA_036500065.1 Chitinophagaceae bacterium | reverse complement strand
ATCTTTTGATACCGAGCCGGTATAGGTAGAACCGCTTTTTGCCAGGCGGAGGTAATAAGGAGCTTTGATAGTGCCCGCACCGGTAGTGGTAGAAGATACGAGCAGACCCAGTAATGTTTGTGATTGTAATAAAGCGCCGTTGCCGCTGGTGATGGCGAGGAGGGCGTAGTTGGCCCCGCTGTTCAACGACTCACGGATCATGATACCCGCTTTATTGTTCGCGTTTACGGCATCCTGCGTGGTTACTTTTACAATAAAGGTACCATCGCCGGTAAAGGGCTTGTAGACGAAACGGAATTTATCCGAGAGGGCAGCCAGGTCACCGGCTCCTTTCACATTGTATGTATTGGGCGCTTCGAAGCAGGCGCTGCCGGTGGCCATAGCACCGAGGCCGAGCAATCCGCCGCCGCCGATGTCGGAAGTAGAAGTGCCGGAAGGCAATGAACCGCAGGAAGGCATCGTGTTGACCGTCACATGTACGGTGTCGGCGCCTGTAGCACCGAGACTATCCGTCACGAGCAATTGGAAAGCATATACGCCGGCTGTAAGATTGCTTACGATTGTGGTGGCGGCTGCCGCATTGGCAAAGGTTGCCGAAGCCGGGCCGCTGATTTTTGTCCATGCGTAGCTGGCAATGCCGCCATCGGGGTCGTAGGAAGCCGAGCCATTGAGGGTAGTGTTGTTGTTGGGCAGGGACAGCGATACGTCGGGTCCTGCTTTAGCTACCGGGGATTGATTGGGTGGCGGTATGTCAAGACTGATTTCATCGATGGCGAAATCATTGCCGGTTGTCGCGGACTGCAGGTTGTTCAGGGAGAGGTCGGCATAGGTCGCGTCGCCCGAGTTCCATAAAAACCTGAATTTGGTCCAGCTATTGTCACCGGAACCGACTGATTGCGCATAGCCGGTAGTGATGGGTCCGCCGTTGATAATGGGGACTATCATGGCGTTATTGGTGGTAGAGCGGTTGGCCAGGTAAAAACAAAACTCGTAGGTAGTGTTGGGTGTTACTGCTGGCGGGTTGTACGTGTGCCAGACCTGGTCGTTGCCGGTGTAGGTGCAACCGCCGCCACCGTCTGTATTGTTTAACAAGAACTGGCCGCCGGCCCTGCCGGTGGCATCGTGCGTGATATTGTAAGTGGAGGCTGTAATGATGCCGTTTTCGCAACCGAAGCTATTGGGTTTGTAGGACCCGTCGGCGTAGAAAAACGTATTGGGTGTTTCGAAGCGTTCTGCAAATAATGTGTCGCTTGTTGCGCAGGTTTTCTCGGTAAGACTTACCGGGGTGGGAGTCCAGGCCGACCAGGTGGAACCGGTATTGCGCTGGAAACGTACGCGGTATTTGCCGGGTTGGGTAGCCTGGTATTCATTGCCGGTAGCGCCACCGATGTCGGAGAAGCCGCCGCCATTATCATACTGCCATTCGTAGGCTGCAAAACCCGGGGTGATGCCGAGGCGTGCATTGACGGTGCCGGTACAAAATTTATCATTACCATAATATACCAGCGGTTGGGCCTTGTGGGCGCTGTTCCACCAGCCGGATAAAAGATCATGGTTGTTGACATCCGTGAGGGCCCATTGAATGCTCCAGGTAATATGGCTTTCGTCGGAGAGATAGGTCTGGTAGCAATTGCCACCGCCTGTACGGAACCAGTTGACGAAAGTATTTTGCACGTAGGGACTGGGGCCTGTGTCAAGACCACCATTACATACCCATGTGGGGATTTGTACGAAATTCTCCAGGTTCAGGCTGGTGTTTCCGCCGGAAAAAGGAGAGGCGGAGACGATGCTGGCCACCCGGCTGGGGTATGCCTGGGCAAAATCAATCGCCCCGTCACCGCCGGAAGAAAGCCCCATGGCAATTGTCCTGTCGGCGTCGAGGTTGTTGTATAATTGCAGTGTATCGAGCACGTTATTTATGCGGCTGAAATACGTAATGTCCCACCCGATATACGTTTGCTGCGGGAAAATAAGAAAGCCGTTCCATTCGCCGGCGTTCATGCGCTGTTCAAACAATTGAGCGCCCCAGGTGAGCTGGTCTTCATTGTCCGTTGCCGGCCCGATTTCGCCACCACCGTGAAAGAACAGTACGGTGGGATACTTCGTGTTGCCGGACGGATCATAATTATTGGGAAAACGAATCCGCAACGCCATTCCATCAAAAAAATAGCATTTGAATTTGTTGGTATTCCAACTCATCCGGGTGGTGCGTATCCATTTTGCCATCACACCGTTGGCGGGTGTGTTGGGGTTGGTAACGCTGCCTGCGGCGGCGGATGAGTTGTAGGTGTACACCGAGTCGTTCGGATTAAACACATTCTGGGCGTCAGCGATTGTAGCCATCAACAATAGTCCCAGTAAAGCGAGTAACACTGCTTTCATAAGCTGTTTCTTTTTAATGATTAAATGACAATAGTTTTCCCGCAGGGGCATAAGATGGACCTGCCGGGTTATAGAACCGGTGATTTAAAACGAGCCAGGAATGTTTCTTTAGAAAACAAGCATTACACCGAGAATGGGATCAGATGAGATGTGATGGTTTTTGCAGGAGGAGAGGAGTACGGACGAATGAATGGTACAACAAAAGTATTAGATTAAAATTAATATGCAAGTATATGGAGATATTTCCACATTAAAATTCAATATTCCCATTTTCGGAATTGGGAAAGTATGAAGTTTGATGTTATAGCGGTATAGTATAAATGAAAACTGCCACCTGCTGAAAGCGGGTGGCAGTAAAGGTTTCAGAACAATATCTCTTTATTCTACTTTTGTTATTTTCAATATATTGGTGGGCAGATGCAGGTGAACGGGCGTGCTGCCGGTATTGACAAAAATATCTCCGGAGCGGGCAAAGCCTCTTTCCTTGAGAATGGCAATCTGGTCTTCGATGATACCATCGAGGCTGTCTTCCTCTGCATAATAGAAAGCGCGAACGCCCCAGCTCAGGCTTAACTGGTTGACCAGTGATTTTTCTTTTGTGAAAATGAATATGCTGGATTTGGGGCGATAGCTGCTTAAGGTAAAGGCAGTATAACCGCTTTGGGTCATACCTACCAGCCCGTCAGCAGTTACATCGCGTGCTATTTTACAGGCATTATAACAGATGGCATCGCTCAGGAAAGAAGGGGAATGGGTCTGCGGTTTTAAATCTTCTTCGCGGTTGTAGCGGTATTCGGTGCCTTCCACTTCCATGATGATCTTACGCATGGTTTCGACTACCAGGGCCGGGTGCTGGCCGGTGGCGGTTTCACCGCTCAGCATTACTGCATCGGCGCCTTCCAGCACGGCGTTGGCCACGTCGGTGATTTCGCTGCGGTTGGGTTTGATGCGGTCTATCATACTTTCCATCATCTGGGTCGCCACGATAACGGGCTTGGCGCGGTGGATACATTTGCGCACCAACTGGCGTTGTATCAGCGGTATTTGTTCAACGGGCAATTCAACGCCGAGGTCGCCGCGGGCCACCATGATGGCATCGCTTTCGACGATGATGTCACGGATACAGGCCAGCGCTTCGGGCTTTTCTATTTTGGCGATGATCTTTGTCTTGCTTTTTTTCTCGTCCAGTTTGCTGCGCAGGATGACGATGTCTTTTACGCTGCGTACAAAGGAGAGGGCCACCCAATCCAGTTTTTGCTCGATGATGAATTCGAGGTCGACCAGGTCTTTATCGGTAAGGGCGGGCAGTGAAATCTTCGTATCGGGCAGGTTGATGCCTTTTTTGGACGACAGGATACCGCCCATCGTTACTTCGACTTTTACGTCGTTGTTTTTTTCGATGTTGATCACTTTCACTTCCAGCTTGCCGTCGTCGATCATGATCTTGTTGCCGACCTTTACATCGTCGTGCAGGTTGGGGTAGGAGATGTAGATGCGCTCCATATTGCCGACCACCTTTTCGTTGGTGAAGGTCAGGATATCGCCGGGTGCAATGGGGAGGGCGTTGTTCTCGATTTGTCCTACGCGGAGCTTGGGGCCCTGCAGGTCGCCGAGGATGGCTATGTTATAAGGTTCTGCGATATTGATATTGCGGATGTGCTCGATGATTTTCAACTTGTCTTCATGGTCGCCGTGGGAGAAATTGAGACGAAACACGTTTACGCCGGCTCTTACCAGTTCCAGCAGTTTGTCATAGGTATCGCAGGCGGGGCCTACGGTAGCAACAATCTTTGTACGGTGAAAAGCGTGTTCAATACCTGC
>DASYCT010000259.1:0-6132 GCA_036500065.1 Chitinophagaceae bacterium | reverse complement strand
CCTGCCCGTCATTGCGCAGTGCATAGGTATAATACATGCCTCCTACCATCTTGGTAACGGCTTCCAACTGGTAGCGGTGATACAGGTAGACCGGCACCAGCACATCTTCCAGCATGGCCATCGGCATACCGGGCCGGATATTCTTTTCACCAAACTGCGCCAGCGCTTTTTCTCTTACTTTCATTACTTCCTTTAATTCATCCACGGCGTTTTTGCCATTGTCCCAGAGATGCGCCTGCGGGTGCAGCCCACCGGCAGGACGGGCATCGCGGTCGCTGATAAACAACAATCCTTTATCGGTGGCATCGCGCAGTATTTTATCGAGGGCGGGCGCTTCGGGAGTGCCGGTGGGAAATTCGCGGTAGCCCCAGTTGATGGATACCTTGTCCCACTCGCCGATACCGGCATCGTAGGCATTGCTGACGTCGATTTCTCCCTGGCTGTTGAGCCTTACCAACGGAGACGGGTAATCCATGACGCTGGCGCGGTTATTCACACTGGAAGCAAAATTATGCATCAGCCCGAGCGTATGGCCTACTTCGTGCGCTGCGAGTTGCTTTAGGCGTTCGATCGCCATCTTCATCATCTTGTTATCGGCCGGGAGGCCGTTTTCAAAAGGGGCCAGCAGACCCTGTGCGATAAGATAGTCCTGCCGCACGCGCAGCGAACCCAGGGTTACATTGCCTTTTATGATCTCACCGGTACGGGGGTCTACCACTGCGGCGCCATAGCTCCATCCGCGCGTGGATCGATGCACCCAGTTGATCATATTGTACCGTATATCCATGGGGTCGGCACTATCGGGCAGCAGCCTTACCTGGAAAGCATTCTTATAACCGGCGGCTTCAAAAGCCTGGTTCCACCAGGAAGCACCCTCCATCAGGGCGCTGCGGATGGGCTCGGGCGTACCGTTGTCGAGATAATAGATAATGGGCGTCACTGCTTCGCTGAGAGCGGCAGTGGGGTCTTTTTTCTGCAGGCGATGGCGGATGATAAAGTATTTATCGATGGGTTCGGATACCGGCGTACTGTAATCAAAAAACGAAACGGGTATGAAACTGGAACGGGCATCGAATATGCGCGGTTGGTAGTTGTTGTCGGGCAGTTTTACAAACGAATGGTGCATGCGCAGGGTGATGGCTTCAGGCGAAGGGGTGACCGATTTCACATAATTACCGGTTATTCCATCGTTGTTCACCAGCGTTATAGTGGCTTCCAGCTCTGTATTGAAGGGAAAGTTTTTGGCACCCGGCAGGTACGGGGTGCTGCGCGTTTTATCCAGTGCATAGCTACCCTGCTGGTTCCTTCTTATACTGTTGGCGGCCTTCATGGCATCGCGGAGCAGGAAATCAGTGGCGTCTACCAATACCCTTCCGTTGCTTTCCGCCTCTATGGTAAAGCCCCATAAAACAGATTGGGCAAAGGATTGTTCTACGGCCCGGCGTTCGGCCTTGTCGGTCGTATTGGCGCGGTAATCATAATTGAGTTGCACGAGTAGTAGTTTACGGCCGGTGCGCGTAAACTTTACGACGGCCGTACTGCCGAGCAGGCCACGGTCAAGACCAATATCATTGGAGCCGAGTCCTGCGGGCAGGGAGACCTGGTACAGGAATTCGGTGTCGGGCCGGTCTATTTCCAGCCATACTTTACCGGTAGTAGAATCCCAGAAAAAGGGAATGTATCCTTCGTATTTTTTAAAACCGCTGGTCTTTTCTTCCAGGGTGGGGAGTTTCTGTGCGTGCAGGGCCACGCTGCAAAGCAGCAATAGGGAAAGACAATATCTCATGCGCCGTTGGTTTTGAAATGACAAGATAAACCAAGATGATCAGAATTTTTCTACCGCTCCTAATCCAAACAGCGCGAAATCATATTTGACCGGGTCCAGCGGGTCCAGCGTGCGCAGGTAGGCAGTCAGCTCGGTGGCGGCCTGCCAGTCAAGGGCATTGCGCCGGAGCAGGTTAAAACGGCGGGCCACCCTTGCCACGTGCACGTCGATAGGACATACCAGTTGCGCGGGGGAGATATGCCGCCAGATACCGAAATCCACGGCCGCCCGGTCGTTGCGTACCATCCAGCGGAGAAACATGTTCAGGCGTTTGCAGGTGGAATGTTTTTCAGGCGAAGCGATATGCTTGCGTGTACGGGGTGGGGTTTCTTCCAGCGAAACAAAATAGCGGTAAAAGCCGCTCAATGCATTGCCGGTATGCAGGTCCCCCGGCAGCATCCACTGGCTGAAAGCCGATTCCAGTGAGGTATGCAGGGAATAATGGTAGCGCAGGAAATGAATGAAATAAAGTAAATCGGTGGGGTTGAAGGTCCGGTGTTTGAACCTGAGCAGGCGTTTGAGATCGGTATCTTCATGCTGGATGACAAAGCGGAAAGGATCATTATCCATGAGCTGCAACAGCTCCCTGCTTTTATTGATAATGATCGTGCGGTTGCCCCAGGCAAAAATGGCGGCAAAAAAACCGGCTATCTCAATATCCTGCAGCCGGGTAAACTGGTGCGGAATGCAGATAGGGTCGTCTTTTATAAAGCCGGGTTGGTTGTACTCTGCTGTTTTCTGGTCAAGGAACTCTTTTAGTCGGGTTGGCATCGTTACCTGCAAAATTGTATTACTTATTGCAAATAAAAAGTCAAATCATCTAACAAGGGCATCGTAATTTCACCTGATCTGTGTTATTTTTACACGATCCTAAAATAATCTACATGCAACGACTTGCTTTCCTGCTGGCAATGCTGGCCCTGACCGGTTCCCTCTGCGCCCAAAAACCCCCTCCCACAGCCATTTACAAGGACCCTAAGGCGGCGATAGCAGCCCGGGTAAAAGACTTGTTACAGCGTATGACCGTGGAAGAGAAGGCCGGCCAGCTCAACCAGTTGAACGGTGGCGCTTTTACCGGCCCCGCAGCCAATGACGCCGGTCAGCAGGCCAAAATGCAGCTCACCCGCGATGGCAAAGTCGGCTCTTTCCTCAACGTGATTGGCGCCGTGGAAACCCGCGCCATCCAGGAAGTGGCCATAAAAGAAAGCCGGCTGGGCATTCCCATCCTTTTCGGCTACGATGTCATCCATGGCTACAAGACCATATTTCCTATCCCGCTGGCGGAAGCCTGTAGCTGGGATCTGGCGGGCATACAACAGAATTCATCCGTAGCAGCCCGGGAAGCGGCTTCTGCCGGCATTCACTGGGCTTTTGCGCCCATGTGCGATATCAGCAACGACCCCCGCTGGGGCCGTGTGATGGAAGGAGCGGGGGAAGACCCCTGGTATGGCGCCAAAGTAGCCGCCGCCCGTGTAAAAGGATTGCAGGGCGATTTAAACGATACGGAGCATATAATGGCTTGTGTAAAACATTTTGCCGTCTATGGCGCCGTGGAAGGCGGCCGGGAATACAACAATGTGGATGTGTCGAGAGTGGCGTTGTGGAATAAATACCTGCCTCCTTATAAAGGGGCTATCGATGCCGGTGCGGCAACGGTCATGAACTCGTTCAACGTGCTGGACGGCGTTCCCGCCAGCGGTAATAAATACCTCGTCACCGATATATTGAAAAAGAAATGGGGCTTTAAGGGATTCGTCGTGAGCGACTGGGGTTCTTTTGGAGAAATGATCCCGCATGGTTATGCTTCTGATCGCAAAGACGCCGCGCTGAAAGCAATAGAAGCCGGTAGTATGATGGACATGGAATCAAAAGTGGTGATTGACTACCTGCCCCAACTGGTAAAAGAAGGTAAGATAAGCATGCAACAGGTAGACGATGCCGTGGGCCGTATCCTGTACTATAAATTCAAACTCGGTTTATTTGAAGACCCCTATAAATTCAGCAACGAAGAACGGGAAAAGAATACACTCTTTACTCCTGCCAACCGGCAGCAGGCAAGAGAAGCCGCCAAACGCGCCATCGTATTGCTCAAGAACGACAACCATGTATTGCCGCTGGGTAAGTCGGCCGGCAAGGTAGCGCTGGTGGGTTTTTATGCCAACAGCAAGGACGATCTGTTCGATTTCTGGATAGCGCAGGGAAAATCCTCCGATGCAGTAACGATCTATGAAGGACTGAAAAATAAATGGGGCGCCAATGCCGCGCTCACGTTCAGCAACGGCTACAATGCCGATGGCACTTCCACCGACGCCACGATCAGCGAAGCGGTACAGGCAGCGCAGAACGCCGACGTAGTAGTTGTCAACATTGGCCTTAGTGGTAAGATGGCCGGAGAAGACCGCGCCCTTGCCAACCCGGCCATATCCGATGGACAGGTACGATTGATGGAAGCCCTGCAGAAAACGGGTAAACCTGTTGTCGCCCTTGTCACAGGCGCCCGGCCATTGATACTAACTAAAATACAAGGCCTGGCCAATGCCATCGTGGAATGCTGGCTGCTCGGTACGGAAACGGGCAACGCGGTGGCCGATGTAATCACCGGTGACTACAATCCTTCGGGCAAGACGGTAATGAGCTTTCCCTATGCCGTGGGACAAATACCCGTGTACTATAATCATTTCAATACCAGTCGCCCTGATCCTACGGACGGCGCGGGCAACTGGTTCTCCCGCTACCGCGATATTCCCAATGCACCCCTATATCCGTTTGGATATGGATTGAGCTATACCACCTTTGCCTATAACAATCTCCGCCTGGGTGCACCCGCCATTACCAAAGGCGAAAGCCTGAAGGTCACGGTCACGGTAGCCAACACCGGTTCGGTGGATGGTGAGGAAGTCGTGCAATTATACATCCGTGATATAACAGCCTCTATTATCCGTCCTGTAAAAGAATTAAAGGGATTCCAGAAGATAGCGCTGAAGGCAGGAGAAAGCAAGGAAGTTAGCTTTACCCTTACCGGCAAAGAACTATCCTTCTATGACGCCGATGGCAATACCCGGCTGGAAGCCGGTAAGTTCAATGTGTTTGTAGGTGGGAATTCAAAAGAGGTGCTGGAAGCAGGGTTTGAGTTAAAGTAGGTATTATAATATAGATTAAACAGTCATGCCATACTTTTAAAGTATGGCATGACTGTTTATAGCATTTATGACTACCCTATCGCCATCTTCAAATCCTCTATCAAATCCTCCGCATCTTCAATCCCCACGCTCAAACGGATCAGCGAATCGCTTAACCCGTTTTTTATTCTTTCTTCTTTTGGAATGGACGCATGGGTCATCGAAGCGGGATGGTTGATAAGCGATTCAACACCGCCCAGGCTTTCGGCCAGCGAAAATAGTTTGGTGGAGGATAATACTTTGACGGCGGCTTCGACACTATCGTCCTTCAGCTCAAAACTGATCATACCGCCAAAGCCACGCATTTGCTTCTTGGCAATGGCATAACCGGGATGGTCTTCAAACCCGGGCCAGTACACTTTTCCAACCTTAGGATGTTTGCGCAGCCAGTGTGCAATGGCAATACCATTTATACAATGCTCCTTCATACGCACATGCAATGTCTTGATACCGCGCAGTACCAGGAAGCAATCCATCGGCCCGGGCACGGCCCCACAGCTTTTCTGGATAAAGTACAGCTTGTCGCGCAGCTCCGTATCATTCATCACCAGCGCGCCCTGTATGGTATCGCTGTGGCCGCCGAGGTACTTGGTGGAGGAATGCATGACGATGTCGGCGCCGAGGTCCAGCGGGTTTTGCAGGTAAGGAGAAGCAAAGGTATTGTCCACGCACAGCAATATCTTACCGGGTTTGGCCAGTGCCGCCACTGCCGCAATATCTGTAATGTTCATCAATGGGTTGGTAGGTGTTTCGGTCCATATCAAACGCGTGTTGGGTGTGATGGCCGCTTTGATATTACCGGTATCCTGCATGTTCACATAGTGAAACTTTATGCCAAACTTTTCAAAGATTTTGGTAAAGAGGCGATAGGTGCCGCCATACATGTCGTTACCGGCTATCACTTCATCACCCGGATTTAATAGTTTGATAACTGCATCGGTGGCGGCCACGCCGCTGCTGAATGCAAGACCGTATTTCCCGTTCTCAATCACTGCCAGCGCGTCTTCCAGCGCCTTACGCGTTGGGTTCTGGCTGCGGGCGTATTCATAACCTTTATTCTTTCCGGGTGCTTCCTGTACATAAGTAGATGTCTGGTAGATGGGCGTCATGATAGCGCCGGTAGAAGGG
>DASYCT010000258.1:0-2067 GCA_036500065.1 Chitinophagaceae bacterium | reverse complement strand
CCGATTTCCAGAGCTGGTAAATGATATCCTGTGCGAGGTCCTCGCGGTCATGCCTGTCACGGCAATACGAATTGCATATCTTGATGATAATTCCCCTGTTCTCCTGTACCAGGCGCAAAAAGGCTTCTTTATCGGGGGATGTTTCCATGCTGTTGAATACGCTCCTGGTATATTATTCGCACGACGGGGTCAAAAATCACATTTTTGCCGGGAATTATTTTACTATTTTAGTAGCTATGAGCAATCCATTCGAATTTGTAGCGCCCCATGTGATGGCCCGGCTGGCCGCGGACGCCAAACCTTATACCGTGCTGGTGTTTTATAAAGACATTAATTATGATGATCCCGGTTCAAAAAAAATCATACAGGGAGATCACCTTAGCTACCAGTTCAAGCTCCGGGACGAAGGAAAATTCCTGCTGGCAATGCCTTTTACCGGCGCCACCGATATGCGGGCTATCGGGATATTTGCCTCAGCGGACCTGGCGGAAGTGGAAACACTGGTAAAAAATGACCCGGTGGTCATTCATCGCATTCTTCGCTACGAGCTTTACCCTTCCATGGGACTGCGGGGCGACAAACTTGTATAACTTACTTCGCTTAAAAGTGCTCGTCCGTCTCAATCCGCTGCTCACCGGCAAAACAGGCGCTTCCCACCGTTCGCCGGTTGCGGGGTATGTGGGAAGCGGGTATCTTAGCGCACCAACCAAACCAACTTCAATGAACACACAACAAAACGGTTCGATTCTCCAGGTAGAAGGGCTGAACGTGCATTACGGTGAATTTCATGCCGTAAAAAGCGTTTCCTTCGACGTACGCAGCGGCGAAATATTCGGGTTGCTCGGTCCTAACGGGGCCGGCAAGACCAGTACGCTGAGCTCGGTGGAAGGATTATTAAAGCCACAATCGGGTGAAATCAGGGTATCGGGCTTCTCGATAAAAGACAAGCCCCTGCTTGCCCGCGCCAATATGGGCGTACAATTGCAGGCCACCAGTTTCCAATCGGAATTGACGTTGGCGGAAATACTCCGGCTGTATGCCGGTATCTACGGGGTTCCGATGCCTGATAGAAAGATGATATCCCTGCTCGCGGATATAGGATTGGATGACTCCGGCAATAAACGTTTCGGGCAGCTTTCCGGCGGTCAGCAACAGCGGGTATCGCTGGTCATCGCACTGATCCACGACCCGCAACTGGTGTTGATGGACGAACCGACCACAGGGCTCGACCCTCAGTCGCGCCGACGACTCTGGGAACGCCTCGAAGCCATCCGGGCAAAAGGACATGCCATACTGCTCACGACCCATTCGATGGAAGAAGCGGAAGCCGTGTGCGACCGTATCGCCATTATAGATCAGGGGCGGGTGATAGCAGTAGATACACCCGAAGCTATAATAGAAAAGCATCGCAACGACCCGGAAGTCATTGCCGCCAGCCGCAAAGGAAAGATAACGCTGGAAGATGTTTTCATCGGTCTGACCGGCCGCGCCATTCGTTCATAATCAAAACAACTATTATGCAAACTACTATACCTTCCACTTCTTCTGTCTTCGCCGCATTACTGAAAGCAGATTTCACCACACAGTGGCGCAACCGCAGGTCGGTGGTCATGGTGCTCCTGGTACCCATTATCATTTGCCTTACCTGGAAACCCTTTGTGGACAAGCTTGGTGGCGCCTTTGTACTTTCCAATAGCATTACCATCGGGCTGATTGCCATCGGGCTTATGGGCTATTCCATAAGCGTTGCCCGTGACCGCGACAAAGGTATCTTCCAGCGCCTGCGCGTGGCGCCCGTGCCGGCATGGTCGATCATGATGAGCCGCCTGCTGGTGCAACTGGCTATGATCGTACT
This sequence comes from Chitinophagaceae bacterium, assembly GCA_036500065.1. GTDB lineage: Bacteria > Bacteroidota > Bacteroidia > Chitinophagales > Chitinophagaceae > JACMLD01. The sequence continues at coordinate 212 of DASYCT010000258.1, read as the reverse complement.
ATTGACAATAGTAGTATTCGTAGCCGGTTCTTATTTCGATAATATCAAGCTAAAGCCGCAGGAATATATATTCGGTTTCCTGACGTCGCTGGTAGGCGGGGCGGTGTACCTCGGCCTCGGTCAGGCCATTGTGGGCCGCATCAAAAACCCCGAAACGGTCAATGCCACCAGCCGGCTTATTTACCTGATATTTATTATGGTAGGCATGTTTG
>DASYCT010000257.1:0-4502 GCA_036500065.1 Chitinophagaceae bacterium | reverse complement strand
ATGAACTCATTCTGCGAACGCTGCAGACTGTCCATTTCGGCATAGAGATAATCGATCATCCAGAACAGTTTTCCGCCGTGCATGACGTATTGGTCTATTTTCAGCTTCTGTTCGTCGGTGAATTTCTCCGTTGGCTTTACAATTACCATTGCGCTGAAGATGGGAGGGATGGCAGGGAAACTGTCAATATTAAAAATGCGGAAAGCATAGTTGCGGCTCAGGTTGTACGCGAAGTCATTGATGTTTTCAGAAAGCGGTTCGCCGTTGCCGACAAGATAGCCCACCAGCGGGATGGTATCCTGCATAAGGGTATGAATGGCGCTGGCGAATTTATATTCCAGGGTAGCTTCCACGCGGTTGATGGAACCTTCGTCGAGTCCCGAGTTCTGTCCCGCCAGCAGGTCTACCGCCAGCACTCTTTTTTTATACGTGATCAGGGCGCCGGGCACTACCTGGCGCTGTTCGGATTCCTCGCCTTCTTTGGCTTGCGCATCGATGGTATAGGGCTTGATGCCCAAACGGGCTATGGAATCGAGCAACTGGGCTTTGGCGGAATCGGCCAGTCCTTCACCCGGTTTTTCAAAAACAAAATGGAGATTGCCGCGGCCGGTTTCTTTAAACTCCTGCAGCATTTCCTGTGTGCTGTTGCGCAGTTTTTTAAAGGAAGCGGGGAGATTGCCGTCGAGGAAAATCTTTATATCCACCTGCCCGTCGAGGTTGCGCAGCATTTTCCGGGTGGAGGCCGACAGGGTGAACCGTTTTTCGGCGGTGAGGTCGGCGCGGAAATGAATAAAGGAGGCTATTATATTCACCAGCACGAGGGCCGCAAGGGCGACTATCCATCCGTATTTTGCTATTCCAGTTTTTTTCATCCTCGGTTAATGCGTTTTTATTGCGGGCTCAGGGTTTGCGTTTGATAAGGGTTTGCCGGGTAAGGAAAAGAAAGAAAGCGATAACGCTTCCGAAATAAATGACATCGCGGCTATCCACTACGCCGCGGCTGATACTGCGGTAATGGAAATCGATGCCGAGCATTTCGAGATAATAATCGGCGCCGCCCGAAAAAGCGGGGACGCGGCTGATGGCTCCAAAGCCGGTATAAAGTATAAAACAGGCAAAGGCGCTGATGATAAAAGCGGCGACGGAATTATTGGTGAAGCTGCTGCAACAGATGCCGATGGCGGTAAATACCGCTGCGAGCAAAAGCAACCCGATATAGGAGCCGATAGTGGCGCCGGTATCTATTCCTGCGTTGCCGGCGCTCAGGGCCTGTACACTTATTGCATAGAGCAGGGTGGGTAATAATGCCAGCAATACAATGAGCAGGCAACCGGTGTATTTGCCAAGGATGATCTGTGCGTAGCTAAGGGGTTTTGTTTGCAGAATTTCATAGGTCCCACCTTTAAACTCTTCTGAAAAGCTGCGCATGGTGATGGCTGGTACCAGGAAGGTAAATATCCAGGGAGCGAATTCAAAAAATTTGTCAAGTGTAGCATAGCCAAAATCAAGAATGTTTGTATCAGGGAATACAAACAGGTACAATCCATTCAACAGGAGAAACACGGCCAGTGCAATAATGCCTGTAAGACTACTGAAAAACTGCCGGAATTCTTTTTTACATACGGGCCACATGCTTCAAAAATAATGTATTAATGCACAGAGAAACGGATATTGCGGGTTTGAATTGTATTTTACAGGTTGTTTGTGGTGATCCGGAACCCACTGCCTTGCCTAGCGGAAGAGGACGATTTTCATTTGATTTCAATCAATAAAGATTTTTTTTCAGAAAACGTGCAGCACTATTATTTTTGATGGTGTCACATTAAAGAGGGGTTAAAGATTTTGTTTAAAAGCATTTTTCCCTAAATTCGTCCCTCTTTGTTAAAATTATCAACCTTATCTATAATACTTCGGTTTTAGGCCTATTGAAATAACCAAAACCAACTGCATCTAGTAAGGTCCCGCCACGAGGCGGGATTTTTTTTGTTTATGGGCTAAGGTGGGTTGCATTGAGTTCGGGTGAGCCGCCTTGGCCAGGCACAAAGCCAGCCCACAAGGCGACCCACCCCTGACCGGAAGTTCACCGCCCCCTCAGCTCCCACATCAGACTCTCTTCCCGCAGCCGGTGTACCGCCCGTGTCAATTCCTGTATAGTATATTCAATTTGTTCTTCATCTGTAAAGCGCCCAAGACCAAAGCGTACCGAGGCATGGGCCAGGGCATCGTCTAATCCCATGGCTTTCAGCACATAAGAGGGTTCGAGGGAGGCCGAGGTACAGGCGCTGCCGGAGCTGACGGCCACGTTTTTATTAAACCCCATCAGCAGGGTTTCGCCTTCGAGCCAGCGGAAAGAGAGATTGGTGACGTGGGGCAGGCGGTGGAGGGTGCTGCCGTTGACCTGGACCTCTTCCAGTTGCAGCAGGGCGGCTTCCAGGCGGTCCCTGAGCGCAGCCAGGCGGGCATTCTCGGCAGGCAGGACGGCGGCAGCCAGTTCGGCGGCTTTGCCAAAACCCACGATACCGGGCACGTTGAGCGTGCCGCTGCGCAGTCCCCGTTCATGTCCACCCCCGTCCATTTGCGGGTTCAGCCGCACACGGGGGGACTTGCGACGTACATATAAAGCGCCGACACCTTTGGGGCCATATATTTTATGGGCACTCAGGGCCAGCAGGTCGATGCCGTCGGCGTTTACATCCACTGCAATTTTGCCGGCTGCCTGGGCTGCATCACAGAAAAACAGGATGCCGTGCTGCCGGGCCAGGGCGCTGATGGCCCGGATGGGCTGCAGGACCCCGGTCTCATTGTTGGCGTACATGACGGCAATAAGGATGGTAGACGGCCTGATGGCGGCTTCCAGTTCAGCAAGGTCGATAAGTCCATCCGGTTGTACCGGCAGGTACGTGATTTCGCCACCCAGTTTTTCGATATGGGCGCAGGTGTCCAGCACTGCCTTGTGTTCCGTTTTGACGGTAATAATATGATTTCCCCTGCCGGCATGCAGTTCAAACACACCCTTGATGGCGAGGTTATCGGCCTCGGTGGCCCCGCTGGTAAAAATGATTTCGGTTGGGTCGGCGCCTATCAGCCGGGCCACCTGCTCTCTTGCATGGGCCACCGCCTCGGCTGCTTCCCAGCCAAAAGCATGGCTGCGGCTGGCGGCATTGCCAAAATGCCGGGTAAAATAGGGCAGCATGGCCTCTACCACCTGCGGGTCGCAGGGCGTGGTGGCATTGTTGTCGAGGTAAATAGGGAGTGTCATAATTTCAAAATTACCCAAATGGTTCTACTTTTAGGTCATGCTTAACGTAGAACATATCGGCATCGCGGTAAAAAGCCTGTCGGATTCCCTGCCGCTTTTTGAAAAACTGCTCAACACGCCCTGTTACAAGACGGAGCAGGTGGAGACAGAAAAAGTAAATACTGCTTTTTTTCAGAAAGGGGGCACCAAGATCGAATTGCTGGAAAGCACCGATCCGAATGGAGTCATTGCGCGTTTCGTGGAAAAGAAGGGAGAAGGCATTCATCACATTGCCTTCGAGGTGGCGGATATTGAAGCGGAAATGAAACGGCTGCAGGCGGAGGGGTTTATTTTACTGAATGAACAGCCTAAACCCGGGGCTGATAACAAGCTGGTTTGTTTCCTGCACCCAAAGACCACGGGCGGCGTACTGGTAGAGCTTTGCATGGAAAATAAAAAAGCCCCTGACCAGTAAAGGTCGCGGGGCTCTCATGTGCACCGAATGAAAACAACTAGTCAGATTAAAGAATGATTTTGGAGGATTGGGACCAGCCTTTGCTGTCCGAAACCTGTACCACATAGAGACCGGCGCCCTTGCCGTAGGTGTTCATCGTAACCCGGTATTGTGCCTGCTGAAAATGTTGTTCAGCGATTAACTGGCCGCCTGCATTTATAAGGCGAACAATGACAGTACCTTCTGTGGCTGCGTTGAATTCGATATTGATCATATTGTTTGCTGCGTAAATTTTTGCAACGGCAGCAGTTTCGTTGCTGCGGACTGTTTTCACATCAGTATATTCAAACTTACCGTCAATGTCCACCTGCCGGATGCGGTAATACACCGTAGCAGCTGTTACATTCTTATCGGTATAACTGTATTGCGTGGGAGTGATAGAATTACCCTGGCCCATCACGAGGGTAATTACGCTCCAGTTGATGCCATCCGTGCTGCGCTGTATTTCAAAATTGTTGTTATTAAGTTCCTGCGCGGTGCTCCAGCTAAGCAATACATCGCTGTTGCTTCTCGTAGCATAAAAGCTGCTGAAGGTAACGGGCAGGGAAGCGTTGGTGCTGAATCCCAGCGGTGCGACACCGGAGAGCTTGTTGGCGATGCCAAACCCGTTTATACGGGCTGCATTTTTCTGGTCGAACTTGTGTACGCCGCCGATTACAATTATTTCTATTGTGCGGTTGGCGCCCCAGGCATTGAGCTGTGAGCCGGAAGCCAGTACTACGGTAGATTGATTGTCGAGGGTCATGGTCT
>DASYCT010000256.1:0-3296 GCA_036500065.1 Chitinophagaceae bacterium | reverse complement strand
TGTAATCGGTGGGGGGATAATAGAAGGGCGGTCTTGTGTTCAGTTTTTATTGCGGGCATGGGGACGAAAATAATCAATTATTTTTTCAGCGCATGACCAATATATCCACCGATCTCCATCATCCATGCAATGCCTACGTGCACCATAAAACCGCCGAGAATGGATTGGGTGCGATAGGCCACGATGCCGAGCAGCATGCCGCCGAAAAACGAAGAGATACATTCAAACAGGGGTTTGCCGAAATGAATACTGCAATAAAATACGGCCATGGGCACGATGGCGTCGGGGCCAACATAGCGTACGAACGCAATGACAAGAAAGCCACGGAAGAAAAGTTCGATAGTGACGAAGTCAAGACCGTAGGAAACTTCAAACAATAGTTTATATGGCCAGGAATGACGCACATAAGGCGCGATGAAACCGACCTGTTGCAGTTTGGGATAGGTGACAAGGAAATCCCGTTGCGTGGATGCGAAGGCAATGACGGGCACCATGATCAGCAGCATCAGGGCATAGGGTTTCCACTCGAAGTTGCGGGTGGTCAATCCCCAGAAAGAGGATTGTGGTCGCTGCCACCAGTAGAAGAAGACCAGTGGAATAGCTACCAGCACCAGCCGGGAAGGAAGGCTGCTGATGACGGAGTAATACTTACCCCAGGGAGCACGGAGGGCAGGAACCAGCCAGCCGGAAAGCCCGGGAAAGCTCACTTTCATGGCAAAGACAGCGGGGGCGATGAAGAGTAATACCCAAAACATGCGCGGATAGCCGGTTTTCGTGTGACGGGCCATCAATAGCAGCCAGGGAATAATAAAGGCGATAGCGTACAGGAGTAAGAAACTGCCGAAACGGGGCCAGCCTGTGGGTGCGCCGTAAAGCCATTTTGTTTCGACGCCAAAGCAGTAATTGATGGTGATAAGCAGGGCTGCGAACAGGGAACAGCCGTACAGGAGCACTTTATCTACGTTGATGAAAAATTCCCGTATGTAGGAAAGGATCGTATTCATACCTGCCAGGAACGGAAGATACTTAATTGCCGGTGAAAGAGGCTTTCATTTTTGTCATCAGTTCGGCTTCGATCATTTTGGCGGCGAGGACCAGCATGTTCTTGAATGCTTTTTCCTGGGAGATGCCGTGGCCGATGATAACGGGTTTGGATACGCCGAGTACGGGCGTGCCTCCGTAGTTTTCAAAATTAAAGCGGTCGAGGTATTCGTGGCGGATGTCCTGGCGATGGGTGACTTCATAGATGGACTCGGCCATCTTGAGAATGATATTGCCGGTAAAGCCTTCGCATACCATGACATCGGCTTTGTCCATCATTACATCGCGTCCTTCTATGTTGCCGATAAAATTGATCTGTGTGTTTTCTTTCAGCAGGGGATAAGTTGCCTGTGCCAGCAGGTTGCCTTTGCCTTCTTCCTCGCCGATATTGACCAGGCCAACGCGGGGGTTGTCGATCCCGAGAATGTACTGGGCATACAGCGAACCGAGCAGGGCGAACTGGTTGAGGTTTTCGGGTTTGCAGTCGGCATTGAGTCCCACGTCGAGCAGGATGCCGGTCTTACCGTTTTCCTTTGGTATTACTGTTGAAATGGTGGGCCGGAGAACGCCTTCGATGGCTTTGATGCTGTACATGGCGCCTACAAGCATGGCGCCGGTGTTGCCTGCGCTGATAAAAGCGTCTATTTTGCCGCTGGCGAGATAGTGAAACCCGAGGGCGATGGAAGACTGTGGCTTTTCCTTCAGCGCTTTGGTGGGATGTTCGTGCATGCCAATCACCTGCGGGGCATGAACGACACGGATGCCTTGTTGTGCCAGCAGGTATTGCTGGAGCAGGGGAGCGGCCTGTGCTTCGTCACCAAATAAAAATACGGTTGCCGGAGCTGTATGTTCCGATAAAAATAACCGGAGACCTTTTACCGCTTCGAGCGGCGCAAAGTCTCCACCCATTATATCCAGACCGATATTCATCTCCGGCAAACTAAACTATACAGGTGAAGGAATGAATTACTACTTGATAGGGGATTGTTCTGCTACTACCTTTCCTTTGTAGTACAACTTACCTTCACTTACATGCGCACGGTGGCGTACATGCAGTTCACCTGTGGTGCTATCTTTGCTTAATGTGACAGTCGACGCTTTATAATGCGTGCGGCGCTTTGCACTGCGCTGCTGTGAATGTCTCCGTTTGGGATTTGGCATAACTCAACTATTTGGTTGTCAAAAATCAGTTGTCTAAATTTTTCTTTATCTTCTCCAGGCCTTTCCACATGGTATTGTCCGTTGTTTGTGGAATGCCGCCGATTTTCTTCAGCAGGTCCAGCGCTTCCTTGTTACAGTAGTCGCTGCCGATTTTTTCCTCGGGACACATTTTCTGCATCGGTATACTGAGGTTGATAAACTCGTAAATCCAGTCGGCCACCCTGAGATGGCTTTCGGTCCGGCTGATATAATACACATCCGGGTCCTCTTCCGAGTCGTTCATCTGTTCCGGGTCTTCCACCAGTTTAACGACGATGTTAAACTCATCCCACAGGTTCATCGGCAGGATGGTGCTTCCACAACGGTCGCAGGTGGTTTCCACCGTGCCCCCGATTTCGAATTTCAACAGCATAAAGCCGTTTTTCCGGTCGAGGGTCAGTTTGATGTCCGCCTTACAATTGCGGAAATCCTGTGGTTTATAGGCCTCAAAGAACTTGTCGTTTATCTGGTATTCGTATTCATGAATGCCCGGCTTCAAACCCACAAATGCTATATCAAAATCCCGGCGACCCATGGCTATGAACTTTTAAAGGTTGGCAAAGGTAGGATAAAAAACGCAATAATCGGCTGTAAAGGTAAGAAATTGTAAGGAAATATCTGTAAAACAGGGGGTTGGGCGGGGGCGGCGCTTCCAGTATTTTCCTTTAGGCAGGTAATGGTAAAGATGGCTTCATCCTAGGGTTATCCTAGGGTATTTTTAGGGTATTCCTAAGGTTGTCTATAGGTTTTTATCCTAAGATTACCTTAAAAATACCTTAAGTATAACCTAAAATGGCATATCTTTGACACAATGTTCACCAAATCAGGACAGAACCATTAAACCAACTTTTATGGCAATCAGTAAAAATCTCTTATTACAAAACCTATCCGGCCACATCGGCAAACAGATCGTATTTAAGCAATATGCCACACGTACCGTGGCCACCAAGTACCCGGATATGAGTAAGCGGAAACTCAGTCCAAAGCAATTGCGGGTCAATGCCCTTATGGGAGAAGCCAATTATGAGGCCAAAAGAATCATAGCCGATGATGAA
>DASYCT010000255.1:0-5777 GCA_036500065.1 Chitinophagaceae bacterium | reverse complement strand
CGGCCTATGTGGGTTTTATGCTCAACTTCAACACGCTTGCAAAAGCGTCGATTGTTATTTACGCGCAACAGTAGAAGAAGCTGCGAGTCCTGAGCTGTGAGGATCTGTTGATAAATTAATTATTCAGCCACGATGAGCTTTACGCCTTTCTCTTCCAGTTGCGCGATGGTGGAAGGCGACGCTTTGTCGGTAATAATATAATCTACCTGGTCCAGGTTGCCGATTTTGCCGAGGCCCCGACGGTCAAATTTGGTGCTGTCGGCGAGCACTACGACGGTCTGGGCCAGGTTTAGCATTTTCTGGTTGAGACTGGCTTCGGTGAGGTTGGTGATGGTGAGCCCGAAATCAAAGTCGATGCCATCCACCCCCAGGAAAAGGATACCAAAGGAAAGCTCTTCGAGTATCTTCTCCGCAAAGGAGCCGGCCGCCGAAGAAGAACTCTGGTGAATAAGGCCGCCCAGTTGCAACACTTCCACATTGGGCCGGTCACAAAGTTCCATCGCCACTTTCAACGCCGGGGTAATCACCACCAGGTGTTTGGAAGGATGGAGACAGCGCGCCAGTTCAAATACCGTTGTTCCCGAGCCGATAAGAATGGAATCGTTCTGTCCAATCAGGGACAGGGCCGCCCGGGCAATGCGTTTCTTCTCTTCCGAATTGATGAACTCCTTTTCATTGATGGGGCGTTCGATGGTGTAGGGGTTATTAATAGAGCCGCCGCCACGGGTGCGATACAGCAGGTTTTTTTCCTCCAGCAGCTTCAGGTCCTTGCGGATGGTGACACCGCTGACCTGCATTTCGTCGCTTAGCTGTGGAATGTTCACTTTGCCGCTTTCCTGCAACTTGCGAAGAATAAACTCGTGCCGCTCTGTGATGCTTTTCATTTTCCTGGTGCCATTTACTTCAAAGTTCATGTTTATCCGCTTATTTACAAACTGTTTAAAAAAGTTTCCTTTTTGAGTGTTGGGGGAGGGTGAGCCACTTCGCTGCGCACAATCCCCGGCACAAAGTGACCCACCCTTTGGAGTGTTTCTGCCTTGGATTCCGGGTTTATCGCTGATTCCCTGCCGGGGCATCTGCTGGAATTTCCGGCAAATATCTTTCAAATTGATTTAATTTACTTTCTTTTTATTTAATATACTTTACTTTTATTACATTTGTTTGGATATTTGTCATTTATTTAAACCCAATTGCGTATGGTACAGGATCTGGCAGGCTGGTTATTTCCAAAATAGTTACATTTTCTTTCATTTATTAATAATTTCTTTACAGTAAAGCAAGCTGCTGCTTAAGAACGATTCCTTCTTTTGCAAGCAATTGCCCTCCAAACGGACGGAAAGAAAATAATTATTAACCGAATGAAAGATGTCTAACCCGTTGGCCGCAGTCCTTCTTTATTCATAAAAACCGTTTTACATGACTACGATTGCTGATTCTCCCGGTTCCCTGCTGGACAAGGCGGGCCTGCCAAAAAAACTGCTTTGGGGCTATGCCGGTATTTTGATCTTTATGATGGGTGACGGCATGGAGCAGGGTTGGTTAAGCCCTTACCTGCTTGGCCGCGGCATGAGCATGCAGCAATCGGCCGCGCTCTTTACGGTTTACGGTATCACCATCGCGGTTTCTTCCTGGTTTTCGGGCGTGTTGGCAGAAAGCTATGGACCGAAAAAAGCCATGCTTACCGGCCTGTTGCTTTACCTTATCGGAACCATCGGTTTTGTGGGCTATGGCATTCCGCAGTTGCACTTCCCCGTGATGTTGCTTACCTACGCACTTCGTGGTTTTGGCTACCCGCTGTTTGCGTATTCCTTCCTGGTATGGGTTGCCTATGCAACCCCCAAAAACCAGTTGGGCAGGGCGGTGGGTTGGTTTTGGTTTGTATTCACCGGCGGGTTGAATGTGCTCGGCGCTTTCTATTCCAGCCGGGCCATCGAAAAGCTCGGTTATATCAATACGCTTTGGAGCGCCGTGTTCTGGGTGTTGCTCGGTGCTTTTTTTGCGCTGGTGCTGAACAAGGATAAATTCATTCCGCAAGGCAGTGGCGCGCGGGGTAAGACACAGGAATTGCTCAACGGTCTTACGATCGTAAAGAAAGAACCAAAGGTATTGCTCGGGGGCATCGTGCGCATTATCAATACCACGGCGCAATTTGCTTTCCCGGTATTTCTTCCCACGTATATGGCCACGCATGGGTTTTCCACGACGGCCTGGCTGCAGGTATGGGGTACTATTTTTACCAGCAACATCGTGTTTAACCTCATTTTTGGTTTTGTAGGCGACCGGCTGGGCTGGCGCAACACGGTGATGTGGTTTGGCGGCGTGGGTTGCGGCATCAGCACGCTCCTGCTGTATTATATCCCGCAGTTGTCGCACGGTAATTATGCCCTGATAATGATCACGGGCATAGTATGGGGAGCCTGCCTGGCGGGATACGTGCCGCTGTCGGCGTTGGTCCCATCCCTTGTGAAAGAGGATAAAGGGGCAGCTATGGCTATTCTTAATCTCGGCGCCGGGCTGCCGGTATTCGTGGGACCGGCTATCGTGGGCCTGTTTATCGGCATCGCCGGCAACGAAGGGCTGATATGGATACTGGCCATTCTTTATTTTGTCAGCGCACTGCTTACCCGGTATATAACACTGCCGGATAATGCAAAAACAACACAACAGGCCGCAGCGGCGGCCACTGCTCAATAATTATTCATTATTACCCGCAATTGCATGAAGATACTTGTTACAGCACCTTATAACAAAGAAGGCCTTGAAGAACTGAAAGCAAGCCTAGGCCCGGTCGTTTACAAACCCTGGAAGCCGAATGGAAGGGCTTATAACGAAGAGGAATTGCTGGCGCTTTTGTATGAAAGCAAAGCCGAAGCATTGATAACCGAACATGACGAGGTGAGCGCGAGGGTAATTGCTGCCAACACACAGCTTCAGTTTATCGGCGTTTGCAGGGGCACTCCTTCCAACGTGGACCTCGCGGCGGCCACACTGCATGGCATCCCCGTCTTGTATACTCCCGCGCGCAATGCGCAGGCGGTGGCGGAACTGTTTATCGCCAACGTGATCACCTTTATGCGTCATACGCTCGCGGGTGTGGAATGGCTGAAAAACCGGCGCTGGAACGAAGGGGCGCATGCTTCATACCTTGCCTTTAAAGGCAATGAGCTGGCGGGAAAAACCATCGGCATGGTTGGCTTTGGCGCCATCGGCCAGCTTATCGCGCGGATGACGGAACACTATCCCTGCTCCATACAATTCTATGATCCTTATATCGATGAAAGTCCTTCGCCTGCCTGGAAGAAAACGAGCATCGAAGAAGTATTTGCCGGCAGTGACATCGTGTCGATACACCTGCCGGTCACCGAAGCCACGCGGGGAATGATCGACCGGAAGCTGTTGCAACGCATGAAACGGGACGCAATTTTTGTCAATACGGCCCGGGCCATCGTGGTCAACCGGAACGACCTGTTCGATGTGTTGCGTGACGGCCTCGTACGCGGCGCTATTCTTGATGTATTTGATCATGAACCGCCGGATGAGCTGGATTACCGGATCATCGACCTGCCGAATGTACTGGCTACGCCGCATATTGCAGGCGCTACTTTTGAAGTGGAAGATCATCATGTGCGGATCATGAATGCCGTTTTGCAGGAATGGTTTGTCGATAACAGGAAAACAGGCGATAGATTAGCCAATAAAGAAATCTTAACTGTCCGCATCTAAATTATGTTATGAAATACCCAAACGCATACATAGTAATAGATATCGGCACCGGCAATGCAAGGGTTGCTGTTGTGCAGCCCGACGGGCGGGTGCTGAGTGTAGCCCACGCCGATATACGCTACCATAAAGATGAATTGTATCCCGATGCGCTGTATTTTGATCCGGCTGCCTTATGGTCGCAGATCACCGGCCTTGCACGGCAGGCGCTGGCGGAAGTGCCCGGTATAAAAGTGAAAGCCATCACCAGCACCAGCCAGCGCGAGGGGATCGTGCTGATAGATCATAAAGGTAAACCGATGATCGGCCTGCCTAATATCGATCACCGCGGCCGCGAATGGGAAAACAGCATACCACGTAAAAACAGGATATTCCAGCTTAGCGGCCGCTATCCAGGCTCCCTCTTTTCCGCCTTTAAACTTGCCGGTATCCGCGAACGAAGAAAAGATATATGGAAACGGCTGTCAGTTTTCCTCAGCATCAGCGATTGGGTGGAATACCAGTTGACAGGCATCGCCAAGTATGAATATTCGCAGGCTTCGGAAACATTGTTGTTCGACGTGGCAAAAAAGGAATGGAACACGGAGCTGATGGGGTTGTTTGGCATCGACGGCAAATTGCTTCCACCCCTGGCGGCCTCCGGCGCTATCTGTGGAACGATTACCAAAAAAGCTGCTACGACACTGGGTCTTTCGGCCACTACGGCAGTAGTGACGGGTGGAGGCGATACGCAACTGGCCATCAAAAGTACGCGTCCTTATCTCGATGATATGGTCATCGTATCGGGGACTACCACCCCGTTGGTAAAGCTGGTGAATACCTACGTAACCGACCCGCAGAAAAGAACATGGACCAGCCGGGATATCGAAGACAAGCGTTTTGTGCTGGAAGCAAACGCGGGTGTGACGGGTCTCAACTACCAGCGGCTGAAAGAAATTTTTTATCCCAATGAAAGTTATGATACAATAGAAAAGGAACTGGCGGCCAACAATAGTCCCTGCATGGCCTCACTCGGCTCGCTGGTGGCGGGTGAAAAAAAGCCGCTGACAAAGGGGGGGTTTGTTTTTTCAGCTCCTGTCACACATACTCTTAGCCGCAGTTCTTTTGTGCGGGCCACCCTGCTCGATATTGCTTTTTCCATTGCCGAGAATTATAAAATATTATACGAAGTCGCCGGTCATACACCCGATTATGTCTGGGCCTGTGGCGGCGGACTGCAAAGTCCTACCCTGCGGCAGTATATCGCCAACAGCATCAACAAAGAAGTGCGGGTCAGGGAAGGCTTTGAACAATCGTCCGCCACCGGCGGGGCTTTTATCTGTAACCATGCTTTGCAGGTAAAATCGGCGCTGCCCGGTAAGGTGGAAACGATCGTACCCGGCGAGCAGGAAGAATTTGTCGCATTGTATAAGGAATGGAAACAAACCCGGGCCTGCTTCCAGCAGACCTGTTAACAGCATCCGTATGGAAACCGTTTATTTTATCGGCATCGATATCGGCACACAGGGCGCGAGGGTTGCGTTGCTGGATAGCCGGGGCGGGCTGGTGGCACAAAAAGAAGAGGGTTTCCCGCTTAGCCAGCAATCAAGGGAAGAACAATCGCCGCAGGGCTGGTGGCAATCCTGTTCTCATTCGTTGCAGGCATTGGTGAAGGAAGCAACCCCGCTTATCGACCTGCAGCAGATAAAAGCGATCTCTGTTACATCTACTTCGGGCACCATCCTGCCGTTGGATAAAAACAATGTCCCGATGCACCCGGCTATCATGTACAGCGACAACCGGTCGGCGCCCGAAGCCCTGCTTTGCCGGAAGATTGCCATTGCCGCCGGCACCCGGGGATATACGGCGTTTAATGCTTCATCTGGTCTGCCCAAGTTGCTTTGGTTCCTGCACATGTACCCGGGCAAGATCCCCGGGCTGGGAAGGTTTGTTCATGCCGCCGATTATATCCTCGGCAAACTCTGCGGCCGCTATGATATTACCGATTATACGAATGCACTGAAATCCGGTTATGATGTGCACGATTATACCTGGCCTTCTTATATCTCTGAGCAGTT
>DASYCT010000254.1:0-2994 GCA_036500065.1 Chitinophagaceae bacterium | reverse complement strand
TCTTCCACCTTATTTTCGGCATCCTGCTCATCATCCTGGCCGTATTCCTCTTTATCTCAAAGAAACAATTAAAAAACTCCCGCAATAAAAACCTGCCGGCACGCAGGGGATTCCGACATAGCCTGATCACCGACAAAGAAGGCGTCACGCATGAGTACAGCTACAACCAGTACGCAGGCATCCTCATCAGCATCATCGTAGGTTATATCTCCCCCCTGCTCGGCATCGGCGGCGGCATCATTCATGTGCCCGCATTGGTCAACTGGTTACAGTTCCCCGTGCACGTAGCAACCGCTACCTCCCACTTCATATTGGCCGTAATGTCCACCGTAAGCGTTATCACCAATATCGTAAAAGGAAGTTACAACGACCCCTATGTCCTGCGCATGGTATTGGGTCTTAGCGCGGGTGTTATCGTAGGAGCGCAGCTCGGGGCCCTGCTTTCCCATAAAATCAAAGGCCATAGCATCATTCGCGCCCTCGCCATCTGTCTGGCCATCGTCGGCATCCGCATTTTATGGAGCGCCCTGTAATTAAGCCAGTGAGATAACCGCCCATAATGCCACGACCGAAATAACCGCCCACAGCAACACGCCCTGTAACAAAGGCCTGAATCCCACCGACTGCAAGGCCTTGCGCGATAAACCACAACCGATCAGGAACAGCGTAAGCGTCAATCCTGCTTTGGCGATAGCCACGATAGCATGGTCGAACGGGTCCACGGCAGGTATATATGTATTGACCAGCATCGCTACGACAAACAAACCGATAAACCAGGGAATCTTTACCTTACTTCCTTTGCTTTTAAACAAAAAGCTGAATAAAAACGCCACCGGTATAATCCATAAAGCCCTCGCCAGCTTGACCGTAGTAGCCACTTCCAGTGCATGGGGACCGTATTTACCGGCAGCGCCTACTACCGAACTGGTATCATGTATCGCAATCGCGCTCCACAGGCCAAACTGGGTTTGCGACAAATGCAGCGCATGCCCGATGACCGGGAACAAAAACAACGCAATAGAATTGAGGATAAACACCGTACCAAGCGCCACCGATATCTGCTTCTCTTCCGCCCCAATCACCGGCGAAACAGCGGCAATGGCACTCCCCCCGCAAATAGCCGTACCAGCCGATATAAGACAGGAAGTACGCTTTTCAATCTTCAACAACCGGCCCATAAAAAAACCGCCCGTCAGCGTACCGGTAATAGAAGCAATAGTAAACAGGACCCCCTGCCCGCCTGCTTTCAGCGCACTGCTTACATTCATCCCAAATCCGAGCCCAACAACCGAAACCTGCAATAAGATATGCGTGGCCTTATGGTTCAGGTGTAAATAAGGATGCCCGACAAACTGCGCAATCACCAGCCCCATCAGGAGGGCGACCGGCGGTGAAATAAGCGGCGACAAACAAAATACCACGGCCAATAAAAAAATGAGTTCCCGGGTGGTAATACGACGATTGAACATACCGCAAAGCTCGCACGGACGAGGCTTCAGGGGAAATCGCTATAGGTAATCGTCGATTACCTGAAGTTATGATGGCGGGAGAATTTCATAAACAATTCCGGCAGCGCCTCCGCCTGCCCGTGCAACCGGATAAAATAAAAATAGCGCTCTATGGACAGGCCTTTTACCTCGATGATGCGGCATTCCTTCTCCTGTAATTCTTTTAATATGGCATGTACCGAAATAAACGCCATGCAATCCGAATGCAATAAATACAGCTTCATGCTTTCGGTGCTTCCGAGTTGCATTTCATTATGTAGTTGTGCTATTTTTATCCCAAGCGGTTTCAGCGCATGTGCAATCACTTCCAGTGTGCCCGAGCCCGGCTCGCGCAGCAACAACGGGATCTTCTTCAGTTCCTCCGGGTTGATCGTTTCCTTTTTGATAAGCGGGTTACTGCTCCTGCTCACCAGCACGATCTCATCTTTTATAAACTCCGTGTATTTGATCGCCGCATGCTTAGACCGCCCTTCGATAATCCCCAGGTCGATTTCGTTTTTCTGCAATGCCTGTTCAATCTGTTCGGTATTATTGATCATCAGCTCCACTTTCACATCCCCGAATTTCTTATGGAAAGCGGCCAATACCGGTGGCAATACATACTGGGCCACGGTAGTGCTGGCCCCTACCCGCAGCTTGCCCTTGCGCCGCTGCGACAGGCTGTTCATTTCAAACTCCAGGTTGCGGTACACCGCAAACAACTGACCCGTGTACTGCAACAACGTTTCACCGGCCGGCGTCAGTTTTATCCGGGTACCGTTGCGCTCGAATAATTTTATATTGAAATGATGCTCCAGCTCGTGGATATGTTTTGTAACCGCTGGCTGGGTAATATATAATTCCTCTGCCGCCCGCGTAAAATTGAGGCGCCGGGCTACCGTATCAAAAACCTGTAGTCTGAAATCAAACATATTATAAATATAGGCATGAAAAGCACAGTTACTATAACGGGCAGTCATTTTGACTGCCCGCTTTTATTTTACAAAAAAGGCTTAATTTTTGTGGTACAAACAGGCGCTTAATTTTGTCAATCAGCCTTTTACAAGCCTCCGCTAACTACAGCGCACTTACAGAAACCTTATAGCGCCCTTATAGGACCCTTATAGCACCCTTATAGGGCCATTACTCCCACTTAACACCGGTGTAACAAGCCTCCAACCTCCTACATACATCTCTCATGCGCCACCCGACTGCTGGTTACAGGGGCACCACGTTCCCGCTGCTGTTTTTCCGAATCTTCTCCGGCACCGTCGCCAGGATTTCCTGCCGGAGCGCCTCAATCAGCCGTTTTTTTACAAAATCCCGGTGCACCACCAGGCTCACTTCCCGCATCGGTGCCGGCCGCTTAAAATGCCGCACCAGTTGCGATTGCTTCGCCACCATGTCCAGCGTTGCCAGCTCCGGCAAAATGGTAATGCCCTCATTCAGCTCCACCATCCGCCGCAGTGTTTCAATACTCCCCGCCTCATATTCAAAATGCCCGCTT
>DASYCT010000253.1:0-29702 GCA_036500065.1 Chitinophagaceae bacterium | reverse complement strand
GAATTTACTCTTGCCAATCATCCGGGCCAGTTTTACCGAGGTGCTCCGGCAATAATAAGGCACGTCTTTATAGACCGATTTAATGGCGTCGATGATTTCCGTTTTATCCGCGTTTTTTAGCAGGTATCCTTTAGCTCCCGATTCCAGCATTTCAATGATCAGGTTGTCCTGGTCAAACATGGAAAGGGCGATAATATTAATGGAAGGATATTGATGCCTGAGCTGGCGGGTGGCGTCGATGCCATCCATTACCGGCATGACTATATCGGTGAGAATGATGTCGGGTTTCGTGTCTTGTATCAGTGCTACCAGTTCTCTCCCGTTGGCCGCTTCCCCGATTACTTCTATATCGGGTTGCTTTCGCAGCATGATTTTGAGCCCGTCGCGGTAAATCTCATGATCGTCTGCAATGACCAGTTTTATTGGGATAGTTAATTTCATATAACTGTTATAGCGGAATTTCAATGCGATATTTTGTCCCTTCTCCTGGCTGGGTGTCTACATACAGGTTTCCTTTCAGCATCTCCACCCTGCTTGCAATATTCTTTAAACCGAGTCCGCTGCCGGTCTTATTGATAGCATAATATTCAAATCCACTGCCATTGTCGGCGATATCTACCCGAAGATAGTCGTTTTCATTTCGAATCATCACTTCGAGCTTGGAGGCATTCGAATGTTTTAGCGCGTTATGAATGACTTCAAGAATGATACGGTACAGGTGGATTTCGCGATCGCCTTTCAGGGAGATATCCCCGGCGCTGTTGAACACGATGTCAAACGGGTGCCCCAGCGTAAGGTTGTCGATAAACTCCTGCAGGGCGATTACCAGTCCTTTTCTTGACAGAACCTGCGGCATCAGGTTATTGGAAATTTCGCGGATACGGCTCAGGATATTGTCAATGTACATGCCCGATCGTTCAATCAGCTCCCGGTCCTCCCCGTCCGGTACTTCTACGCTGTTGATCTGCAATTTCACGGCAGAAAGCAGGGGGCCGAGATCATCGTGCAGGTCGGAGGCTATGCGCCGGCGTTCGTTCTCCAGCGTGGTAATCTCCGCCTGTATTTTCTCCTTTTGGAATATAAGATTTTTCCGCTGCTGGCGGATGATATTAACGACAAAATAAACAAGGATGATGGCAAGAACACCCGCGGCAATCAGTATAGTTGTGTAAATTTTTGTTTCGGTGGAATGCATAATGTGGCTAACGCATAGATCAAAGTAACAAAAAGGTTTACAAAGTCAAGAATAAGAAACACCTTATTTTGAAACGGGTCATTCCTTTTAGGGGGTATAAGAAGATAAAATACTTCAAGGAAAGCATTGTAGCTGTAAAAAACGCAAATACCGGCACAAATAAGAAACCGGGCGTTGAGCAGCATGTTGCCGCGCTCGCTCACGATCATCTTATTGAGGCAGTTGATGCCCAGGAATACCAGTACAAACGAATAGCAAATGCGAAAAAGCGAATTAGGGTTGTTGATAGTATGCCATATAAAATTATCGTACATCCATACCAGCAACAGTGCTCCGCACAGGGCGGGTATATGCCAGGCTTTTTCTCTCAGCGAGCCCCACCTGTAAAAGAGCCAGATAAACAGCAGGGATTCGAGCAGCACATAAATATTGCCATTCACATTGTTGTAGTAATTGAGCCCGATTAACACGCTGCTCAGGGCTTCGTTGATCAATGCCAGCCAGGTAAAGTAAATAAAGGGTTGATACGCTGCGGGTATTTCCTTGAAACGTATCAACCCGATAATACCGGCGATAATAATACTATATCCCGATATGAGCGAAAATAAATACATAGTCTTTCGGCATGTTTAAATTTAGCCGCCGTTGAGTGGCGAACCCGGCGGGCAGGTAGGCGGACACCGTATGCCGTCTTCCAGGATGTCGTCGTCTCCATCGTCGTCATCGTCTGCTGCCCTGCGGGCGGCTGAACCGGCGGCGGCGGGTGGCAGAATATCTGCGCCCTGCGCATCTACTCCCACCAGTATGGCGTGTACCGACAGGTTTTCGTCCATGCCATAATAGATGCGGATGCCAACGGCCAGCGGGTTGTTGGCCAAAGCTACGATACCGTCCTTGTTAAATGTTTCACAGAGGGCAAGAATTTCAGGGGGATACTGTGGCTGAAGTATCAGGGTTTTGTTTTCCCGGTAGCGGAGGGTCATTGCAGCGGCATCGACCAATGGGATAGCGTGCTGCTGGGTGGAGAGGTTGCTAAAGTCGCCCATAACTAAACGGTTTTGAGGTTATAAAAGAGGTGATTTGACAAAGGGAAGTTGGCACAAAGGAGGGATGAAAACATACGTAGAACTACGTAAAGTCATACGTAGTTGTAAGCTTGTTTGCCTGATTCTTAACTCGGATCAATCACTGGTTCAATGGCTATTAAAGCCATTGTAGTATTTACGAAATAGGATGTATACACGTATCTACCTATTATCTTATTATTAAGGATCGATACTCGCACCCCGGGTTTTATTTTAATACATTAGATCGACCCGTCTCTATCCTGTCTGTGGTATGCCGGAAACCCCATTTTAACATAACCCGATACCATGAAACCGTTTAAGATCCCCTGTCCCGGGGCGCAGCTTTTTGCGCTCATTACCCTGCTTGCAGCAACGAATGCCTACAGCCAATGTGTTCCATCTAACGTTAATCATTGTTCTTCTTTTTCCAACAATACCAGTATCGGTACGTATGCGTGGTCCAATCCCGCGGGAGCGCAGGCGAATGATTTCAGCTATGCGAATATGGGTGTATTGCTCGGGCTGTTTGCCAACATCAACACCAATTACCTCGTGGCGGAGGGCCCGGGTTTCAATATTCCTTCCTACGCTACCATCTGCGGGATCGAGGTAGATGTTGATGAGTCGGCCGTCGGTATCGTATTGGGGACAAAGGTCAGCGACCATTCCGTCAGGATCGTAAAAGGCAATACCATCAGCGGTACGGAGCATGCTTCGGGAGCGGCGTGGACACTTGGCGGAGGCTACGCTACGTATGGCAGCGCTACGGATTTGTGGGGATTGAACTGGCTGCCTTCGGATGTCAATTCGGCCGGTTTTGGAATAGCCATTTCCACCAATGTTTCTTTTGGCCTGGCTTCCCTGCTGCTGACCGCCAATATCGACGATATAAAAATAACCGTCTATTATGACAGCTCAACATTGCTTACCAGCAGCTCCATAAAACTGGCGGCCATGAAAGCACCGGGCAGGGTAAACCTGCAGTGGTCGGATCTAACGGGGTCTCTCAGCAGTTATTTTATCGTCGAAAAATCAGCGGACAGCAGGGTATGGACGGCAATCGATTCTGTTCCCGCTGCTGAAACAAACTCTTCCGGGGGTTCGTATCATTCTTCCGACCCCTATCCGGGGCCGCAGAATTATTACAGGCTTCGTCAAACGGACATGAAGGGCATGCAGCAACTATCGGGTATCGTGTCGGTTGAATACACGAATACGACCAAAGACGGCCTGGATATTTTTCCCAACCCTGCTCATGGGCAGACCAGGGTAGCACCATTGGATAAGACCACCGCTATCAGGGATATTAAAGTCATCGACCTGTTTGGCAGGCCGGTACCGGTTCCCCTATCCGTTGCAGGTACGGCTTTCGAATTGAATATCACCCACCTGCCGCCCGGCATTTATCTTGTCCAGGCGCTTATACAAAACAAAATCACCAGTTCGCGGCTGATAGTCAGGTAACATTCTCCCGTCCCATTCCGTTTAGTTAAGAGGTTGGTTACCTCGTCCCATCGGGACGTTTGGTTGGTAGCCCCATCATGGTTAATAACGTTTCGTCCCGTAGGGACGTTTCGTATATAACCCACCAGACGTCCCTACAGGACGATAGACGGGTTATTCGGTTTCCACCTACCAAACGTCCCGATGGGACGAACAGCCTTTTTTATTAATTTTAGGTAACCGGATATTGGGAGGCTTCGAATTGATACAACCTTATTTTAATAAAATGATTCGTATGAAAAAAGGTATTGGGTTCTTGCTGATTTTCACTGCAACTTTTCAGCAGGCTGCATTTCCCCAGGCCGGCCCTCAACAAAAAGATTCTTCCACGCAGGCGCGCAAGGTGGAACTGGACAAAGTGTACGATGCAAAAACCGGGGAAGAAAAGGAAAAAGCGTATTTGAACCTGGTAGCGCTGTTTCCGGAAGCGCAGTCAGCCAGCAATGACAGAGTGTATGACTATGCACGCGAAGCAGTGGCGCTTGGTTTTGCCCGTGCTGGCAATATGCCGAAGACAATGCAATACCTGTCCCTGCTGGAAGGGCGCAGCAGGAAGGCGGATGCCGGGGCAAGGATAGCTTATGCGCTGATACTAAGAGAACATTTGACGGAAGCGGAACCACTGATAAAAGACGCCATTGCAAACGGGCAGGCAATCATAGCGGAGCATAAGGGCGAAGAAAGAGAGAAAAACTACGTGGATGCCTATGCAGGCTATTGCGATCACTATGCCGACCTGTTGTACAGGCAGAAAAACTACCAGCAGGCATTACCCTATGCGCAGGAGGCCCATGACAGCGCCAGCGAGGTCAGGGGCGAAATCAATGCTCATTATGCGGAGATACTCATTGCCCTCGACAGGAACGAGGACGCGTTCAACAAAATAGACGAAGCCCTCAATGCAGGCCAGGTCACCGAAAGCATGCGCCGGGAACTGGAAACCCTGTACCGGAAAGTAAAGGGCAAAAAAGGGTACGACCTCTATATGACCCAGGTGACGGAACAATTGAGCGACAGGGCTATCAAGCGATTGCCCTCCCGGCTGATCGACGAACCCGCGCCGGGCTTCACCCTGCAGGATTTAAACGGCAATACCATATCGCTGGACGACTATAAGGGTAAAACGGTTGTTGTCGATTTCTGGGCCACCTGGTGCGGTCCCTGCAAGGCGTCTTTTCCCTCGATGCAGGTCGTGATGAACAAATACAAGGACAACCCCGATGTAAAATTCCTTTTTATCCATACCTGGGAGCGGGAAAACGACGCCACGAACCTGGCGCGCGACTATATCGAGAGTATGAAGTATCCTTTCCGGGTGCTGATGGACCTGCAAGACAGGGCAAGCGGCGGCAACCCGGTGGTCGGGCGTTTCAACGTGACGGGCATCCCCACCAGGTTCATAATTGACAAAAACGGGCATATCCGGTTCCGGATCATCGGGTTCAGAAAAGGCTCCGATGCACAGGCTGCGGAAGAGTTGTCGGCGATGATAGAACTGGTCGGGAAATCATGAATAATTGTATATTTACAGCTGGAATTAATTGTATGAATACGAAAAAAGACTATTTCTTTATCAAGCACAATTCCGGCCTTGTCAAAGTTAAATTTGAGGATGTAGTGTTTATCGAAGGATTGAAGAATTACGCTAAGATACATACTTCCGCTACCTCGTTTCTTACCATGACCTCGATGAAAGAACTGGAAACATTTCTGCCCGAAGAATATTTTATGCGTATCCACAAATCGTATATCGTGGCAGTTGATAAAATTGCGCGGTTAAGTCGCAGTAAAGTATGTTTCAGCGAACAGAAATGCCTGCCCGTCGGCGATACGTTTCGCGGCCGGCTGGGCGATTTTGTAGCAGAAAATCTTATCTGATAACTAACATTGATTTGTTCTGTAAAAAAGGGGCTTGTAGTTGCAAGCCCCTTTTTTCTTTACATTTACCGCCTTAGAGCTTATGAGAAAACGAAGGATAAAAAGCGGACTGCTTGTTTTGTTTTGCTTGCTGCAACTGCTCCTGCGGGCGCAACCGGGGCAATATCCGTTTACCCATATCGACATCAGCCGCGGACTTTCCAATAACCAGGTCACTTCTATTTTCAAGGACAGTAAGGGGTTTTTGTGGTTCGGCACCATGGCGGGGCTTAATCGCTACGACGGGTATAAATTCAGGGTATTCCGTCATGATCCCCATGATTCCACTTCGCTCAACGACGATTTTATCAACCGGGTGCTGGAAGGACCGGAAGGAAAGATATGGGTCGATACGAGAAACGGCTTTACCATTTATGACCCCCTGACAGAAACCTTCAACAATAACCTGCCTGCTTATCTCAGCACGCTTTCCCTCCCCAATGTCGCGCTTACCCAACTGGTGAAGGACAGCAATGGTGATTACTGGTTCCTAATGGCGCAGCAGGGTTTGTATAAATACATTTCCGCCACCAAAAAAACAATCCTTCTTTACCAAAGACCGCAAGCGGATATTGCCGCCCTGGCGGAAGACGGGCACGGGAGTATCTGGCTGGTGCACAGTCACGGGTTACTGGAAAAGATAGATACCCGTACCGGTAAGCTGTTGGCGCAAAGCAATGCACTGCACCGGGTAAATGGAGAAGACTCACTTGGCTATGCCGTTTTTATCGACGGGCAACAGGAATTGTGGATGTATGTGCCCGGGAATCCGCAGGGCATATATCATTTTACACCGGCTACGGACGCCGTACAGCATATCGATAAAGACGACGGCGTGTCGCAACTCAATACCAATCTTGTTATCGGTGTGTTGCAGGACAATAAAGACCGTATCTGGATATGTACCGACCACGGTGGTGTGAACGTCCTGGATAAAACCGATTATTCCATCCGTTACCTGGTCAACAATACCGACGATGATAAAAGCATTGCCCAAAACAGTATTACGACGGCTTATAAGGACAATGCAGGTATTATATGGCTCGGCACCTATAAAAAAGGTGTCAGCTACTACCACGAAAGTATTATCAAGTTCCCGCTTATCCGGCACCAGCCCTCGCATCCCAACAGTCTTAGCTTTGATGATGTGAACCGCTTCGTGGAGGATGCGCGGGGAAATCTCTGGATTGGCACCAACGGCGGCGGGCTTATTTATTACAACCGGGAAAACGGAACGTTTAAACAATACCTGCACCAGGCCAATAACCCCAACAGCATCGGCAATGACGTGATAGTAAGCCTTTGGGTGGACCGGCAGCAAAAGCTATGGATAGGATCGTATTTCGGTGGGCTGGATTGCTACGACGGCAAGACCTTTACTCATTACAAACACCGGCAGGGCGATAGCACCAGCCTGTCGGACGACCGCGTTTGGGAAATCTTTGAGGATTCAAAGAACAATCTCTGGGTAGGCACGCTGGCCGGGGGGCTCAACCGGTTTGACAGGAAGAAGAATGTTTTTTATCATTATACCCTCGGGATGCCCAATTCCATTGGTTCCAATTATATCGCCACCCTGCTGGAAGATCATGCCGGCAATCTCTGGATAGGAACGGCCAACGGCGTTGATGTGCTCGGCAAAACAACCGGCCGGTTTGTACATTTTGCGCTGTCGGCCACCGATTCCAACAGCCTGAGCAACGATAATATCATTTCCATGCTGGAAGACAGCCGCGGGCTGATGTGGGTGGGTACCCGGGATGGTCTTGATGTCTTCGATAATAATAAAAAAACCTTTCAAACCTTTCGCACCGTTAACGGCCTGCCCAGCAGCACCATTGAAAATATACTGGAAGACGACGAGCACCGGCTCTGGATAAGCACCCCCAACGGTATCTCCTGTATGAAGGTGGATAAAAATGCCGGCACGGGCCGCGTTTCCCTTCAATGCAGGAATTACGACGAGCTCGATGGCCTGCAGGGAACCGAGTTCAACGAAAATGCAGCATTTAAAACAAGCAAGGGTGAGCTGATCTTCGGGGGGGCCAATGGCTTTAATATTTTCCACCCCGAGAATATCGTATCCGATAAAGCCATTCCCTCGCTGGTACTGACCGATTTGCAGGTGTTTAATCACAGCGTGGGAATCGGGGAGGAGATCAACGGCCGGGTATTGCTGCCCCAGGCCATTTCGGCCACGAAAGCCATCACGCTCCGGTACGACGACAATGTATTGTCCATCGAATTTGCCGCCCTCAACTATTCCAATACGGAAAAGAACCAGTACGCCTACAAACTGGATGGGTTTAACAAAAACTGGCTGGTCACGGATGGCAATATGCGCAAAGCCACCTATACCAACCTTGACCCCGGCGATTATACATTTCATGTAAAAGCGGCCAACGACGAAGGCCAATGGAATGAAAAAGGCATTGCCCTGCAAATAAAAATCCTGCCCCCGTTCTGGCGCACGCCGCTGGCCTATATGCTGTATGTATTTTTACTGGTAGGCATTCTTTGGTTTTCCCGCCAGTTGATCCTGCAACGCGCACGGATGCGTTTTGAAATAGAGCAGCAACGGCAGGAAGCACAACGCATGCACGAGCTGGACATGATGAAGATAAAATTCTTTACCAATGTGAGCCATGAGTTCAGAACGCCCTTATCGCTGATCCTGACACCGCTGGATAAAATGATACGCACGGCCGGCCAGCCCGATCAGAAGAAACAGTTCCAGCTTATCCACCGCAATGCCCGCCGCCTGCTGAATCTTGTCAACCAATTGCTCGATTTCAGGAAAATGGAAGTACAGGAACTCCGACTGAACGCGACTACCGGCGATATCGTCCGTTTTATCCGCGATATTTCTTATTCGTTTACCGACATGGCGGAGAAAAAGAATATCCGCTTCCTGTTCCAGTCCTCCGTTGAAAGCCTTGCTGCTTCTTTCGACAATGATAAACTGGAACGCATATTATTTAATCTTTTATCCAACGCCTTTAAATTTACCCCGGAGAACGGGGCAGTGACGGTGCAACTGGATCTACAATCAAAAGACGATCGCAACTATCTTGCCATCCGCGTTACGGATACCGGTATCGGCATCCCTGTCGAAAAGCAGGAAAAGATCTTCGAGCGGTTTTTTCAATACGATATTCCCGGCAGCATGGTCAACCAGGGCAGTGGTATCGGCCTTGCCATCACCAAAGAGTTTGTAAAACTCCATGAAGGCATGATTGACGTGGAGAGCGAACCCGATAAGGGAAGCTGCTTTACCGTATTACTGCCCGTGCTGGCAGAGAATGAATTGCCGGTGGAGCGGCAGCAGGCCCCGGCGGCGGAAGCCAGCGAAACGGAAGCCTGGGAAACAGGAGAAAACGGCCACCTGCCGGAAACCGAACCCCCCGCCGATCACGAACATCATAAAAATCACGGTTCGGACAAACGGGCCACGATATTGCTGGTGGAAGACAACGAAGATTTCCGTTTTTACCTGAAGGACAATTTCCGTAACCAGTTTAATATCATCGAGGCAGCTAACGGCCGGGAAGGCTGGCAGAAGGCGTTGGGCTATCACCCCGACCTCGTTGTGAGCGATATCAGCATGCCTGAAATGAACGGGATAGAGCTGTGCAAAAAGATAAAGAAAGACCGGCGCACTTCCCATATCCCCGTCATATTATTAACGGCCCTGATGGGAGAGGAGCAGCAGTTGCGGGGACTGGAAACGGGGGCGGACGATTACATGACCAAGCCTTTCAATTTTGAAATCCTGCAATCGCGCATCCGAAACATTCTCAACGGGCAAATGCGTCTTCGCAAAGTGTTGCAGAAGCGGGTGGATGTAAACCCCGCCGATATCAGCCCGGTATCGCCCGACGAGCAGTTTATCCACCAGGCGCTGGAACTGGTAGAAAAGAACATTTCCGAGCCAGATTTCTCCGTGGAAGATATGAGCAAGGCCCTGTATATGAGCCGGGTAGCCCTGTATAAAAAGCTGATTGCGCTGACCGGAAAAACACCCATCGAGTTTATCCGCAGCATCCGTCTTAAACGGGCGGCCCAGCTGTTGGAAAAAAGCCAGATGAGCGTGGCCGAAATAGCCTACGAGGTAGGGTTCAATAACCCGAAATATTTCGCCCGCTATTTTAAGGAAGAATTCAACATGGTGCCTTCGGCCTACGTGAACGAATACCGCAAAAAGAACGGCGAGCACCGTTCCGGCAACGGTCCTAAACCGGCATAAAGCAGGAATATTCCGCCGGTAAACCTCAAAAAGTAAAACAATTATCACTTCATTATATTGATTATCATAGTTTTACACTTGGTTAACATTTGCACCCCCAAACAGAAACATATCACTCCCTCCTTTTATTTTTTTGACGAGTACTTTTAAATTACGAAATACCGGTCGGGCAGCCGTGACGGTTTTGTGATTGCTGCAGCCTCCCGTTCTGGAATAAATTAACGATTGCTATGTTGAAAAAAAGACTACCGGGTTTTACCGGGTTTACGATAATTATCTTCCTGCTGACTGCACTTACTTCTGCTGTTCCTCCCGGAGATTACTCCAAGCTGGAAGATGGTGTAGTAATCCGCCTGAAAAAAAGAACGGAAAACGGCGCCCGCCTGGTCAAGTTACAGGCCATTACCGATAAAATCATTCATGTCACCGCCAGCCCGCTGGATTCTTTTATAACGACCCCGAGCCTGATGGCGGTGGAGAAAAAACGGCCCCCGGTAAAATGGGATATAAAGGAGACTTCCGAGTCGGTCACCCTGGTTACTTCCTATATCAACGCAAAAGTGTCGCTACTTACCGGCGAAATCAGCTTTACGGATAAAGACGGCCACCCGCTTACGCGCGAAACCAAGGAAACCAGCAAAACCTTTTTACCCATCACCGTCGACGGCCGCCCTTCCTGGCAGATAGCCCAGGTATTTGAATCACCCGATGATGAAGCTTTTTACGGCCTGGGACAACACCAGAGCGGGGTAATGAATTACAAGGGCCACGGGGTGGAGTTGCTGCAGAACAACAGCGAAGTAGCTGTGCCCTTCCTGGTATCCAATAAAAACTACGGCATTTTATGGGATAATTATTCCATTACGCGGATAGGGGACAGTCGCCCGTTTGAACCATTATCTGCTCTCCGGTTAACCTCTGCTGAAGGCAGTGAGGGATGGCTGACGGCTACCTATTCCAATAAAAACAATCCCTCGGAAGTATGGCACCGCCGTCCCGAATCGACCATTGATTATGACAATCTTACTTCGCTTATCAAACTGCCCCAGGATATCAAACTGAGCAATGCAAAAGTGAGCTGGGATGGATTTATCGAATCAGGTTATACCGGCAGGCACCAGTTTTTGTTCCGCTATGGCGGTTATGCCAAAATATGGATTAACGGGCAATTGCTTGCCGACAGGTGGCGGCAGTCATGGAACCCCGGAACGGCATTGTTGCCCGTGGATCTTGTAAAAGGGAAAAAAGTACCGGTAAAAATAGAATGGCTGCCCGATGGTGATGAATCCTATCTTTCGCTCAAATGGCTGAGCCCTGCGCCCGCCTCGGTAAAAAACGACTGGACCTTTCTGTCAGAATCGGGCAACGCCATCAATTATTACCTGATGTATGGCGCTACTATGGATGAGGTCATCAGCGGTTACCGCGAAATAACAGGCGCTGCTCCCGTAATGCCCAAATGGGCGATGGGTCTCTGGCAAAGCCGGGAACGCTACAAAACACAGGATGAAATACTCAACACGGTAGCCGAATTCCGCAAAAGAAGAATCCCTCTTGATAATATTGTTTTGGACTGGTCGTACTGGGAAGAAAGCAAATGGGGCAGCCAGGAGTTTGATACTTCACGTTTTCCCGATGCCGCCGGTATGATCAAAACCCTGCACGAAAAATACAATACCCATTTCATGATTTCGGTATGGCCGAAATTCTACGAAGGCATCGCCAATTACAACTATTTTGATAAAGAAGGCTGGTTGTACAAACGCAATATCACCAACCGCCAGCGCGACTGGATAGGAAAGGGATATGTATCCACGTTTTACGATGCTTTCAATCCCCGTGCGCGGGAAGCGTTCTGGGGACTGCTCAACCAGCATCTTTACAGCAAAGGCGTGGATGCCTGGTGGCTGGATGCCACCGAACCCGATATGCATTCCAATGCCTCGCTGGAGGAACGAAAACAACTGATGTCGCCAACGTGGCAGGGTTCTTCTACTACTTACTTTAATGCATTTCCGTTGCTGAATGCGTCGGCCGTATACGATGGACAGCGCAGAGTCAATCCCGGCAAGCGGGTCTTCATATTAACACGATCAGCGTATGCCGGTCTGCAACGTTATTCCGCCGGCGTATGGAGCGGTGATATTGCCGCCCGCTGGCACGATATGAAAAACCAGATAGCCGCGGGAGTTAATTTCTCCATGTCAGGCATTCCTTACTGGACGATGGACATTGGCGGTTTTGCCGTAGAGAAAAAATATGAGAAAGCCCAGGAGAAGGATCTCGAAGAATGGCGGGAGCAAATGGCGCGCTGGTACCAGTTCGGCGCTTTCTGTCCCCTGTTTCGTGTACACGGTCAATTCCCCTATCGTGAAATATATAATACCGCTCCCGAAGATCATCCTGCTTACAAAAGCATGTTGTATTATGACAAGCTGCGTTATCGCCTGATGCCTTATATCTATTCCCTTTCAGGTAAAACCTGGCAGGAAGGCTATACCATCATGCGCGGGCTGGTGATGGATTTTGGGGCCGATACAGCGGTACAGCGCATCGATGATCAATATATGTTCGGACCCTCGCTGCTGGTCAACCCTGTATACGAACCGGGTGCGCAGAGCCGACAGGTCTATTTGCCCGGCACTACGGGCTGGTATGATTTCTATACCGGTAAATATTATGAGGGCGGCCAGCAATTGAAAGCAGCAGCGCCTTATGAGCGACTTCCGCTTTTTGTAAAAGAAGGTTCTATTATTCCTTTTGGCCCTGCCATACAATACACAGAAGAAAAACCGGCAGATACCATCGCACTCTATGTGTACACCGGTAAAGACGCTCATTTTACCCTGTATGAAGATGAGAACGACAATTATAATTACGAGAACGGGGCTTATGCCACTATTTCCTTCGATTATAACGAGCAAACCAAAGAACTGACCATCGGCAACCGGGAAGGTAGTTTCAGCGGGATGCTGCAAAAAAGAACATTTATTATCAACTGGATCAATAAGAACGAAGCACAATCACTCAACCTGGATCAGCCTGCCGGAACGGTATTGCCTTATACAGGAGAAAAAACAAGTATAAAAATGAAATAGATCACCGCGCACGAATACGTAATAACTATAACTATTTATATAACTGTCTAACGAAAACAATTGCATATGAAAAAAGCCAACACTGCCTGCAAGCTGAGATACTGCCTATGGGGCATTATTTCGATGCTGCTGCTCAATTTTACCGGCCGTGCACAGAACTCGCCGCCGGCCAAACGTTCTATCGCCATCAAGGTGCTTAGCAAAACAGGAAATGATCCTGTGCCGGGCGCAACCATCGCCATCAAGGGGACGGATGTAAAAGAATTGACCGATGCCTCTGGCGGTTTTACCATAAAAGCCCGGCCCGGCGATATACTCATCGTCAGTTCTGTCGGGTATGAAAAGAAAGAAGTAAGAGTAGGCAACAATACTTCCATCGAAGTGCTGCTGGAGACAGATTTCAGCAAGATGGAAGATGTTATTGTCGTGGGTTACGGCCGTATGAAAAAGACGGATCTCAGTAGTTCACAGGTGACGGTTACTGCCGCCGATATTTCAAAAACGGTCAATACCACGTTTGACCAGGCGCTGCAAGGCCGTGCCGCCAACGTATATGTGACCTCCAACAGCGGTCAGCCGGGTGCGGCTCCTTCCGTTATCATACGGGGCATCAGCTCGCTGACTGGTTCGGTACAGCCCTTGTACGTGATTGACGGCGTCCAGATACACCCCGATAACAGCAGCGGAAGCGCTAATATGTTATCCGGCATCAACCCCGATGATATTGAAACCATCAATATTCTTCAAGGTCCTTCGGCCACCGCCATCTTCGGTGCTACCGGCGCCAACGGCGTTATCATGATCACCACCAAGAGAGGCCATGCCGGGGATACAAAAATAAGCGTGAGTACGCTTTGGACCATGCAGGACAAACCTACTTATATACCGGTAATGAACCTGCAGCAGTATGCTACTTACCGCAATGAAATAGCCAAAGCAGGCGGTACGGCTTCCGACCCCAGCTTTGCAGACCCTTCCGTATTAGGACAGGGTACTAACTGGCAGGCTGCCATGTTCCGTCGGACTTCCCTGCAAAAGCACCAGTTGTCGCTCAGCGGTGGTACGGACAAGACGACCTTTTATTTTTCCGGTGAATATTTTGATCAGGAAGGGATTGCACCCGGTTCCGGTTTCCAGCGCGTATCGATGCGCCTGAACCTGGACAATCAAACCCGGAGCTGGCTGAAGATAGGAACTAACCTGAGCGTAAACAGGACCAATGAGAAGGTGACTACGTCCAATGCCGGAATAATTACACTGGCTATACAGCAGAATCCTTCTATTCCTGTAACGAACCCCGATGGCAGTTATGGCGGCCCGTCTACTACGCAATACCAGTTTTCCAACCCCATCGCGCTGGCTGCTATCAACAACGATTACAATAAAGCAATGACGTTTATCGGCGGCGTGTACGCGGATATCACCATCCTGAAAGGGCTGGTGTTCCACAACGAAGCCAATACCAGCGTTCAGTATTATAACAATTACACGTTCCACCCTTCGTACGATTTCAATGGTTATATAAATGCTACCACGGTTTCAACCCGTTCGGCCAACAATAACTACTGGTGGAATTTCAATTCCCGCTTGCAATACGATACCAAGATTGGTAAGAATAGTATTTCCGCCATGATAGCGCATGAAGCATCCGCTTATGGCGGCGAAGGCCTGAGCGGTCAGCGGCAGAATTATGTGACCAATACCATCCAGGAATTGTCCGGTGGTGATCAAACCACCTCTATCGCCAACAGCTCCAACAGCGCCGGCGGCTCCAAGGAATCTTATTTCAGCCGCCTGGTATATATCTACGACAACAAATACATTCTCCAGGCTACTGACCGTTACGACGGTTCGTCTGTATTCGGCGTCCAAAAACGCTGGGGTAATTTCCCTGCTGTTTCCGCCGCATGGCGCATATCGCAGGAAGGTTTCCTGAAGGATGTCTCCGCGATAAACGATTTGAAGCTGCGCGTGGAATATGGTGAAAACGGTAACTCCAATGCCAACGGCTATTATGCCGTATTGCAATCAGTACCCACCGGATGGGGTACAGGCTTCCTGCCACAGAATTTCGCCAACCCTTACCTGCAATGGGAAGTGGACAAGACATTCAACGTAGGGTTTGACCTGCACATGTTTAACAATAAAGTGGAAGTAATTGCAGACGCGTATGTAAAGAATGCCGATAAGCTGCTGACCATTAACCCCCATGCTTATCTCTATGGAGGCGATATTTCCTATTCTGCCGGTTATATCCAGTGGCCTACTACCAACGTGGGCTCCATGCAAAGCAAGGGATTTGGTGTAACAATTAATACGAGCAATATACAAACCAAGGACTTTAGCTGGAAGACCGGTTTGAATTTCTCCGTGGACAAGAATAAGATCACCAGCCTGGTAACACCTATCAATACCGTATACGGCGCAACCGGTGCTTATTTCTTATCCGAAGTAGGGCAACCGGTAGGCATGATCACCGGCTACACGGCCGATGGATTGTTTACCAATTACAAGGACATTACCAGCCATGCTATCCAAACCTCCAACGGTCTTATGACGGTAAGCCCGCAACAGGGAACCTGGGCCGGCGATATCAAGTTCAGGGATATCAGTGGTCCCAACGGTAAACCCGACGGTATCATTGACCAGAACGACCGCCACGACATCGGCAATCCATGGCCTAAATTCACCTTTGGCTTTAATAACTCATTCTCCTATAAAAGATTCGACCTTAATATATTCATCATCGGTTCCATTGGAAACGATATCCTGAATTACTCCCGCTACCAGAGCGAAATCGGGAACGGCACCTATGGCAATTACCTGCAATCGGTATCCAACTTTGCAAGGCCGAGCAGCTACAATGCCGCAGACAGCCTGACCGTCACGCTGCAAAACCCCGGTTTTCATATTCCCCGTATTGCTCCCGGCGATCCCAATGGAAATGGCCGGATCAACCAATGGGATGTGGAAGACGGCTCTTATGTAAGAATTAAGAACGTATCACTCGGTTACAATGTCCCCCTCCGCTGGGCTTCCAAAGCGGCGATGAAATCACTGCGGGTATCGGTCAATGTGCAGAACCTGGTTACCATTACTCATTATAAAGGGTATGATCCCGAGGTTGGGATGATTAATTACAACGGACCGCTGATTGTTGGATTGGATGCCGGCCGTTATCCCAATACGCGGATGTACACATTTAATGTAGTGGCTGATTTTTAATATACTTAAAAATGATAGTTATGAAACCTGTTTTAAAATACAGCTTTATCCTCCTGGCACTCGCGCTTACGCAGAGTTGCAAGAAATCTTTCCTGACCAAGCCGCCGCTTGACCAGGTGACTTCGGACAATTTTTATAAAACCAACGATGAAATCGCGGCAGGCACTGCGCCGCTGTACAACATCGTATGGTTTGATTACAACGACAAGGCGCTGATGGCGTTTGGTGAAGCGCGTGGCGGTAACCTCAATTCCAATGACCGCACCGCCTATATCCAGTTTGCGCCTTCTTCCACGGATCAAAGTATCCTGTTGCCGGGTTACAAGGCTTTTTACAAAATAGTTGCCCAAAGTAACCTGACCATGCAGGGTATCCTGAATGCGCCGGGCAGCACTGCTTCCCAAAGCGCCAAAAATATCGGTGTGGCGGAATGCCGTTTTATGCGCGCCATGGGATATTATTACCTGGTGAGCAACTGGGGCGCCGTACCGATTATCTATGACAACATCGGCCAACTGGACAATTCCAGCACCCGCAATACCATCGAGAGCGTATGGCAGTTTATTATTCTCGATTTGAGATATGCCGCCGCCAACCTTCCCGCTACCGCCCCGCAACAGGGTCGCCTGACGAAATATTCCGCAGAAGGCATGCTGGCAAAAATGTACCTGACAAGGGCCGGGCTGAATAAAACGGATGGCAACCGCACACAGTCCGATCTCGACAGCGCCAAATATTATGCAGCAGATGTTATTCACAGCAGTCCCTACAGCCTGGTGCCCAATTATAACATCCTGTTTGCAAGCGCTACCAATAACAGTTCCAATAACAACAGCGAAAGCCTTTTCGCCCTCCAATGGATGCCTACCGGTACTCCCTGGGGTGTAAACAATTCCTTCCAGGCCTATGTTGCCTTTGATCCCAAGATCACGCAAACAGGCGATGGATGGGGCTCCGCACAAGGCGGTTCGGCTGACCTGGTGAAATACTATGTAACACATCCGAATGACTCCATACGCCGGAAAGCCACCCTCATGTTCCAGGGCGATTATTATCCCGAGCTGGATCAAAAAGACGGTGGTATTAATATAACCACTACGGCTATCGCCAATATTAAAAAATACGTGATAGGCTCACCTGCCGATAATGGCGGCAAAGGCGCATTTATGGCCGCCTTTATTAATTCTTATGTAATGCGGCTCGCGGAAGTGTATTTGATTTATGCCGAATCCATCATGGGCAACGCCGCATCTACTTCCGACCCCGAAGCCCTGAAATATTTCAATGCCGTTCGCGAACGCGCGGGAATGCCGGATATGACCACTATCACATTCGACAATATCTTCCAGGAAAAAAGAGTAGAAACAGCACTGGAAGGCAATGCCTGGTACGACGTTATCCGCCTGTATTATTTCAACCCGGCGAAAGCGAAAACTTACACAGGGGCGCAGGACAAGGGTAATTATACCCTCACGTATAATACGGGTTCCAACCCGCGTACGTGGACATTGGCCAGCTCATCCGCTTATTACGCGCTGACCGATGCAACGGTCTACCTGCCTTTGCCGGAAGCCGAGCTGATTGCAGCGCCTACACTGTCCAACCCGCCGGTGCCATTTGATTTCAGCAAACTGCCGCAATAATAATTGTGACCAACTTTATTACCAACGATAAAAATTATTTATGAATAGCATCATTTTCCAATTCAGTAAAAAAGGGCTGCTCCTTTTATTGGTGATTGCCGGGTTGCTGGAAGTGTCCTGTAAAAAGGACAATGGCGCTGCAATGCCATCCATCCGGCAAATCAGGGCCATCAGCCCCAAACCAAACGACAGCACGCTGACGGCTGCACTGCCCGGGCAGATAGTCGTTATACAGGGGGCTAATCTTGCCACCACTCAACAGATTATTTTTGACGGCTTTCCTGCCGCTGTCAATTCAGCTTTATTCTCCGATTCTACCCTTGTCATCACGGTACCCGTCATTGCGTGGGACAGCATACCTGCCGGGAAGCTGAATACGGTAACGGTGATTACCGCCGGGGGCAGCGTCACATATAAATTCACTATTACCCCGCCGGTTCCGGTGATAACCTCTGTGTCAAATGAAATGGCGCTGGCCGGGCAAACCCTGTACATTTTCGGGGATGCCTTTTACGGCATCAGCAAGGTGATCTTCCCGGGCAATATTGTCGTAACTAATTTTACCGTGAGTGGTATCACCAAAATAACCGTCACAGTGCCCCCGGGCTTATCTACCGGCGGCCCCCTGCAGGTAGTAGGCACCTATGGTACCGGTACTTCCATCCTGCGGTTCAATGATTATACCACCGGTATGCTTACTACTTTTGATGATGGCAACTATAGCTGGGGCAGCTATGCCGTCACGAATGACCCCTCGCTCTTCCCCGGCAATACCGGCAGCTATTCACGTATAGCTTATTCCGGTATCGGCGGCGGCGATTTTGCCTGGTACGATGGGATACGTTCCATGAACACCAATGGTGTTACCTGGGTACCATCTTCGCACATGAGCGATCCTATTTCCAGCTATGCACTGAAATTTGAAATGAGCCTGCGCAAACCCTGGGGTGGCGCATCACTTTATTTTGTTAAAGATTATACCTGGACGTACCTTGCACGTTATGAACCATGGAAGGCGCTCGGTACAGCCTTTACCACCAATGGCTGGATTACGGTTGTTATTCCGCTCAACCAGTTCAAGACAAACGCAAACGGCCTGGATGGAACCGGCGACCCGGCCAGCACGCTGGCTGCGTTGCTCGGCAACGGAAGCGGTTCTTTAAGCCTTATGGTGATCAACAGTGATGCCACGGCAGCACCGGCTTTCGACGGAGCATTCGATAATTTCAGAATTGAAAAAATACAATAGACTAATTAATCGTTCTCTCTCATATATGCAGTTTGGCGTTTAATTTAGTAGTTCTCTTTTATAAGAAGAGAACTACTTTTTTGTTAATAAAATAAGGTATAAATGCAGTCAAATATGAAAACTATCCTTTGTGCGGCTGGCGTCGTGACGGCGGTGTTATTGGGCAGTGCGGCTTGTAAGAAAGCCTCTGTTGCCCCCGGTAACAACAATAATAACGGGGGTGGCGGTACTACTCCCCCTACGGTCGATTCCATTTATAACCCCGTCGACCCCGGGACAGCAGCTACTATCGGTTTTTTCCAGAACGACTGGAAATCAAAAACGTTTACCGCGCCTGCGACAGTGACCGGTACGCCCAGCACAGCACAGGCCACCGATTCATTGACGATCAACGTGAACAAGGTGATCACCAAAGTGCCCGTCTATGTATATGGGAATAACTCCAATCTCTGGATGGGGCAGATTGTTACGCAAACGCCTTTGATGGGCTATTTGCAGGACCTCGCTCCCAATATTATACGCGCCCCGGCGGGTAGTGTGAGCGATATTTATTTCTGGAACGGAACTTCCACCACGCCGAACCCTGCCGATGCACCAGATTCTATTCTTAATTCCAGCAGCGTAGCCGTACCTGCCGGTTATTGGTACGGCGGCAATACCGGCTCCTGGACCCTCGCGTTGAGTAATTATTATACCATGCTGGCGCAGACAAACAGCAAAGGAATTATTACAGTCAACTACGGCTATGCACGATATGGCACCAGCGCCAATCCTGTTGCTGCGGCTGCCCACCTGGCAGCCGATTGGGTGCGTTACGATAACGGCCGCACCAAATTCTGGGAAATAGGCAACGAGAGCTATGGCAACTGGGAGGCAGGTTACCAGATCGATGTAAGTAAAAATAAAGACGGGCAACCGGCCATCATCACCGGCGCCCTATACGGCAAACATGTAAACGTGTTTGTAGATTCCATGCGTGCAGCGGCGCAGCAAATCGGCGCTACCATCTATATCGGTGCTACGCTGTACCAGGAAACTCCCTACGGCGGGGCGTATGCCAGCCTCGTTAACTGGAACCAGGGCGTTTTTGCACAGGCGGGTAACTCACCCGATTTTTATATCGTGCACAACTATTTTACGGCCTACAGTACCAATTCGTCCGTCGCTGATATTTTAAGCACCGGCAATACGGTTCCGACTAATATGATCAATTATGTGCAAAACCAGATGACGGCGGCGGGTGTAACGATAAAACCGGTAGCCCTGACCGAGTGGAATATACAGGCCACCGGGTCCAAACAAAATGTTTCCTATATCGCCGGTGTCCATGCCGCCAAAACGCTCGGGTCCATCATTAAGAATAAATTCGGCGAAGCAAGCCGCTGGGACATGGCCAATGGATGGTCCAACGGCGACGATATGGGTATGTTCAATATCGGCGACGAACCCAGCGCCCCGCTCTGGAATCCGCGTCCCGCTTTTTATTACATGTACTATTTTCAAAAACTCATGGGTGACCGCATGGTATCGGATACCCTGCATGGCATCAATTCCGATCTTGCTACCTATTCTTCCACCTTTAGTTCCGGGCAGGCAGGGACAATTATTGTCAATTCAGGCGGTACCCATATACTCACCATCGACTTTCAGCATTACCCCGCGGGAAGCAAATACTATTGGTATGTGCTCACCGGGGGAACAGACAATGGCAGTTTTTCGGGGCAGGTATATGTAAACGGTACCGGTCCGTCTACCGCTACCGGCGGTCCGCTGGGCTATGCCAGTCTCAAAGCATATTCGGCTCCCCTCACGGGAACGATAAAGCTGACAATACCGGCCCTTAGCGTGATTTACCTGGTAACGGATAAAAAGTAACTTAGCCTATAACATTTAAGTATGAGAACACTTCTTCAAGCAGTGCTATGCATTGTATTACTGGCACCTGCCCGGGAAATACATGCCCAAACGGAAACAAGAACGGTGCGTCTTTTTACAAAAGGATGGAAATTTTATTTGGGTGATGCAGTTCCTTCCTTTGTTGCTGCCCCGGCCTATAATGATGGTTACTGGCGTAGTCTCGACCTTCCACATGACTGGAGCATTGAACAGAAATTCGATAAGAACAGCCCCACCGGTACCGGCGGCGGCGCGCTTGTTGGCGGTATGGGCTGGTATCGTAAAACATTTACGCTTCCTGCTGCTGCGGCGGGCAAACAGGTGTACATCGATTTTGACGGCGTTTACCGCAACAGTGAAGTATGGATAAACGGCCACTCGCTCGGCAAGCGGCCCAATGGATATATTTCTTTCCGTTACGAGTTGACGCCCTGGCTGCATTTTGGGGATGAAAAAAATGTGATTGCGGTACAGGTAGACAATTCCAAACAACCCAATTCGCGCTGGTACAGCGGTTCGGGCATTTACCGCAACGTTTGGCTGGTAACCGTCAACCGCCTGCACGTAGCCTATAACGGTAGTTGTATTACCACTACGGATGTTTCCGGTAACTCGGCGAAAGTGCATATCAGCACCCAACTGGAAGCTGCAGGCAAAATGAAAAGCCCGGTTACCCTGCATACCGTGCTGTACACCGCCACCGGCGAAATCGCCGGAGAGGCTACCACAGAAGCAACGATCATGACGGCGGGGCAGGCACAGGAAATAACCGTTGCCAACCCCATCCTGTGGTCGGTCGATAAACCCTACCTCTACAAAGCAGTTACTACGGTGCTGGCAGGTGGTGAACCCACCGATAGCTATACTACCAATTTCGGCATACGTTATTTTCGTTTTGATATCGACCAGGGTTTTCTTCTCAACGGCAAGCGCCTGAAGATAAACGGTGTTTGCGATCACCATGACCTCGGTTGCCTGGGCACGGCCATCAACACGAGAGCGATTGAGCGGCAACTGGAAATTCTCAAGGCGATGGGCTGCAATGGCATCCGCACTTCGCACAATCCCCCTGCGCCGGAACTACTGGACCTCTGTGACAAGATGGGCTTTATCGTGATGGATGAAGCATTCGATATGTGGAAGAAACAAAAGAATCCCTTCGATTATCACCTTGACTGGGATGAATGGCATGAAAAAGATTTAAGGGACCAGGTAATCCGTGACCGCAACCATCCTTCCGTTTTTATCTGGAGCATCGGCAATGAAGTCAACGAACAATGGGACCCGAAGGATACTTCCGGTACGCTGATTGCCCGCGAGCTGGTAGGCATCGTAAAATCGCTGGATACTACCCGCCCCACGGTTTCAGCACTTAGCAACCCTTATCCCGTCAACCCGCTGGTAAAAGCGGATGCGCTGGATTTGATTGGTTATAATTATGATAACAAGGACCTGCCGGATTTTCATACCCGCTTCCCCGGAAAGAAATTCATAGCCACAGAAACGGTGTCGGCTCTTGAGACAAGAGGATACTACGATTTCAGTGTGCCCACGGACAGTGTCCGCCGCTGGCCGGAGCGCTGGGACAAAAAATTTACCGGCGGTACCCCCGACCACAGCGTTTCTGCTTATGACAATGTTTCTGCTCCCTGGGGCGGTACACATGAGGAAGTCTGGAAGATGTTCAAGAAGTATGATTTTCTTTCCGGCCAGTATATCTGGACAGGCTTTGATTATCTCGGCGAGCCTACGCCTTATGAATGGCCTTCGCGCAGCTCTTACTTCGGTATTATCGATTTGGCGGGCTTCCCCAAAGATGTTTACTATATGTATCAAAGTGAATGGACCAATAAACCGGTGCTGCACCTGGTGCCCGGCACCTGGGACTGGAAAAACGGAGATATCATAGATGTATGGGCTTATTAC
Organism: Chitinophagaceae bacterium; assembly: GCA_036500065.1. Lineage (GTDB taxonomy): Bacteria > Bacteroidota > Bacteroidia > Chitinophagales > Chitinophagaceae > JACMLD01. Next base: position 6,737 of record DASYCT010000253.1, on the reverse strand, counting down.
AACAATGCCGATGAAGTGGAATTGTTCCTGAACGGTAAATCATTGGGCGTTCGCAAGAAACAGAACGACGACCTGCATGTGGTTTGGAAGCAGGTGAAATATGAGCAGGGAACGCTCAAAGCCGTATCGGGAAAGAATGGTAAAACGGTATTGACAGAGGAAATCAAATCGCCGACGCAGGGGCCGTTACGGATTACGTTGAAAGTGGACCGCGACCATATTAAAGCCGACGGCACTGATCTTTCCTTTATCACAGCAAAGGTGACCGACCAGGCGGGTAATGCCTTCGCGGGCGATTTCCCCGTGAAGTTTACCGTCACCGGTGAGGGATTTGTTGCAGGGGTCGACAATGGAAGCGAAACCAGTATGGAACCTTTTAAGGCCAGCGAGCGGACCACCTTCCACGGCCTTTGCCTCGCGGTCATACAATCATCGGGAAAAAAGGGGAAAATACATGTAAAGGCAACTGCAGGCCCTGCACACGGGTTGAAGGAGCTGCAGGGAGATGAGATTGATATAATGGCGGAATAATGTGAAAATGGAGGGAAATGGCTTTCTTTGGGAAAAATTAGTAGTATGACGTATGTCCCTTTAAATAACCGGTACGATGCCATGAAGTACAACCGCTGCGGTAATACCGGGTTATTATTGCCGGCTATTTCGCTCGGCCTCTGGCATAATTTCGGTTCGGTGGATGTGTTCGATAATGGCCGTGCCATCGTGCGCCGTGCATTCGACCGCGGAATTACCCATTTTGATCTGGCCAACAATTATGGTCCCGAGCCCGGCAGCGCGGAAGAAAATTTCGGGCAGATACTCAAAAAAGATTTTACCGGGTGGCTCCGTGATGAGCTGATCATCTCTACCAAGGCGGGTTATACCATGTGGCCCGGCCCCTACGGTGACTGGGGTTCGCGCAAATACCTGCTTTCGAGCCTTGACCAGAGTCTCCGGCGGATGCAACTGGATTACGTGGATATATTTTATTCGCATCGCCCCGATCCGAATACCCCGCTGGAAGAAACCATGGGCGCGCTCGATACCGCCGTGCGGCAGGGCAAAGCCCTTTACGTCGGTCTTTCCAATTACAAATCGGAGGAAGCAAAAAAAGCAATTGAACTTTTGAAGAGCATGGGCACCCCCTGTCTTATTCACCAGCCCAAGTACTCCATGTTCGAGCGTTGGGCAGAGGGCGGGCTGCTCGATGTGCTGGAACAATACGGCGTGGGCTGCATTCCCTTTTCCCCGCTGGCGCAGGGATTGCTGACCGATCGCTACCTGAAAGGTATCCCCGAAAACTCGCGGGCGGCCAAACCCCATGGGTTTTTAAAAACAGGTGACATCACCGAAGCAAAATTAACACAGGTAAAAAAGCTCAACGCTATTGCACAGGGCAGGAACCAATCGCTGGCGCAGATGGCGATTTCCTGGTTGCTCAAAGACAAACGCGTGACCACGGTGCTGATTGGAGCCAGCTCGGTAGCGCAGCTTGACAATAATATCGACGCATTAAACAATACTGCTTATACGGCAGACGAATTAAAAGCAATCGAGGCGGTGCTGAAGGACAGTTGACGGTAAACAGTTGACGGTTGACAGCAGGCGGCATAATAGAAAAGGATGAAATGTTTATGTATATACGGCTGCCTGCTGGCGCTGCTGTCGCTTGAGAAAGCAACGGCACAACCGGACGAGCATATACGCATCAATCAGTTGGGGTATTATACGCATGGTCCTAAAATAGCTATACTGGCGGAGCCCTCGGGGGCTACCGCTTTTTTTGTGCTTTCTGTTGATAAAAAAGATACTGTTTACCGGGGTATTCCCGAAGCGCCCACCGCATCCGCCAATTCCTCGCTGGTTACCCGCTGCCTGCCGTTTACCGCTTTGCAGCGGCCCGGGCGTTATATCATCGATGTTCCGGGCGCCGGTGTTTCGTTCCCGTTTCGTATTGGCGCGGGTTCACAGCAAGCGGTGGCAAAAGCCGCCCTGAAAGGATATTATTATATGCGGGCTTCTATGCCGCTCGAAGCGCAGTATGCGGGTAAATGGGCGCGGCCCGCAGGACATCCCGATACGGCCGTTTTAATACATCCCTCCGCCGCCACCGCCCAACGGCCTGCCGGTACAAAAATAAGCGTGCCGGGAGGCTGGTACGATGCCGGCGATTACAACAAATATATCGTTAACAGCGGTATCAGCATGGGGACCCTGCTTTCGGCCTACGAAGATTTTCCCGCTTATTTCGATACGCTCAACACCCATATACCCGAAAGTAGTGATCGGGTACCGGACATACTCAACGAGGTTATTTACAACCTCCGCTGGATGCTTAGCATGCAGGACCCGGCCGATGGGGGCGTATATAATAAATGTACCAATGCCGCTTTCGATGGCATGGTGATGCCGGGGGTTACGCAATTGCCACGCTATGTGGTACAAAAAGGAACGGCCGCCACGCTTGATTTTGCCGCAGTAACGGCGCAGGCTGCCCGCATATTGCGGAAGTTTGATCGCGAGCTGCCGGGTTTAAGCGATAGCTGTTTGAAAGCGTCGAGGCTTGCCTGGGGCTGGGCGCAACAGTACCCCACACTGGAATACAACCAGAACGAAATGAACAGGCAGTTTCAACCGCGCATCAGCACCGGGGGCTACGGTGATCGCCGCTTTACCGACGAATGGAACTGGGCGGCCTGCGAGCTGTATGCCACCACCAAAGACAAAGCCTATTATAGCATCATAGAGGAACGGATGAACGACAGCCTTTCGCTTCCTTCCTGGGCCAATGTATCCATGCTGGGATATTATACGCTCCTGCGGATGGAAAAACAATTGCCAGTACGGCTGGCGCCGCTTAAAAAACGCATAGTGGCGTTTGCCGACAGCTACCTGCTTACTGTAAGCGGCAATGCGTTCAGGACAGTGATGGGCGGGAGAAAAAGGGATTTCGGCTGGGGCAGTAATGGCAACGCAGGCAACCAGGGCGTCCTGCTTATCAATGCCTGGTTGATTACAAAAGATAAAAAGTACATCGATAATGCGCTTGGCAACCTGGATTACCTGCTCGGGCGCAATGCAACGGGCTTTTGTTTTGTAACCGGTATCGGCAGCAAAAGCACGCGGCACCCGCACCATCGTCCTTCTGTGGCCGATGGTATCGATGACCCCGTACCGGGACTGCTGGCGGGAGGACCGAACCCGGGGCGGCAGGACGGATGTTATTACGAGTTCACCGAACCGGAAACGGCTTATAGCGATACCTCCTGTGCGTATGCCAGCAACGAAATAGCGATCAACTGGAATGCGCCGCTGGTCTATCTCGCTAACGCTATGGAAGCGTTACAGTATAAGACAGGGTATTCGAAATGAGTTTGTACGATATGATCAATGTATAATACTTCGTTAACCATCTTCGCCCGTGCCGGTGGCCTTCGCCCCGATTTGCGTTAATTTGGTTTATCACAACGAATAAAAAACGATTATGAAAAAGATGTTGTTTGCCTGCTGCCTTCTTTACTCACTTACTGTCTCCGCACAGAAGTATGAAGGACTTGCCGCCACGCCCCCGATGGGGTGGAATAGCTGGAACACTTTCCAGACTAAAATCAGTGAAAAGCTGGTCATGGAAACGGCGGATATGCTGGTTGGTTCCGGCATGAAAGACGCCGGCTATCTCTACCTCGTGCTGGACGATGGCTGGATGGCCATGGAGCGCGACAGCGCCGGTAACCTCGTGGCCGACCCGCAGAAGTTTCCGCATGGCATGAAAGCGGTGGCCGATTACGTACATGCCAAAGGCCTGAAGTTCGGCCTGTACAACTGCGCGGGTACCAAAACCTGCGCCGGTTATCCCGGCACCCGCGGCTATGAATACCAGGATGCGCGTTACTACGCATCGGTAGGTATCGACTATTTAAAATTCGACTGGTGTAATACCGACGGCATCAATGCCAAAGAAGCCTATACTACCATGAGCAAGGCCCTGCGCAAAGCGGGGAGGCCGATCATCTTCAGTCTCTGCGAATGGGGACAAAACAAACCCTGGGAATGGGCCGCCCCTGTAGGACAGCTATGGCGGACTACCGGCGATATTTACCCCATATTTGATTCGGTGCACAGTTATGGTTCCTGGTCGGCCAATGGAGTGATGCGCATCGTTGATTTGCAAAACGGGTTGCAGAAGTATGCCGGGCCGGGCCATTGGAACGATCCCGATATGCTGGAAGTGGGCAACGGGATGAGCACCAGCGAAGACCGCGCTCATTTTTCCATGTGGTGCATGCTCGCCGCGCCGTTGATAGCAGGCAATGATATACGCAGGATGTCGTCGGCTACCGCGGAGATACTCACCAATCCGTATGCCATAGCCATCGACCAGGATATAACGGGTATCGAAGGAGTTCGTGTTGCACAAAAAGACAGCCTCGAGACATGGTTGCGTCCGTTGGGAAAAGATGGCTGGGCCATTTGCTTCCTGAATCGTAGCAGCAGGCCGCAAAAGATAGATCTCGACTGGAAAAAGGAACCGCTGAGGGACCCGGCATCCGGCCGGCTGGTAGATGCCAGTCGTGCGACCAAACTCTTCGATGTATGGGCTAAAAAAACAATGGGCACTACCGATACGCCGCTCCGGGCCATAGTGCCTCCCCACGATGTACTGATGCTGCGATCAATGATAAGTAAGTAAGCAATGAAAGCAGGCATAGCCATAGCATTGTTGTTGATCGCCTGCCTCGCAGAGGCGCAAAGCAGGTATCAATATCCCTTCCAGGACCCTTCGGTGAACGTGGAGAAGCGAATAGACAATCTCCTTTCTCTGATGACACTCGAAGAAAAAATAAATTGCCTTAGTACCAATCCTTCCGTGCCGCGTCTCGGCGTGAAAGGTTGCGGTCATATAGAAGGACTGCACGGCGTGGCGCTCGGCGGTCCTGCAAAATGGGGAAAAAATGATCCCATCACTACTACCCAGTTCCCGCAGGCGATTGGGCTGGCGGAAACATGGGATACGGCATTGATCCGATCAGTAGCCGCAGCCGAAGGATACGAGGCCCGGTATATTTTCCAGTCGGCCAAATACAAAAGGGGGGCGCTGGTGATCCGTGCGCCCAACGCAGACCTGGGAAGAGACCCCCGCTGGGGCAGAACGGAGGAATGTTACGGAGAAGACCCGTTTTTCAATGGTACGATGGTAATCGCCTTTGTAAAAGGGTTACAGGGTGATGATCCCCGTTATTGGCAGGCGGCCTCCCTGATGAAACATTTTCTTGCCAACAGCAATGAAGAGGGGCGGGGCCATTCGTCCTCCGACTTTGATGAGCGTTTGTTCAGGGAATATTATTCCGTCCCGTTCAGGATGGGCATTGAAGCCGGGGCCCGGGCCTTTATGGCCTCGTACAATGCGTATAATGGCATCCCCATGATGGTGAACCCTGTATTGAGGGACATCGCAATAAATGAATGGAAACAGGATGGAATTATTTGTACCGATGGCGGAGCCCTGAAGCTATTGTACACGGAACATAAATATTATCCCGATAGCGCCTGGGCGGCCGCCATGGCGGTGAAAGCCGGTATTAACCAGTTTTTAGACCGGTTTAACGGCCCCATTCATAAAGCGCTGAATGATGGATTGCTCACGGAGAACGACATTGAAAAGTCCATCCGGGGCGATTTCAGAGTGATGATAAAACTGGGTTTGCTCGACCCGCCCGAAATGGTGCCCTATTCGGGTATAAAGGACGGGGAAGAACCCTGGCTTGGCGAAAAGCACCGGGCATTGGCGCGGCTGGCTACCCAAAAATCCATTGTATTATTAAAGAACGAAAACAATATGCTTCCCCTGCAAAGGGAAAAAATACATTCCATCGCCGTGGTAGGACCCTATGCTAACCAGGTATTACTGGACTGGTATAGCGGCACGCCTCCCTATGCAGTGACCGTGCCCGAAGGAATTAAAAACAAGCTGGGCGCCGGCGTTACGGTCCGGTTTACTACCGGCAATGACCCCGATTCACTGGCCGCCATTACTGCCACGGCCGATTATGTAATCGTGGTAGTGGGCAACCATACCACCTGCAATGCGGGTTGGGCGCAATGCCCGCTGCCGAGCGACGGAAAGGAAGCCATCGACCGGAAAAGTATCCAGCTCGAACAGGAAGCGCTGGTGAAGCAGGTGTACCGGCTCAACCCGAGGACCATCGTGGCGCTTGTTTCCAGTTTCCCCTATGCCATTACATGGACAAAACACAATATCCCTGCTATCGTTCACCTGGCGCATAACAGTGAAGAGCTTGGCAATGCACTGGCCGATGTGTTGTTCGGCGATTATAATCCCGGCGGAAAACTGGTGCAGACCTGGCCCCTGTCCATCGACCAGTTGCCGTCCATGATGGATTACAATATCCGCGACGGCCGGACCTATATGTATTTCAAGGGCGAAGCCCTGTACCCCTTTGGTTATGGATTGAGTTATACCCGTTTTCAATACACGCATTTGACGGTTACACAAATGCCGGGCGGGGGTGGTGCATGGATAAGCGTCGATGTGAAGAATATAGGTAGTCGTGCCGGTGACGAAGTGGTGCAATTGTATGTGCAACATCTCCACTCATTGGTACAACGGCCGGAAAAGGAATTGAAAGGATTCAAACGGCTTACCCTCGCAGCCGGGGAAACAAAAACGGTGCGGATACTCCTGCCGAAATTCTTACTGGCTTACTGGGATACAGAAAAGA
>DASYCT010000252.1:0-2408 GCA_036500065.1 Chitinophagaceae bacterium | reverse complement strand
GACTGGCGTCCCTACAGCAAACATCGCGTGTATATAACAGAAGGCATTTTCGGCTCCCCGCTGGTAGCTTATGCCAGTTCGTTGCTGCAGGTGGAAAGTGCCATCCTGAAGCAGGGAGGCACCGTTGCTATCAAAGCCGCCGTTGAGGCCGCCGATAAGGCAAGGACCAATTTTCTGAAAGACGAAAACAAGGCGTCCGATCAGAATATCCTCGCCGCCGCGCTGATGATGTTCTATACCGACATCGACAAGAACCAGCATCCTATTTCTTTTTATGAAAGCCTGAAGGGAAGCTATGGCGACCTGAAAGACGAGAACACGTATAAAAAGTATGCCGCCGATGTATTCAGAACAACGATGATCTTCGACGATGCCAAATGGAAGGCGTTCATGGCCAATCCCGATGGCCTGACCCTGCAAAACGATATGGCGTTTGCGGTCGCCAGCGCTTTTGTAAAAAATTACCAGAGTAAGTACCTGCCCCTGTTCCAGGCCTTCAACGTCAAAAACACCGAGCTGGGCAGGCTTTACCTCAAGGGGATCATGGAAATGGACCCGGTAAAAGCCAAAAAGATGTACCCCGACGCCACCTTTACCATGCGGGTGAGCTTTGGCAATGTAAAAAGCTACAATCCCCGCGATGCCGTCCATTACGATTATGAATGTACGATGAAGGGAGTGCTGGAAAAATATGTGCCGGGCGATTACGAGTTTGATTTACCCGCCAACCTGGTAGAGGCCGCCCGTAAAAAGGATTTTGGTCAATACCTCGATAAAAGCAAGAATGACCTCGTGGTTTGCTTTATCACTACCAATGATATTACCGGGGGCAATTCCGGTTCGCCGGTACTGGATGCCAATGGCAACCTGATAGGCCTTGCTTTCGACGGCAATTACGAAGCTCTTAGCCATAAGATTGCCTTTGATAAAGACCTGAACCGCACGATTTGCGTAGACGTTCGTTATGTGCTTTGGTGTATCGATAAGCTCGGAGGCGCCAAAAACATTATTAATGAATTGAAGCTGGTACGCCCGCAACAGTAAAATCATTTTACGGTGAGCCGCCCTGCGAGGGCGACCCACCGTAAAATGATTTATTTTTTATACATCCCCCCGGTAATACCGGGGGGATTTTTTTTGCTGCCCCTTCTTCTTTACCGATAAGTGCATTGTCCGGCTATACCAATGTATAAATACAGGTGTTTTCTTTTATCGCTTAACAAATGTTACCGGCTTAACATAGGTTAAACGGATGCTAATTGATACTACTTTCTGTTAAACTTTTTAGAGTGTCCTCTATCAGAAGGGCACACTAAAATATAATACCATGAAAAAGAGCTTCCGGGCCATCCTGCCGGTGATGGCAATGATATCGTTTTGTGCGCTTATGTCCTGCCAGAAAAATATCAGTGATAATCTTTCCACCGCCACCCCTCTCCAAAATTATCTTGGTTCCGATACATCGCTTACACTGTACTATGCACTGGTGTCGAAGGCAAACGACGCATCGCTGTTTGCCGGCACCGATTCGGTCACGGTGCTGGCTCCTACCAATACCGCTTTTCTTGCCGCCGGTATTTCCTTACCTACTATTTCCGGCTGGTCGGTCGGCTATGCCGATTCCGTGATCCGCTACCATTATATCAACGCTTCCGCCGATCTTGTATCCGGCACGTACACTTCTTTTAAAAGCCTGTTGAGCCCGGTGGTGTGGGGATTTACCGACGGCACGTATAATTATTTCAACGGAAGTCCTGCGATCAAAGAAACCCTGTCGGCCGGCGCTCCCACACTTTATGAGTTGAATAATTTCCTGCGCTTTCCATCGGCTTCGCTTAGCCAGTTGCTATCGGCCGATACCAGCCTCTCCTTTTTTACGGAAGCGCTTTCGCGTACCGGGTTGGGCGCTACGCTGGGGAGTAATGGATGGAACACCTTGTTTGCGCCGGTCAACAGCGCTTTTATTAGTTATGGTTTCACCAATGTGGACACGCTTGACCTTGGTATGCTTACGACCATTATACAATACCACCTCATCAGCGGGCAGTATTTTTCCAATACACTGGCCAGCCAGGCAACGGTAGCCGCTACGGATGGGGGTTATATCAATATTACTGCCGGAACCGGCAGTATCCAGTTGACCGGCACCGGCAATGCTACTGCGGCAAATGTGATTGCAGGGAATGAACTGGCGGGGAATACGATCATCGTGCATAAGATTGACCAGTTGTTGTTGCCGTAATAGTTGGGCTAGGCGTTCATTCTCTTGAACGCTTAGCTCTTTTTAGGGCTGTTATCTTTCCATCTCCACAGGTGCAGGCAGGCATACGTGCGGTAGGGGCTCCACTTTTGGGAGAGGCGCAGCATGTTTTCCCGCAATTGCTTTTTATCGGTGGCATCCAGCTTGT
>DASYCT010000251.1:0-6016 GCA_036500065.1 Chitinophagaceae bacterium | reverse complement strand
TTTGGAACCCTTGGGCTGAACAGTAGCACCCACGATTGGGGAACCGTCTTTTGAATCCGTAATCTTACCTGTAATGGTTTTGTTTTGCGCGAGCAGCACATGTGTGAAAAGTACACAAAGGATCAGCAGCAAAGAGCCGCGAAGCAATCGTTTAATCGTCATAATTGTTAGTTTACTTTGGAAAGCTTTTAAAAAAGATAATGTCCGTTTATCTTATATATGACCTGGTAATGCTCTTATCCTGGTAATATGATTCCTCCTTCTATGCTGACATTGTCCTAAAAAATCCTGCTGCACACATTTCAGGAGAATCAACATTCTATATGTTATGCTGTACCGAAACGATGGGCTTTTTACGGATCAAAAATCAATGCACAGCCCCTGCTACGTATTAAAAAACAATTAAACTTTATTGATAATCAGTGCATAAAATGATAAAAAATCCTCTTAAAATGATAAAAAACTGTTAAGAGTTTTCATTTCGGCAACTTATTTATCAAAATTCCACTAAATAATTTTAAAAAAAATCATCTGCATTAATGTCTTATTAATCTATATTAAGCTCTAAATTTGGTTTGCGACCAAATAGCCATATGAAACACATGAGAGTAGAATTCGAGATTGTACATCCCGATGAGGGCAGTTCTTTTAGGCTGCTGCACCAGAAAACAATTGCTGAAAGACATGCCTGGCAATATCATTATCACCCGGAATATGAAATTGTCTGTGTTCTTTCCGGTAGTGGCACCCGCCATGTAGGAAACCACTTCAGCAGTTACGATGACGGCGACCTTGTCATCATGGGTCCCAACCTGCCGCATGCCGGTTTTGGCTTGAACGCCCACGGCCTGCACGAAGAAATCGTCATCCAGATCAAAGAAGACGTATTCAACCAGTCATTGCTCACCCGTCCCGAATTGGGACCGCTTACCCCGTTCCTTGAAAGAGTTAAATATGGTGTCAGCTTTAACGGCGCCACCCGGGAGAAAGCCACCAAAAAACTGCTCCGGCTTTTAAAACTCTCGCCCTTTGATCGATTTATAGAACTGATAGCCCTCCTGCAATACCTGGCCACTTCCACCGATTACACCATGCTCAACCTGCCGCAGGGTTTTCTTCCGCTTACCGTGCAGAAGCACCACGAACGACTTAAAAGCATCTTCCATTATGTGGAACAGCATTATGACGAGGAGATTGAAATAAAGAAAGTAGCTGATGTCGCCCATCTTACCGTACCGGCTTTCTGCAATTATTTTAAGAAAATAATGAACATCACGTTTACCGATTTTATCAACCAGTACCGCATACAACAGGCCTGTATATTATTGCAGCAGGAAAAATCGATCGCCGACGCGTGTTTTGAATGTGGGTTTAACAACGTTACCTATTTCAACAAGGTATTTAAGGCCATCATGAAGAAGACGCCTTCGGAGTTTAAGAAGGCGAAGTGAGTGTTGGTGGTCACTAAAAATCAATCCCAAACCATTTCTTTCTTTCTTTTTTCTGGTATTTTTCGTAATTGAACTTATACAGTTTCCCCGGGCGGTGCGGGACATCTGCTTCGTATTCGCCGGTATCTTCCAGGAGGTCCATCGAAAAGAATTTCTTCCGGAAATTCCGGCGGTCAAGACTCACATCGAGGATGGCTTCGTATAAATTCTGCAATTCGCGCAGGGAGAATTTTTTTGGCAACAAACTAAAACCAAGCGGGTGTTCCTGTATTCTTTTTTGCAGCCATTCGTAACACACGTCGAGTATCGTTTTGTGATCGAAGGCCATTTCTTTGATATGCTTTACCTTGTGCCAGTGTAGTTCGTTGTCCATTTTCTTAATCTGGTGCTGCTGCACATTGATAAGCGAGCAATACGCCACCGTTATGATCCTTGCCGCGGGGTGGCGATTCACTTCACCGAATGATTTAACCTGTTCCAGGTATACATCGTCCATACCTGTCCGTTCTCTTAATATGCGATAGGCTGCTGCGTCCAGTGTTTCCTTGCTGCCTATCAAATCACCGAGCAGGGACCATTTGCCCTCAAAGTTTTTTAGATCGGATTTTATGAGCAGCACCTTTAATTCATTTTCATCAAAACCGAATATTACACAATCCACGGAGATGCCGTTCAAGTCGTCGCTTTCGAGCTGCTTTAAGATGGTCCTGATATTTGTTTGTTTCTTATTCATTGCAACGTCAGCAGCCATTAGTTGATCGTTTACGGGTTTGTTAAAACGTTAAGAACTACGAATTTAATGTACTGCCCACATATCCATGCTAATTTTTATTAAGGCGATTTTATAATTGGCGGACGGATAGTTTGCCATTCCCTTAATTTTATGCTGACAAAACCTTTTTATGTATTCTGCCGACCAAACACGCCAGTTGAGCCAGCTCACCAAACAGCTCCTGGAAAAGAGCCGGGACAAGGGCCTGAAACTATCCGGGGTAGCCGATCTGAGAAAGATCCTGCACTTCCACGAGTACCGCTATTATATAATGAGTGACCCGCTTATCCCGGATGCCGAGTACGACCAGCTCTTTAAGGCGCTGGAAAAACTGGAAGCTGAGCACCCGGAGATAGTTAGCCCCGACTCTCCCACCCACCGCATCGCCAAAGGACTCACCAAGGATTTCCCCACCGTGCAGCACCTTGTACCGATGCTGTCGCTGGAAAACTCTTACAATGCAGAGGACCTGCGCGACTGGGACCGCAAGGCGCGGGAGCTAAGCGGGCTCACCGATATCGAATACTGCGTGGAGCCCAAGTTTGACGGGGCCAGCATTTCACTGGTATATGAAAACGATAACCTCACCCGGGCCGCTACCCGGGGCGATGGCGTGGCGGGAGATGATATTACCACGAATATCCGGCAGATACGCTCGGTACCGCTGGCGGCGGCTTTTTCCGACTATGGAGTACAGGTTGCCGAGATACGCGGCGAAGTGCTGATGAGTAAAAAAAGTTTTAAGAAATACAACGACGACCTGGCAGAGCAAAACCTGCCACCGCTGGCCAACCCGCGTAATGCCGCCTCCGGCTCCCTGCGCATCAAAGACCCCGCAGAAGTGCGGCGCAGAAACCTGGAAGCTTTTTTATACCACCTGAGCTACCACGTTAACCTGCCGGGTAATGCGCCCAAACGCGTTGCCCTGGACCATCACGCCAGTACGCTGGAAATGCTCTGGAACCTGGGTTTCCGCAGCCCGGTAAAAGAAAAGGTAGTAGTAAAAGGCATCGACGCAGTAATTAAACATTGTACCGGCTTTGAAGAAGGTCGCGACAACCTGCCTTATGAGATCGACGGGATGGTCGTAAAAGTAAATGACCTCGCATTGCAGGACCGGCTGGGCATGACTACCCACCATCCACGCTGGGCCATCGCCTATAAATTCAAGGCGCGCCAGGGCACCAGCCAGCTTCGCAATGTAGAATTCCAGGTGGGCCGCACCGGCTCCGTGACTCCCGTTGCCAAGATAGATCCTGTAGCCATCGGCGGGGTAACCGTAACCTCTGTTTCCCTTTTTAATGAAGAAGTGATCCGCGAAAAAGGGCTGATGATCGGCGATACTGTATTGGTGGAGCGGGCGGGCGATGTAATCCCTTACATCGTCAAATCACAACCGGAATTACGCACAGGTTCCGAGAAGCCGATTGTGTTTCCTCAAAAATGCCCGGTATGTGATCACAAGCTGGTAAAGCCCGAGGCGGAAGCCGTATGGCGTTGTATCAACCCCGCGTGCCCGGCACAGGTGGTGGAGCGTATCATCCATTTCGTCAGCAAAGACGCCATGGACATCCGAAGTTTCGGGGAAGCCAACGTGAAGAAGTTTTATGATCTCGGGTTGCTGACCAGCATCCCGGGCATTTACCATATCGATTTTGAAGCCATCTCAAAACTGGAAGGTTTCGGAAAGAAATCAATCGACAATCTTACCGCGGCCATCGAACACTCCAAATCGCAACCGCTGCACCGGGTCATTTTCGGACTGGGCATCCGTTATGTAGGCGAAACGACCGCCAAAGTGCTGGCCCACGAAATCGAGTACCTGCCGGACTTCGCGGGGTTTTCGCCGGACCAACTACAACAACTGCAGGATGTTGGGCCGAAAGTAGCCGGTAGTGTGTACGAATTCTTCCACAATAAGGACAATATGGCCTTGCTCCAGCAATTGGAAAAAGCCGGCGTCAACCTCAAAAACGATAAAAAACAAAACGTCGTGAGCGGCAACCTAACGGGAAAAACCTTCCTGTTCACCGGCACCCTCACGGAGCTCAAACGCAGTGAGGCAGAGGAATTGGTAGAAAAGCACGGCGGTAAACTGCTCGGCAGCGTTAGCAGCAAACTGAATTTCCTGGTAGCGGGTGAGGACGCAGGCTCCAAGCTGGAAAAGGCACAGAAAATACCCAGTGTCCGGGTCATTTCGGAAAAACAGTTCCTGGCGCTGCTGGAAAGCTGAAATAAATCTAACACTAACGCGAAACCAAATGCGAGTGAATCTCGTACATACGGGGTTGAATAGTCGGTATTAATCTTCTTTACGGTCAAGAAATCCTGATAATATCAGGAAAAAAAGAAATATTTTGCCGGGAATTTGATTGTACCATTTAATTTTTCGTAATTTTAAATTAAACCAAAAATCAAAGGCGAATGATCAAAGCACTCTCCAGCGAGGTGTGGAAACCCCTCCAGTTTCCCGGATGGAAGCAGCTCCGAAACAAATACGCCTTATCCTCACATGGCAGAATAGCCAGTTATAAAACAAACGTGCTTCAGGACGGAAAACTGTTACAAGGTTCCATTACCACCGGCTACAAAACCCTCAATCTGCATCGTCCCGGAAACAACGGCACGCTGTACATTCACAGGGAAATTGCAAGGCTCTTCAGCAAGAAGCCTTCCAACAAACACAAGTACGTTATCCATCTTAACCACGACAAGACGGATAACAGTTTTAAAAACCTGCAATGGGCGACCCTGGAAAAGATGATCGAACATCAACAGCACAGTCCCGCCAAAATTGCGTACAAAAAAGTTCAGGCAAACCGCACTGTTGGTTTAAAACTGACAGCATCCCAGGTGAAGACCATCAAGAAAACCCTGGGTAGTCCCAAACGTAACATCACAATCAAGAAATTAGCGGAGAAGTACGGCGTCAGTGAAATGACTATGTACCGCATCAAGAGTGGTGAAAACTGGGGACGCATAAAACAATAATTTTTTTGCCTGCCCGCAAAGTCACCAGGTATACAATGCCTGGTGACTTTTCTTTTTTATTTCCCTTCCCCGTGCTAGCTTCGCCGGAAAAACCGGGATATGCTGCAAGCCGCCACCCTCAAATTTCTCAAAGACCTTAAAAAGAATAACAACAGGCCCTGGTTCGAAGCGCACCGCCCGGCCTACGAAGCCGCTAAAGCAGATTATGCGGCGCTCATACAGCTGGTCATTGATAAGCACGGGAAAAAAGACCCGACCATCAAAGACCTTACTGCCAAGGAATGTATGTTCCGCATCAACCGCGACGTCCGTTTCTCCAAAGACAAATCACCTTACAAAACCAATTTCGGCGCCAGCATCCTGCGGGGTGGTAAAAAATCGCCGTATGCGGGTTATTATTTTCATTGCTCACCCGGCGATTCTTTTGTCGGCGGCGGCATCTGGATGCCCCTGCCCGACGACCTGAAAAAGGTGCGGCAGGAAATCGATTACTGCTTTGATGAATTCAAAAAAATCATCGGTTCAAAAAAATTCAAGACCATTTACGGCGATATCGATAAAAGCGCGGAGTATAGCCTGAGCCGCCTGCCGAGAGAGTTTGAGAAGGGGAATCCCGCTGAAGAATACCTGAAATTGAAATGCTATGTGGCCATGCGGCCGCTAAACGATAAGGATATTAGTTCAGCCGCCCTGGCAAAGCAAATCACAGAATCACTGGAAACGCTGCAACCGCTGCTGGACTTCATCAACCGGTCGCTGCTATAAAAAACCCGGTCGCACACTAGGCACAACCGGGAATAAA
>DASYCT010000250.1:0-13450 GCA_036500065.1 Chitinophagaceae bacterium | reverse complement strand
CCCCGGGCCATCGTCACATCGATGGTGCCGTAGTATAAGGTGGCATGCTTGATCAGCGAATCCAGTACCGTCACCGGGTCTTCCAGTTCCAGCGAATGCGACAGCGAATCCTGGCGGATGGTATGATAAAAATCGTTCAGGCATTGCCAGAGTTCCTTGGTAATATGGTCCTGTACGCTGCGGGCGTTTTCCCGTGCCCGGGTAATGACATTCATCACCGAATTGGGGTTTTCCCTATCGGTAACCATAAACTGCAACACCTCCCTTGACTGGTGCGAGAAATTGTTAATATCATCCTCTTCCAGGTAGGTGAAAATACGCAGCGCCGATTTCCAGGAAAACTCGTTGATATCATCCTGCGAGGAAGCATAGTTGATCTTCAGCATCCGTAAAATACCGTCGGTCCGTTCTATATAACGACTCATCCAGTACAAACTATCGGCAACCCGGCTTAACATTAATCAGTATATTTTAGTTGAATTTTACTTTTCTCCCGGGGTGGGTCGCCCTCCCGGGGCGGCTCACCCTGTTTCTTCATTATCACCCCGCCAGCACCCAGGTATCCTTACTTCCCCCGCCCTGCGAAGAATTGACCACCAGCGAGCCTTCCCGCAACGCCACCCTTGTAAGACCGCCGGGAACGATTTCAATTCCCGAGGGGCCACAAAGCGCATAGGGCCTCAAATCCACCCGCCGCGGTTGCAGCTTCCCGCCCATATAACAAGGCGCGGAGGAAAGACTGATAATAGGCTGTGCGATAAACTGCCGCGGGTCCTTCATCACTTCCTCCTTGTATTTGACAATTTCTTCTTCTTCCGCCGCATGCCCCATCAGCATGCCATAACCGCCGCTCTCATTGGTTTTTTTAATGACCATCTTGCTGATATTGCTGAATACATGGTCGCGGTGATCCACATTGCCCAGTTGATAAGTGGGAACGTTTTTCAGGATCGGGTCCTGGTTCAGGTAGTATTTGATCATATCCGGCACATAGGCATAAATGGCCTTATCATCGGCCACCCCGTTGCCCACGGCATTGACGATGGCAACATTGCCCTTGCGGTAAGCGCTCATGATACCGGCCACGCCCAGCGCACTGGAAGGATTAAACACCAGCGGGTCGAGAAAATCGTCGTCTACCCGGCGATAGATCACATCTACCTGTTGCAGGCCGGTGGTCGTTTTCATATATACCCGGTGGTTATCGACCAGCAGATCCCTGCCTTCCACCAGCTCCACGCCCATCAGCCGGGCCAGGGTGGTATGTTCAAAATAAGCGGAATTATAAATACCCGGGGTCAGCACCACGATGGTAGGGTGGGCCGTTTGCCGGGGCGACAGGGCCACCAGGTTTTTGTGCAGGATGGTGGGGTATTCCATCACCGTACGCACATTGTTGCGCGGTAGCATATCGGGAAAAATACGTTTGATGATTTCCCGGTTTTCCAGCATATAGCTGACACCGCTGGGGGTGCGCAGGTTGTCTTCGAGTATGTAAAAAGTGCCGTCGTTGTTGCGTATCAGGTCGATGCCGGCAATATGTACATAAATATCGTGGGGCACCGGGAAATTGTGCATCTCGCGCAGGTAATGCGGGCAACTGTACACCATATCGGCAGGTACGATGCCGTCCTTAATGATAAACTGCTGGTGGTAAACGTCCTTCAGGAAAAGGTTCAGCGCCTTCAGGCGTTGCTTAATGCCGGCCTCGATATAGTTCCATTCGGAAGAGGTGATGATGCGGGGAATAATATCGAAGGGGAATATCTTTTCAATCCCTTCCCCGCTGCTGTACACGGTAAAGGTGACGCCCTGGCTCATAAACAGGCGTTTGGCCTGGTCTTCTTTCTTGCCCAGTTCGTCGGTTGTCAATTGTTGCAGGTATTCCACCACGCCCTTGTATTGTTCGCGGATGGTATTGTTGCTGTACATCTCGTCCCAGGTGTTGGTATCCACCAAATAATTGTTGAGCAGTCCGGTAGCTTGCATGGCAGTTGATTTGGAAATAGTTAGGGGCGGGCAATCGTGGAAAACGGTCGTGATCAAATATAACGAAACAACTCATAAGTTCCGCGGCGAACGAGGGTTTGATTTATCTTTATTTTATGAAGACCATTGCAATGATACCTGCCCGCTATGCCGCTACACGCTTTCCCGCCAAGCTAATGCAGCCGCTGGGCAATAAACCCGTTATCCTGCATACCTATCAAAACACCGTCGCCACGGGCCTCTTCGATGAAGTCTGGGTCGTGACCGACAGCGATATTATTTATGACAGCATCATCGCCGCCGGCGGAAAAGCGGTCAAAAGCATCCGTGAGCACGAAAGCGGCAGCGACCGCATTGCCGAAGCAGTGGCCCCGATGGACGTGGAAATCGTCGTCAACGTGCAGGGCGATGAGCCCTTTGTAAAAAAAGAACCGTTGGAAAAGCTCCTGCAGGTGTTTGAGGGGGAAGAAGGAAGAAAAGTGCAGGTGGCCTCGCTGATGCAGGTGCTCAAAGAACAACGGTTTATCGACGACCCCAATTATGTAAAAGTAGCCGTCGATATGAATATGAACTCACTCCTGTTTTCACGGAGTGTTATACCCTATCCAAGGGATAAAAGCAGTACGCCGATCTATTATGAACACATCGGCGTGTATGCTTTTCGTAAATGGGCGCTCATGAGTTTTACCAGCTGGCCCCTCTCGCCGCTGGAAGCAGTGGAGAAAATAGAATGCCTGCGCTACCTCGAACACGGCATCCCCCTGAAAATGGTCGTCACCGAATACATGGGCGTGGAAATCGATACGCCTGAGGATCTGCAACGCGCCGCGGGATTACTGTAAATGCCACCCCTTAAGGCTTATCCAACGCCTCTACCAGCTCATTCATGGCTTTTACGGAAGCCTCGATTTCCTGCTGGTGGCTGTCGAGACCGCCTTCTTTGATCCATTTGAGAAGAAGTGTTGTCTGTTCAATGCGCAGGTCCGCATATTGCAGCGCCAGCTGTCTTTTCCGGCTAAGCGATGAATCGAGTTTGAGAACAAGCGTGGAATCCATCACCCGCTTTGCTTTTTTCCAATCAGGCAGGCTGGTTTCCTCCAGCCGACGTGATAACTCCGCATCGGAAAGCTGACCGCTTTGCAGGGGCGCCAGCGCTTCATTCTGTAACGCTATGAATGCATCGTATTTCTGTGAAAATTTCAAGCCATCGGTTTTACCATTCGTTAAATAGACAAAGCCAATAACCAGGGTGGCCGCCGCTACCGCCATAGAAATATTCCGGTTCTTTTTTTCGGAAGGTTCGCGGAACGTAAAATAAAATACGTACCCAATCAGCAAACCCGACAACAGGCCGCCGACATGAGCGGCATTGTCCACTTCTTTATGGCTGAGCCCGTATAACAAGGTATACCCTACGAAAATACCTACGCTGGTCAGCAGCGACTGGCGTGCACGCTTGTCAATGATATTGGTGGTAAGCAATGCAAGGAAAACCCCGTACAGGCCGAAAATAGCGCCGGAAGCACCTACGCCTACCATGCCATTTCCATGCCACCAGGTGCTGGTAAGCGATGAACACAAACCTGCCGCGAGGTAAGCAGTGGCAAAACGCAGCCTGCCAAGCAGTGGTTCGAGGTACACACCGATAAAAAACAAGGCATACATATTAAAAGCCACATGAATAATGCCGGCATGAACGAATACACAAGTAAGCAGCCGCCACCATTCGCCTCCCATCACCAGCGGTTTGAAATTGGCCCCCCAGTGCAACAGGTCCGCTATTGTCGGATCAATGAAGCTAACGCCCGAAGCCACCATGAAAATAAAAACGGCAATGTTCAGCTCTATAAGAATAGGCGTTATAAAAAAATTGCCTTTCGGAATAAAGAAATGCAGGAAGCTTTCATGCTCCTTTGCCCGTCCATACACAGGCTGTTGCTCTCCTGCACCGGCGGCCTGTTCTGCTGCTGCCGGTTCATCGACCGGCCAGGAAGGTTGCAGGGTAGCAATATGATTTTTCAGGTAGTTGACGTTTTTCCGGTTCCGGCCCCAGTCAAACAATACCGATCCTTTGCTTTTACTCGTAATCTCGGCCGTATTGTTGATGGCATATACGGAGATAAGCTCACCCCAGGAATTCTTCATAAACGAAGTCGGGCTTTCGGCCAGGACTTCCGTTGTCGTCCTAGAAACAACATTCCACCCCAGGTTTTTCATGGCTGTTGCGGCAATCGATAAATAGCGGGCAGCGGAGATGTTTTCCAGCACGACGGTTTCCTGGTGTTTGGGCATGTGTTTATATATAAAAGTTACAGATAATGGGTCCTGCTGGTTAATTCCGCTTAAATTTATCGTTAAGTTATTATACCCACAAATTTTGCCAACGCTATTTAAAAACGAGCTGCCATGAATCAACCACTCTGGGGCATCGACCTGGGAGGCACCAAGATAGAAGGGGTGCTGCTCAATTCACTGGACGATGCCAACCCCGTACTCCGCACACGAATAGACACGGAAGGATCAAAAGGCTACGATCATGTTCTCGCACAGATACAGAAACTGGTTTCCCTTCTGCAGGAGCAAAGCGGTTTTATGCCGAAACGCATCGGCATCGGCACGCCCGGTGTACTGGACCCTGTATTGCAAACCATGAAGAACTGCAACAGCACTTCCTTAAACGGCATGCCACTGAAAAAAGATTTGGAAACCCGGCTGGGCGTGCCCGTGGTACTCGCCAACGACGCCAACTGTTTTGCACTGGCGGAAACCCATTGGGGCGTGGTAAAACAAAAAGCACCCGGCGCCGGTATGGTATTCGGCATCATCATGGGTACCGGTGTGGGCGGCGGCATCGTCCACGATGGCAGGATATGGAACGGCCGCCACGGCATTGCCGGCGAATGGGGTCATAATTTTCTCGATGAAAGCGGCGGCCCCTGCTATTGCGGGCGCACCGGCTGCGTAGAGACCGTATTAAGTGGGCCTGCCCTGCAGCGGTTTTACAAAAGCGTTGGCGGTAAGGATCGCACGCTCAGGGAAATCGTAGCTGCCAGTGCACTCGGCAACGACCTCGCTGCCAAACAAACGGTCCATCGTCTCGGGCATTTCTTCGGAAAAGCCGTTTCGGTCATCACCAACCTGCTGGACCCCGATGTAATAGTAGTGGGCGGCGGTGTGGGAAACATCGACGAGGTATATACCGAAGGACTGGCTTCGTTGCGGAATTTTATTTTCAACAACGGGGTGGAAGTACCTGTTCTCAAACCCGCCCTGGGTGACAGCGCCGGGGTATTTGGCGCCGCAGCTCTCGTAGCTTAGTTTTCTCCGGGTTTTAAACCCGGCCGGCGAGGATTCTTTTCCGCTATTGCCAATAATTCATGAATTTCGTGCCTCGTTTGTTGGGTACCATATTGTTACAATCCGTCATAATCCGAAAATAACGCGTGTATGAAGTTTCGCAATTTTAAGATGGTCAGCTACGTGGTGTATGGCCGCGGCAGCTTTAACCAGCTCGATGAAATACTGGCGCCCCAGCGCAAAGGCGATGCGCCGATGATATTTTTAGTCGACCATTTCTTTACCGACAAACCCCTGGTCAACCGCATCCCATTGCGGGGCAGGGACAAAGTGATCTTTGCCGACGTCAGCTACGAGCCCAAAACCACGCAGGTGGATAAGCTGGCGCAGCAGTTAAAAGAGGAGTTTGGCAGCGTAAGCGGTATTATCGGCATCGGGGGCGGCTCGGCCATGGACCTTGCCAAGGCAGTAGCCCTGATGATGAACAATCCCGGTTCCTCGGCCGATTACCAGGGTTGGGACCTTGTAAAAAAGCCCGGTGTTTACAAAGCGGGCATCCCCACGCTTAGCGGCACCGGAGCCGAAGTATCCCGCACCACGGTATTGACCGGTCCCACCAAAAAACTCGGCATGAACTCCGACTTCACGCCCTTCGACCAGATCGTACTGGACCCCGAACTCACCGCCAACGCTCCCGCCAACCAGCGTTTCTATACCGGGATGGATTGCTATATCCATTGTATCGAAAGTCTTACCGGCACGTACCTCAACGAGTTCAGCAAATCCTACGGCGAAAAAGCCCTGCAACTCTGCCAGAAGGTATTTGTAGATAAAAAGCAATGGGACGAAGCGTGCGACGACATGCTCATGATGGCATCCTATGCCGGCGGCATGAGCATTGCCTATTCGCAGGTCGGCGTAGCCCACGCCGTTAGTTATGGCCTTAGCTACCTGCTCGGCACCAAACACGGCATCGGCAATTGCATCGTCATGAACCACCTCGAAGAATTCTATCCCGAAGGCGTAAAGGAATTCAAATACATGGTGGAGAAAAACAACATCGACATCCCCCAGGGCATCTGCAAGGGCCTGTCCGACCAGCAGTTCGAAGCCATGATCGACGTATCCATGGTGATGAAACCCCTTTGGGAAAACGCCCTCGGCAAAGACTGGGAAAAGATCATGACCCGCGACAGGCTGCGGAAGCTGTACGAGAAATTATAAGCCGGAAGGGCTGACATTATTATAGAAAAAACATCGCACCCCTCCCCAAACCCCGGAGGGGTGACATAGTAATAGCCCGGCCGGTTTTATTTTAACGGTCATCGCTGTTGTCCGTTTTTCCACCCGGATTGACTAAATTGTTTCCAAATCAAAATGCTGCATGAACCGGAAACATTTTCTCCGCAACGTCCCCCTGGCAGGCCTGTCCTTATCTGCACTCGCCGCCGCTTCCTGTAACGTCACCGTTACCGATGATAAGGATAAAAAGGAAGCCGCGCCCACCGATTTTGTCTTGAACGAAGCCACCATCGACGACCTGCAACAAAAAATGAAAAGCGGCGAATATACCGCGCGCTCTATTGCCGAACTGTATTTAAAACGCATCGACAGCATCGACAAAAGCGGCCCGGCACTCAATGCCGTCATTGAACTAAACCCCGATGCCCTGTCCATCGCCGACGATATGGACAAAGAACGGAAAGCCGGTAAGCTGCGTGGCCCCCTGCACGGCATACCCATATTGATAAAAGACAATATCGACAGCGGCGATAAGATGATGACCACCGCCGGCTCACTGGCCCTGGTCGGAAATAAAGCTACCAAAGACGCTTTTATCATAAAACAACTGCGCGCCGCCGGCGCTGTGCTGTTGGGAAAAACCAATCTCAGCGAATGGGCCAATTTCCGCTCTACCCGTTCCACCAGCGGCTGGAGCAGCCGCGGCGGGCAGACCAAACAACCCTACCTGCTCGGGCGCAACCCCAGCGGGTCCAGTGCCGGTTCGGGCACGGCCGTCGCCGCCAATCTTTGCGCAATAGCCATCGGCACGGAAACCGACGGCTCCGTAGTATCCCCTTCTTCCGTCAACGGCATTGTCGGAATAAAGCCTACCGTGGGATTGCTCAGCCGTTCCGGTATCATCCCCATCTCCAAAACACAGGATACCGCGGGTCCCATGGCGCGCACAGTAAAAGATGCCGCCCTATTGCTCGGCGCACTCACCGGCATCGACGCCGACGATGCGGTTACCCATGAGAGTGAAGGAAAGTCAAAAACCGATTACACACCCTTTCTCGATGCCGGCGGCCTGAAAGGAAAACGCCTTGGCGTCGAATCCGCTTTTCTCAAAGGCCATGAAGCCATTGTAGCCCTGTACAAAGCGGCCATCGACGAACTTAAAAAACAAGGCGCGGAAATAGTAGAAATAGAACTGGTAAAAAATATAAATCCCCTTGGTCCCGCAGAGTTTATCGTGCTGCAATATGAATTTAAAGACGGGTTGAATAAATACCTCTCCAAATCCAACGGCCCCGCCAAATCACTCGAAGCGGTGATCGCCTTCGACAAACAAAACGAGTCGAAAGCCATGCCTTTTTTCAAACAGGAGACATTGGAATCATCGCAGGCCCTCGGCGGACTGGACAGCAAGCCCTACCTCGATGCGTTGAAGAAATCCACCAGCGCCCGTGGGTTCATCGACGGCCTGCTGAAACAACACCAACTGGATGCACTGGTATCCGTCACCAACGGCGTAGCCTGCTGCATCGACCAGGTGAACGGCGATTATGATACCGGCTTCTCTACTTCCTCACCTGCCGCCATGGCGGGCTATCCGCATATTACCGTGCCGATGGGACTGGCCCTCGGTCTGCCCATCGGCCTGTCTTTTTTTGGTACCGCCTATACGGAGCCGCAATTAATAACGATGGCCTATGCCTATGAACAGGCATCGAAGAAAAGAGTCGTTCCAACGTTTATTGCCGGCACCAACCCTTCTTAAATGCAGCATTAACCTGGAGAAACTAAAAAAATATTTAACCCAATTCGGCCCCCTGCCCCCGGGCGACTGGGAATTATTTACTGAAAAACTCCGGCAGCGGACATTCAAAAAGAAACAACTGGTTTCCGCAGCCGGCAACGTGGAAAATTATATCTCCTTTGTCGAAAGCGGCATCATCCGCTTCTATGTGGAAGACGGTGAAAAAGACATCAGCTTTGAAATCGCTTTTGAAAACAGCTTCGCCACGGCCTATGATTCATTTATCACCCGCACGCCGGCACTGTATGCGGCGGAAGCACTGACGGATACGGTCCTCTGGTCCGTTACGTGGAATGATTTGCAGGAATTATATCAAACGACCAGCACAGGCAATAAGATTGGCCGTCTCGCCGCGGAAGAATTGTATATAAAAAAGAACAAGCGCCAGCTATCCCTTTTAAAAGACAGTGCGGAACAGCGCTATAAAACCCTGCTCGCCGACTACCCCCATCTTATTCAACACATTCCCCTGAAATACCTGGCTTCCTATATCGGTATCACACCCCAGGCGTTGAGCCGCATCCGCCGCCGCATTTCTTAACCCGGGTTCATTGACTGGTAACCACCGGTCGCTTAGCTTTGATAATTGAACGGGGGACGCTCTTCCGAAGATCAATGAAGGGTGGTCGCCTTCCGGGGCGGCTCACCCTTCATTGACAATTATGAAAGCAAACACCGCCAGCCGCACCGCCCAATTCATGGCCTTTTTCCGGGCCCTCGAATCAAAACGCCCGCCCGCAACAAGACTGTTTGAAGATCCCTATGCCTCCCTGTTTCTCGACCGCGGTTATAAGCGATTGGTCAGGCTTTCCGCCCTTCCGCTGGTTCAGCGTATCGCCAACAGCATCATACAGCATCGCATACCCGGCGCCCTCGCCTCCGGCGTGGCAAGAACCCGGTATATCGACGACCTGCTCCGCCATTGTGTAAGCAATGGGACGAAACAGGTAATCATTCTTGGCGCCGGCTTCGATACCCGCGCCCTGCGGCTGGATTTTTTAAAAAACATACCCGTTATCGAAGTCGATCATCCCGATACAGCTAAGATAAAAACCGGCATTCTCGATAAGGCGCTCCACAAGTCCCCGTCCAATATTCACTACCTGCAACCTCGATTTTAACACCCAATCCCTTGCCGGCCTGCTGGACGAACAAGGCATTGATTTTACGCTGCCCACCACCGTTATCTGGGAAGGCGTAACCAACTATCTTTCGGCCGAAGCAATCGATACTACCTTTGCCCTTCTCGGCCGGCTGGCAAAAAACAGCGCCGTAATATTTACCTACGTTCACAAAGAAGTATTGGAAAATCCCGCCGCCTTTTTCGGGGCAGAAAAATTGCTGGTGAATCTTGCTGAAATAGAAGAACGCTGGACCTTTGGCTTTTATCCCCATGAGCTGCCCGCTTATTTACAACGCTATGGCTTCCTCCTGCAGGAAGATACCGGCGCAGCCGCCTACCGCGAAAAATACCTGCCCGGCAGGGAAAATCTTTTCAATGGATACGAGTTCTACCGCGTAGCGATGGCAGTAAAGCAATAAAAATCTTGCTACCTTTAGAACATGCCACGAAAAACCACCTCTTTAATTATAGCAATATTGGTAGTTGCGGGCAACTCCTGCACACAGCCCGGCGGCGATAGCGCCACGACTGCCCGCATCGACAGCCTGCAAAAACAACTAGAGAAATACAAACCCGGCCTCGGGGAAATAATGATGGGCATACAAACCCATCATGCCAAACTCTGGTTTGCGGGAGTCAACAACAACTGGAAGCTGGCTGAATATGAAACAGGCGAACTGAAAGAAATGGCGGACCAGGCAAAAGAAATTGAAACAGACCGGCCGGAAGTAAAACTGATCCCGATGCTTTATCCCGCCATCGACAGCATTTCACTGGCCGTACAGCAAAAGAATCCCGTAGCTTTCAAAGCCGGTTTCCTGCTGCTCACCAATACCTGCAACAGTTGCCATACCGTAAATCATTTTGAATTTAACGTCATTACCGTCCCTTCGATCCCACCGGTCGACAACCAGGACTTCAAACCGCGTTAATCGTCGTAGAGGTTTTGACTCTATGCGCCGGTTCCTTTTTTAAACACGGGCACCGTACTGCAAGGCTCACCATACATAATGCTTTTTACTACCGGGCGCAGCAGGCGGGTAATTTCCAGGTAGGCAAATTCACCGATAGGCTTGTCGCCGCAACCCTTTATCACCACCCGTTTATCGGCATAGTCAGCGATATTGATAGCATTGATATTGCGCAGGAAAATCGTTTTATGTAAAAATGCCTCGTCGCCTGCTATAAGCTCCCGGGCCACCGGTTGCAGGTAGCTGGCCACCAGCATATACGCCCATACCGGTATGACCGCATCGGCGCTGCAGGCAACGGCTACGAGCTTATCGCGATAGGGCGAAAGGTCCAGCTTCTTCAGCGCCTCCCGGAAATCCTTTTCCTTCAGGATAAGACCCATAAACAGGTAATCCTTCAGGTCAAAAACCAATGACTCTCCCTTTGGATAAAAGCTTTCCAAATCTATTTCCACCAGGCTGCTTTCCGCCACCTTATTAATAATAGAATCACTCATATTAAAAATGTTTTACCCATCCACGCCATTCGCCCCTATTCGCGCAAATTGGCGTTCATTAGCGTCTCTAAAATTAACCATTCAGCCGCCAAAAGGTTCTAAAAATAGAAAGGTCCCCCGGTTGGAGGACCTTTCTACTATTTTAAGACAAAGCGTTAAAAGAACCTTGTCCGGTAATCCTTAATCGTAGCCGCTTTTTTCAGCGCCGCCTCTATCCGGCTCATTCCCTGCATTTTCTGGTTCTGGATCATACCCTGGCGCTGCTGCTCGATATTGGCCGCATCGTTTGCCAGTGCATATACGTTTTCAGTGCGCAGTACATATACCCCGCTGTTGCCTGCCAGGGGTGCCGATACCTTTCCTTTGTTGCCCGGGAAGAAAGCATATCCGCCTACCCTGCTTTCCTGGCCCGCATTGGGGAAGAAAGGACTGGCGAACCGGATGCTGTCTGCCTTTGCTATCGTTTGTTTGGTCGCGGCGGCAACGGCTTCCAGCGTATTGGCGGAGCCTATCTTAGCCTTGATCAGTTCGGCTTTCTTTTTGTTTTTGAGGATATACTCTACCAGCGGGCGCGCTTTGGCCGGGTTCATCACCCCTTCCTTGTTTATTTCCGTAACCATTGCTACCACGTATTTGTTGTCCACGTTAAACACTTCGGAAACATCGCCCCTGTCTGCATCGTATATCCATTTTACCAATTGCCGGCTATTGCCGATGCCCGGTATATTGTTTGCCAGCGGCTTGACATCACCCGCCAGCAATTTGTTGTAATGTCTTTTTTGAGCATTTGCATCAAAGGCCTGGGCCGTGCGGCTTTCGCTGGCAAACTGGCTGGCGAGGCCCGAAATCGTGTCCTGTGTATTCTGGCTCGAAACAATGGGCTTGCTCAGGTAAGCTATCTTATAAGCAGGACCGGGGTTTTTCTGATCCTCGATTTCAATATAATGATAACCGTATTCCGTTTTTACAATGCCTTTGTCGCCTTTTTTCCCGTTGAATACAAAATCATTGAACGGTTTTACCATCCGGCCGGAAACGATATAGCCGTATTCGCCACCCTTCGATTTGCTTCCGGGGTCGTCCGACAATTGGGCTGCGAGACTGTCAAAACGCGCGCCTTTTTCAATGGCTACCCGGATGCTGTCGATTCTTTTATGCGCGAGGCTGTCTTCCAGTATCGGCTGACCACTGCGGATATCTACCGTAGCTACCAGTATATGCCTGACTTTGGCGGAATCCGGCTGAATTTTCTCATCGACCTTTTTGGCCATTGCCAGCGTATTGCCATCCAGGTAAGGACCAAACACGCCACCCTTTGGCAATGCGGTAATGGAATCTTTAAAGGGAACCTGTATAGATGTTTTAGCTACAAAGGCATCCAGGTAATTGGTTTGTGACTGGTTGCGGAGCAGGAAGCCCGAAATATCGGGCTCGGATGTGCTGGCAAACTCCTGCTTCACGTTTTCGAGCTGCGCCTTCTGGTCTGCAGTATCCCTTGCGGAAGGAGATGCATCGAATGTTACGTAGGCGATGCCGCGGGTTTCTTCCTGTTTGTATTCTTCTTTATGGTTGCTTACGTAGTCGGCAATCTCGTCGTCGCTTACTTTAATACTGCTGTCGGCGATGGTGCCATAAGGCACATGCACATAAGAAGCGGAAGCCACACTGCTGTTATCGCTGTTCATCTTTTCCAGCATCCATTTCGGGAAATAGGCAGTATTGGCCATCAGGGAAGCAAATTTCTGCTGCAACCTGTTATTGCTGATGCCGACAAGATAATTATCCAATCCATCGACCTGCTCTTTTACTTTTCTTCTTCTTATTTCTCCAATCTGCTGTTTGAGTTTATTGGGATCGTACTCTCCTGTTTGATCGTTTTTATACGCCGGCGCCTGGCGTATTTCATCCAGCGGGTTCACATAGAGCATATCATCCACTTCTTTGGCGGTAACCACCAAACCTGTTTTCTCACTTTCCCCTTCCATTACGCTTTCTGCAATAAAATTATTCCATGCCTGCTCGCGGGCGGTATAATCGTCAATCGGGTAATTGTATGACTGGTACTGCGCTTTTACCTGTTTTACACGCTCGTCAAGCGCCGTGATATCCAGCTTCTGGCCATTTACAACGCCTACGGTCGTACTGTTGCCGTTAAAAAGACCCCGGCCGGTTTTTCCTACAAAAGCATCCTGCACCAGGAAGCCGAGTAACGCTACCCCGATTACCCCAAAAACTAGCCAGGCAGCTCTGTCACGAATTCGTTGAATGATTGACATAATGAATCAGATATGATCGGTTTTAAATTAAGGATGGCAAAAATAGGGGAATTTAGCTTATGAACAAATTGTGGAAAACCCCATGAAACCAGCTTCAAACGGGCATTTTGAGATAGAGAAAATGGTGAGCCGCCCCAGGAGGGCGACCCACCATTTTCTCACACCGTCCGGGGGTGGGTCGCCCTCCCGGGCGGCTCACCCCCCGGACGTGAACCAAACCTTTATTGCCGGATTTCCTTTCCCCGAATGCTAGT